>JAYNZN010000011.1:0-13935 GCA_038103695.1 Opitutales bacterium
AAACCACATCCCCAGCAAGGACTGGTGGGGAAGCTCAAAAAAGTAAGAGTGAAGAGTGAATGGAGAATGGAGAAGTAACTTTTGATTATGAGTGAATTTATCGCCATGAACCGTTTTAAGATTGTGCCCGGTAAAGAGTCTGAATTCGAACAGATCTGGAAGACGCGCAATACCTACCTTTCGGATGTGCCCGGCTTTATCCACTTCAACTTATTGAAGGGGCCGGAACTGGAGGACCATGTGCTCTATGCTTCCCATACCCTTTGGGCCTCGGAGAGTGCGTTTGAGAACTGGACTAAGTCGGAAGCCTTTCGCAAAGCCCATGAAGGAGCAGGTAGCCGGGGCCATCTCTACCTCGGGCATCCAAATTTCGAGGGGTTTTCCGTGGTGGAAGGAGCGGGTGTGGATGTAAGAAAGTGTGAAGAGTGAAAATTGAAGTTTGAAGTAGATTCAAGGCATTGCTTACGCATTTCCTACATAAAACACCCCAGACAGCCCTCTTTGAAATAAAATAATTACGAACTGAGGAAAAGGACAGAGTTTATCATTTCACTCTTCAACCTTCACACTTCCTTCGCTCTTTTACACCTTCGTGCAAAGCAACGATGGAAAAGGTAAGCGCTTTTGCCTGAACCTGAGAAAATCCACTGTTTTCAATTTCGCGGCAAAGACCGGCACGGTCTGGAAATTCGGAAATGCTCGACCCAAGGTACAGGTAAGCATCCCGATCGCCCGTCATCCAACGGGCAACCCAGGGGAGCACCCCACGAAGATAAAGATAGTAAAAGGGACGAAACCAGAAGTAGGGCTGGCTAAACTCCAGCACGATCAATCGGCCACCCGGGCGGAGCACACGGAGCATTTCTGAAAGACCCTGACCACGGTCGGCGAGGTTGCGCAATCCAAAGGCGATGGTTACCAGATCAAAACTGGCATCCTCGAAGGGAAGATCGAGACAGTCCCCAGTGAGAAACTGATTGGCCCCCTCGCCCAGGCCTTTTTTTGCCCGCTTGGCACGGGCACAGTCGAGCATAGGTTCGCAAAAATCAAGCCCGGTAAGCCGGGCCTCATCCCCCAGCCCCTGACGCAAGGCAAAGAGCACATCTCCACTACCGGTGGCAAGGTCAAGAACATCCACGGGGTGGTTCCGGGCGGCGGACTGGACGAGCTGGTGGCGCCAGTAAAAATCGATCCCTCCCGAGAGCCAGTGGTTGGCAAGATCGTAACGGGGGGCAACGCTGGAAAAGGTTGCCCGGACGGCAGCGGGATCGGGCCCGCTCACGAATCTTTCGCCTCGGACTGGCCGAAGCTCTCCACCACCCAGCGGGAAAGCTCCTTGTCTGGATCGTCGATCACTTTTTTCTCGATGATAAAGGAACGCTTACCGGTGCGTTGGGAAATGATGCCCAGTCCATGCTCGAAGTCCTTGAACTTTTTTTCACACAGGGCGACCACGGAACGGTTCTCCTCGGTGGCTTCCTTGACCACCGCCACCTTGGCCGCCTTGCGGAAGCGCAGCTCGTACCCATGCTCCCGCCGAAAAGAGTCCACAAAGCGGTCCACATCCTCGAGCATGTTTTCATCCACCAAATCGCGGTTATCCTCAATCAGGGAGCTGAGGGACTCTGCCGGAGAACGAACGGTATCAGCAGACACCGAAAATTGCCGGATGGAGGTTGAGGGGAGCTCAAACTTAAAATCTCGAAAGGCTTTTTCGAGCACCGTAACCAAGCCACGGGCACCAGTCTTTTCATCAGCTGCCTGACGGGCGACCTCCCGGATGGCCGAGTCATCAATCTCAAACTTGATCCCGTAACCGTCAAAGTCTTTGCGGTACTGATCGAGGGCATTGCCCTCGGAGGACAGAAGAATATCGGCCAGATCTTCCTTAGTCAGGTGGTCACAGGCAACCCGTACGGGCAGACGGCCCACAAACTCGGGCTCAAACCCGTATTTAATAAAATCCTGGGTCTCCGCTTTATTAAGGAAATTAACCCCACTTTCGGACTGTTCCTGTTCCTCGGATGAGCCAAACCCGATACGGTTAAGATCGAGACGTTTACGCACGCTCTCCGCGAGTTGATCAAACGCACCGCTGACAATAAAGAGAATATTTTTTGTGGAAATGGTGGGCTTTTTCGGCTTTCCCCCGCGTTGCATTTCCATGAATGCTTTCATCTGGCCCATCATATCCTGGGGGGATTGCAGGTTGACCTCCGTCTCCTCCATTAATTTGAGCAGGTTGATTTGTACGCCCCGGCCGGAAACATCTCGCCCGCCACGGGAGCCCTCGGCGGCGATTTTGTCGATCTCGTCGACATAAATGATACCATACTGGGCGAGCTCCACATCACCTTCCGCCTGTTTGACGAGGTCGCGCACGAGGTCTTCCACATCGTTGCCCACATATCCGGTCTCGGAAAATTTGGTGGCATCTGCCTTGACGAAAGGTACCCCGATCAGCTTGGCCACATTGCGCATCAAATATGTCTTCCCCACACCGGTAGGCCCGAGAAGTAAAACATTAGGCTTCATGTACTCCGCAGACTGGGCACGGGTATCCTTAAGGCAGCGGCGAACATGGTTGTAATGATCGCACACCGCGACAGAGAGCACCCGCTTGGCCTGCTCCTGCTTGATTACAAAACGATCGAGGTAGTCCCTGATCTCCTTAGGTTTACGATCGAAAGAACGAATAGACTCAAGCGGGTCGCTGGCGGGTTCCGGATCTTTATTTTTAGAGGGAGGAGGGTTCTCAGTCTCTTTGGATTTATCCTCTTCGGAATCCTTGTTCATAGATTGCATGAAGGGAGCAAAAGCAACTTGCAGGTTCTTGTTTTTGAGCAAGTCCTGGAGTTGCTTTTGGATTTCTTCCATAGGGTTATCGTCGTCTTTTTTAGACATATACTGAAAAATAATAGTTTGACAGGTCGTTCGTGGTTGGGAATTTATGGAAACTCATCCTAACCCCTATAGCAAGGTCTTTCAAACCGATTTACCCCCCATGTCGAACAACCTGACCAAGAGACAAATCGTCCAATCTATTTACGAGGGCGCTGATTACAACCACAAGCATGTCACCGAGATTGTGCAAAAAACCTTGGACCACATTTGTAAGGGCCTGACCAGTGGCCAAAATGTGGAACTTCGCAACTTTGGAGTATTTGAAGTGCAGGTTAGAAAATCAAGAGTGGGCAGAAACCCTAACCAACCCGAGAAGGATGTTGTGATTCCCAGACGGGCGGTCGTGAAGTTTAAAGCGGGTAAGGAGATGAAGGCGGGGCTCGAAAAACTGGACCTCGACAATATTTGAGCCTGGGCTCATTGGGTAAGGGGAAGTAATTTTGGCTTTTGATACCCTGCCCGGCTTTCGGGAATTCCTTCCCGATGATTGTGCCCGACGCAATCACCTCTTTCGTGTGTTTCGCACGGTTGCACGAGCCTTTGACTTTCAGGAGTATGATGTACCCATCGTGGAACCACTCGATCTATATCTTGAAAAATCAGGGGAAGAAATTGCGGGGCAATTATTTCATTTTGAAGATAAAGGAGGAAGAAAAGTGGCCCTCCGCCCGGAACTCACCCCCACCCTTGCCCGCCTGGTTGCCGCCCGGGCAAACGCTCTGCCCAAACCCATAAAATGGTTTAATATTGGGGAGCATTTTCGATACGAACGGCCACAAAAAGGCAGAGGCCGCTCTTTTTACCAGTTTAATGCCGACTTATTGGGCGAACCAGGAGTGGATGCAGACGCCGAATTGATTGCCCTGCTTTCCGCTATTTTTGACACCTTTGGCCTGGGCCCTGAGGATGTTATCATACGGCTGAGTGACCGGATAACCTGGGTACTCTTGCTCGATTACCTGAAGGTAAGCGAAGATGCACGCCCTGCCACACTTGATGCGGTTGATAAAAGCGAAAGGCGAAAACCCGAACAAACCAAAGAAGCCCTGGAGAAAGCAAATCCTGGAAGGGGGGAAGAACTGTTCCAAAGAATAAAAGAAATTAAGGAACTGGATAATTTGGATGCGGTCATTAAGGAATTACAAAACTGTGGGGAAGCTGGGGAAAAACGGGCCCAGGACTGGCAGGGATTGCTCGACCGCCTGAGTGCTCATGGTTGCGAACAACGAATCAGGGTGGATCTCTCGATCGTACGGGGCCTCGCTTATTACACCGGCTTTGTATACGAAGCCTTTGAGGCAACCGGCCAGGGAAGAGCCCTGGCGGGGGGTGGACGGTATGATCATTTAATCGGTAAACTCTCGGGTAATTGTGATATGCCCGCGGCCGGATTTGCGATTGGGGATATGACATTGAGCGATTGTTTGGAATCCAAAAATCTATTACCGCGCTATGTGGTGGCCCCCGATCTTTTTGTAATTTTTGGAGAAGAACAAAGAACGAACGCACTCCATGCATCCACCCATCTTCGAAGGGCTGGTTTTTCCACCACCTATTCTTTAAAGCCGAGCGGTTTTGGAAAACAGTTTAAGGATGCCGGAAAGTCTGGAGCCCGCTATGCAATAATTATCGGGGAAGAAGAGGCCGCACAGGGAAGAATAAAAATTAAAGATTTAAGAAGTGGAAAAGAACTGGAAACTGAGAATGCATCCATGATTGCAAAGATTGAGGAACTGGATGCAAATGGAGGAATCTCCGAGTAGAGATGGGCAGTAAAATCCCTGACTTCCATAAAGAAATGGAAAGGGAGCGTAACTATCCCCGTAAAAATAAAAACATTACCCGAAGAGAATGGATAAAATATTCTCTCTTTGGTGGAACCGGGATACTGGCCTCGGCTGGATACCTTACCTACGAGGCTCAATGGCTGGAAGTAACCAACAAGGAAATTATGCTCAAGGCGATGCACCCGAAAGCGAATTTCAAACTGCTCCACCTTTCGGACCTTCATCTCTCTCCGGTTGTATCCCTGGAATATTTAACAGAGGCACTTAAAAAAGGACTGGAGCAATCACCTCATGCATGTGTGATAACGGGAGATTTTGTAACCGATCAACCCAGCAAAAAAGATCTTTCCGATTACGCCAACTTGCTAAAAAAATTCGCAACCAGAATACCCACTTATGCCTGCCTGGGAAATCATGATGGGGGGAAATGGGCCCTTAAGCATGGAGGGTATGCCAGCAGTGCAAAGATTCGCAGGTTATTGGAATCTGCCAACATCAAGGTGCTGGAAAACAAACGCGAGGATGTCTACCTCAATGGCAGCACTGTAACCATCGCAGGCCTTGGAGACTTATGGGCTGGTAATTGCCGACCAGGAAATTGCCTGGAAAAAATTCCCCATTCCAAAAATAAGAAATATGGCCCTATTCTTTTACTTAATCATAACCCGGATGCAAAGGAGGGACTGGAGGGCTATGCCTGGGACCTTATGCTAAGTGGCCATACCCATGGCGGACAATTTGTGATTCCATTTAAAAATTATGCCCCGTTTGCTCCCGTTCAGGACAGGTCCAAGGTACAGGGTGCGCATAACTGGAAAGACCGGGTGATCCATATTACCAGGGGGGTGGGCAACCTGTATGGTGTGCGCATGAATTGTAGGCCAGAGGTTAGCTTACTTAAAGTTTCTGGGGTCTCAGAGCCTTTCTAGTCTTCAAGATGTTGCAGTGATCCTGCTCGACGACGAATTCCCTGAGTATTTTCCAGACCCACGCACATCCGATGCGAATGGGCTCGTGGCTCTGAGCGAAAGCTTAAGTACGGAAAGATTGGTTGCGGCGTACAGGAAAGGAATTTTTCCATGGATGAAAATGGAGGAGTCCCCCCATTTTTGGTGCTGGTTCTCCCCGGATCCGCGAATGGTGCTTTATCCTGAGGAGTTCAAGACATCACGCAGTCTGGCGAAGGCCCTTAAGGATAATCGCTTTAATGTGAGCATTAACCAGGCATTTGATGAGGTGATGAAAGCATGTGCCGAAGTGCCCAGACCAGAACAGGAAAGTACCTGGATTGAGCCGGATATGATGATTGAATACTCAAAATTACACAGCCTGGGCATTGCCCATTCGATCGAAGCAAGGCTGAAAGGTGATTTGGTAGGAGGACTCTATGGACTTGCGATTGGAGATCTTTTTTTTGGGGAATCGATGTTCCATTTAGAGCCAGAAGCTTCCAAAGCTTGCATGGCTAAATTAGTGGAATTGGCCAAAAATGAGGGCTTGCGTTTTATCGACTGTCAGGTGCCAAATCCATTTCTCCATAGCCTGGGTGCCCGGGAGATCAGGAGGGAAGTCTTTCTCGATCAAGTGGAAGAGTCCTGCAAGGAGATACCCTCCTCTGTTCAATGGGCCTGAAAACACATTAAAATAATTGCTCAGATTGCCTTGCTCATCCATCTCCTAAATGAAATTATACCCAATTTTTCGTAATGAATGCAGATAATCCAGAACATGCCAACCTGACCAAGCTTGGGGAAGGAGGCACTCAGCCCAAGCGGGAATTGGAAACTTTCCCCAATCGAAATCCAGAACGTGACTACATTGTAGAATTGGAAACCAGTGAATTTTCCTGCCTCTGCCCGAAAACAGGCCAGCCCGACTTTGCTGAAATTCTCATCCGTTATTTACCAGACCAAAAAATCGTGGAGTCCAAATCCCTGAAACTCTACCTCTGGACTTACCGGGATGAGGGAGTGTTCCACGAACATTTTGCCAATTTATTACTGGACGATCTGGTTGGGGCCTTAGATCCAAGATGGTGCCGGGTGGAGGTGTCTTTTAATCCCCGTGGAGGGATTGGAATTGTGGTGACTGCGGAACATGGAAATCCGCCTGAAATTGCTTTATCATGAGCGAACAAAAGGTCATTTCCATTGCTGATCTGAAGATTTCCAATGATCTGCCCTTCGTATTATTTGGAGGGATGAATGTATTGGAATCCAGGGAACTTGCTATGGAGGTAGCGGCTGCTTACCAAGAAATAGCGAGTAAACTTGAAATCCCTTATGTGTTTAAAGCTTCCTTTGATAAAGCCAACCGTTCCTCCATCTCATCATTCCGTGGACCTGGGCTCGATAAGGGATGCGAAATCCTCGCTGAGATCAAACAGACTTATGGAGTGCCGGTCATTTCGGATATCCACGAACCTCATCAGGCAATACCTGCGGCCAAAGTGATTGATGTTTTGCAGTTACCCGCATTTTTATGCAGACAAACTGATCTGGTGGTTGCCCTGGCCAAGACAGGCAAACCGGTGAATGTAAAAAAAGCTCAGTTTCTTGCAGCCCATGAAATGGGTCATATCATTAGTAAATTTGAAGAAGCAGGGAACAACCAGGTCCTACTCTGCGAACGCGGCAGTTCTTTTGGATATAACAACCTAGTGGTGGACCCCCTTAATTTTGGTATCATGAAAAACACAGGTTGTCCCGTGGTGTTTGATGTTACCCACTCTTTGCAAGTACCTGGAGGAAGGAGTGATTCTGCAGGGGGTCGCAGGCAAGCCGTCTTTGACTTAATGCTCGCTGGGATGAGCCAGAGAATTGGTGGTTTATTTTTGGAATCCCATCCCGATCCAGGAAGTGCAAAATGCGATGGCCCCTGTGCCCTACCCCTCGATAAACTGGAAGACTTTCTTTCCCAGGCAAAAGCGATGGATGATCTAGTAAAAGGCTTGCCTACCATTAAGGTAAACTAACCCTCGGCATCTTAATATTACCGAGGTGAGCGAACACATCGATCCCTGGCACACTCTAAAAAGGTGGTTCCCTGATTTGGAGGAAGGGAGCTGGGAAAAGCTCCAAGAATATTGCCAACTGCTAAGGGAATGGAATGGAAAGATTAATCTGATCTCCCGTAAAGATATGGATCGTCTAGAAATCAAACACCTTGCCCACTGCCTGACGCTTACTAAATTCCTCAGGCTCATGCCCAAAGCCCGGGTGCTTGATGTGGGGACTGGAGGAGGAATGCCGGGCATTCCCATGGCCATTTGTTACCCGCAGGCAAAGTTTACACTTATGGATTCGATTGGGAAAAAAGTGATGGTTGTTGAGGATATAATTAAAAAGCTCAACCTCACCAATGCTCAGGCAAAACGTGGCAGAGTGGAAGAACTTCCCGAGAAGAAAGCATTCGATTTTATTTTGGGACGAGCGGTCACTGCTCTTCCCACCTTTTTTGGATGGGTGAGAAACAAGGTGGCGAAAGGTTCGCGCAACTCTCCAGCCAATGGCATTCTCTATCTAAAAGGCGGAGATTACTCAGAGGAGTTGAAAAATTCTGGGCTTTCGCCTGCAAAAATCTGGAACCTCGATGAATTACTTCCCGAAGCAGAACTCGGAGAGAAGTACCTAATTCACTTTAAACTCTAAACAATCACTTAATAAAATGACCTCCTTAGAAGAAAACATTGATAGCCTTGAGAAGGAGGAAAAGGATGCCCGATCCAAAAGTCATATGCGGGAAATTGAAGATAAGTGGGAAAACTTGGTTACCTCCATTGAAGGCAGAAGAGAGGAGATCAAATTCCTGTTAATGAGATACAATTGTTTCAGGCTCAGAAATTTATTAACCCTGAGAAAAAAAAGGCCCGCAATATTACTCGGCTATGTAAATGATCATCAATTTCCAAACTTTCATACACTCGAGCTGATCAAGCTGGCTGATATTGTTTCCCTCACCACTTCGGTCAAAAGTGAAGAAGATAAAATCGATCGTATTTATTACTTCCCCTCAACCGATCAATTTTCAACTATCCGAAAAAAATTTCCTCCGGGCTTTCGACCTTCCCTGTTCCTTGATATCCAGGCAGCTCACGGGCACATGCACCCACTTGGTCTTTCCTCGATGCCCTTTCCTACAGTTGCGGGCATTTGCCATCATCAACATGGACAAGCGGTTAAGACGATCTGTGAAATGTTTGATTATGTATTGCCAGTAGGTAAGGCATTTTCCAAATCCTGTTCTTACGGAAAGGCAGAGGTCATTGATTTGCCTTTTGGATTTAACTGGGCTTCATTTCATCATTCCTATGCTTGCTCAAATGAGTGGCATTCCAGAGATGTTGATCTTTCGGTAACCTTTTCCAAAAGTGAAAGTCCCGCCTATCATCAATTGCGAAACCAAGTCATCAACGAGGTAGAAAATTTTTCTCAGAAGTGGGGAGACAAGTACCGTGTCGAAATTAAATCAAATTTGGATAAGGATGCGTACCGTGACCTTCTTTCAAATAGCAAAATTTCGCTCAATGTAGTTGCTATCAATGGCCCCCATAATTACCGAACCTGCGAAATTATAAATTCGGGAGCCTTATTGCTCCAGACCTGTGTAGAAGTTGAAAACCTTACTCATTCTAGGGATGAAGTGCTCAAAGAAGGACAGGACTATGTCTTCTTTGATCTAGATAGCCTTGAGTCTAAACTTCTTCATTTTCTTGAGCATAAAGATGAATCTGAAAAGATTATCTCCAATGCCAAGCACCGTATGGAAACTGAACTTTCCTATGAAATAACCCTTGGAACATTATTATCCGAAATCCAGTCTTTCGAAAAAAAAGGAAACTCTCCTTCGGAAGTACAGCAGGATATGTTTCTCCTTGGCAGTCTGCTTTGGCAACAACACCAAAATAACGATGTGCAGCTACTGGGCTCCGCATTTATTGGAAAGTCATTGGAAGAGGAAAAAGATACAATTGTATTTTTCTCCAATCTGCTTGCGATTCTCCCAGAACTGTTAAGTTCTCTTGGATTTGAATCGCTGAAAAGCTTAGTTGCCCGCCATTCTAGGGAACTTGCAGAATCTCTCGATCCGAAGAATCTCAAGCAAATTGCGGTGCAACTCCTTTCTGTAAAAATGGATCACATTGCATTGTGGTATAATTTCATCGCCTTATCCATGGACTTTGACTGGAGCCCCAAGGGAGTTCTTCAACAACTAGTTAAACAGGCACTGGCCAATCAAAACTGGGAAGGTTACTCTAGTAATTGGTTGCTACGGGTGTGTACTAAAGCACCAGGAATGGAACCCAATGCATTCATTCAACATCGATACCAAAACCTCTTCCTTCCCTTAATGAAATGCTCCAATAAAAGAGAGGAGTGGAAAGCTTATGCTCATTTCACCTCTTCCCTCTTTAGGGACTAGGTGTTTTTAAATTACGGGTTCCAAACTTTAAAAAGAGCCTCGGCAATATGAGATGGAGTTTCCGCCACGGAAATTCCAGCATCAAGCAGAGCTTCCACTTTGGCTTCCGCCGTTCCCTTACCCCCGGAAACAATAGCTCCTGCATGGCCCATACGACGACCTGGAGGAGCGGTACGGCCGGCAATAAAAGCGGCACAGGGCTTGTCCACATTTTCTTTGATAAAAGCAGCGGCTTCCTCTTCGGCTGTTCCGCCAATTTCACCAATTAAAATAATTGCCTCCGTATCAGGATCTTCATGGAACAATTTAACTGCCTCCAGATGACTGGTTCCATTGATCGGGTCTCCACCAATCCCGATACATGTGGATTGACCATGCCCAGCCGATGTAATCTGCCAGACAGCCTCGTAAGTTAAGGTACCGGAACGGGAAACGATCCCCACTTTTCCAGGTTTATGGATGTATCCAGGCATGATACCAATTTTACACTCACCAGGGGTGATAATACCTGGACAGTTTGGACCGATCAAGCGGGTATTGGAAGTAGCCAATCTTGCCTTTACCTCTGCCATGTCTTTCACCGGGATTCCCTCGGTTATCGCAATCACCAGTGGAATATCTGCATCGATCGCTTCGAGGATGGAATCGGCAGCAAAGGGAGGGGGGACATAAAGAGCGGCCACATTGGCTCCCTCTTTTTCCACGGCCTCCAGCACCGTATCAAAAACAGGAACAGTGTCCTGAAATTTTTGCCCTCCCTTTCCAGGGGTGACACCGGCCACCACATTGGTGCCATACTCCATACACTGGGTTGTGTGAAAGCTTCCGGCACTTCCAGTGATTCCTTGAACCACCAACCGGGTATCCTTGTTAACGAGAACGCTCATATTAAATTCTTTGGGTAAAAAGTTAAAATATTTAAGATTGGGCAGCCAGCTTGACTATTTTCTCTGCAGCCTCTGCAAGAGAGTCAGCCGGTTCCAGTGCAAGGCCACTATCGGCAAGAATTTTCTTTCCTTGCTCAACATTGGTTCCTTCTAACCGCACGACCAGGGGAACTTTCATTTCCAATTTTCGGGCAGCATTCACAATTCCAGTGGCAATGACATCGCACTTCATAATACCACCAAAGATGTTAACCAGAATGGCTTTAACGGCATCATCCGAAACTAGGATCCGAAATGCATTTTCGACCTGTTCTTCATTGGCTCCTCCACCCACATCCAAGAAATTTGCAGGTGAACCTCCGTAGTGTTTGATAATATCCATAGTGGCCATGGCAAGACCAGCCCCATTCACCATGCAGGCCACATTACCGTCCAAAGCGATGTAGTTAAGATCAAACTTAGAAGCTTCCACTTCCTTGGGGTCTTCTTCGCTAAGATCTCTCAACTCAACGACATCAGGATGACGAAATAATGCGTTAGCATCAAAATTAACCTTTGCATCAAGGGCTAAGACATCACCAGTGGGAGTGAGTACCAACGGGTTTACCTCAACCTGTGAACAATCCTTGGCCCAGAAAAAAGCATATAATTTTGTGACCAGCTTAACGCATTGTTTAAAAGAATCCCCGGACAGACCAAGTGAAAAAGCAACTTGGCGGGCTTGGTAAGGACGAATGCCCAAGGCAGGATCAATTACAAGTTTGGTGATTTTTTCCGGGGTTTTCTCCGCAACCTCTTCGATATCCACTCCACCTTCAGTCGATGCAATGATTACAGGCCTAGAAGTTGCCCGATCCATCAGGATCGCAAGGTAAAATTCCTTATCAATATCTGACGCCTCGGTAAAATATACTGTTCCGACTTCTTTTCCTTCATCCCCAGTTTGTTTGGTAACCAAGACATTACCGAGCATGGATTCCGCTTTTTCTCGTGCCTCCGAAGTGGAAGAAACCACATGAACTCCTCCCTTAAATCCGTTCGTGAAGGTCCCCTTACCGCGGCCTCCTGCATGTATCTGTGCTTTTACCACAACGGCTTGACCTGCGGGAAAAGAAGAGAGGGCTTGTTCGAATTGATCCGCTGATTGAGCAACCGTACCATTCGGTACATTCACTCCTGCATCCGCGAAAAGTTGTTTTGCTTGATATTCGTGTACATTCATGAGGATGAAAAAGTCATTCAGATTGTCAGGCTTACGCTATCGTTCAAGCCTTTTCCCTATCTAGTAAATTGAAACTTTTTCTATGAGGCATTTGGGACTTGCCCGGCAGCAAAAATAAATGGAAAAAACAACCATGTATAAAGCCCTTATTCTCGCACTCCTTTTTTGTACAACAGTTATGGGAACCTGGCCCCAGTATCATGGTCCGTTATTTGATAAATCAAGTAATCATCTCCTCCCCGAACCTGCAAAATTATTGACCACCGCTCCCCTCTGGAGTGCCCCCACTCCATTAGGATTCAGTTCCTTTTCTATGGGAAAAGACTCAGCGTATACATTAGTGGCAGAAGAGGATGAGGATGGATTGTTGCGGGAAATTTGTATCTGCCTCGACCTCAAGACCGGAAAAAGACTTTGGCAAACAAAATTAGGGAGGGCCCATTACGGACATGCCGGTGGAAATGCGGGTGCTTCTGGCAACTCGGGTGGAGATGGACCACGCTCCACTCCCTCTGTAAACAATGGAAAGGTATTTGTTTATGACTCCAGCATGACCCTGCACTGTCTTTCAGCCAAAACAGGGATGCATATTTGGAAGATCGATATTGTAGATGAGTATGCAGGTGCGAATATCATGTGGAAAAATGCATCCTCCCCTCTACTGGTAAACGATTTGGTCATTATTATCGGGGGAGGGAAAGGAAAGAGTATTATCGGAATTCATCAACAATCTGGTGAGATGAAGTGGAGCACAGGAAATGAAACGGCGACCCATTCAACTCCTGTTTTTACATCCATACATGGGCAAAAACAGGTAATCTTTCTTTGCCGGTCGGGCTTAGTTTCGTTGAACCCAATCAATGGCAAACAGTTGTGGAAACAGGCATTTCCTTTCAAGGTTTCAAGTGCTTCATCCCCAGTAGTGGCGGGGAATTATATCTTTTGCTCGGCAGGATATGGAGTGGGAGCGGGATTATTTAAAATAACCAAGGAAAATAGAATTTTTGAAAGTAAAATGGTTTGGCGCAAGCAAAACGAACTTATGGTACATTGGAGCACACCACTCTATTACAATGGAAAATTGTATGGAATTTTCGGTTTTAAAAAATATGGGAAAGCCCCCTTACAATGCATCGATGTAATGAGTGGAAAAATTCAATGGAGTGAAGAGGGCTTTGGTCCTGGAAATCTAATTCGATCAGGAAACCTTCTTCTAGTACTCTCCGATGATGGCCAGTTAGTGACTGTTGATGCAAATGCAGAAGAGTACCGAGAACTGGGAAGAAGAAAATTTTTAAGTGGAAAATGCTGGAGCACTCCCTCCATGTCTAAGGATATTTTGCTTTTGCGAAGCACTGTTGAGGCCAAAGCGATTTCACTTACTCAACATTGAAAGCAGAGTATACGCCTAGTGATGTACTTGTAGGAATTTTTAAATCAAAGCACGCCTACTCTTTTCAAAAAAATCAAACAGCATTGTAGTCTTTAACCACTGTTTCTTCTCCAAGATGATTACAATGAATCTCGACAAGGCGATTCACCTTGCCGCTTGGATTAGCATTTTCAAGGAAACTCACCCAATCCCACTCCGCACTTTCGCTCCAAACAAAAAGCTTCAAACCTTTTGAAAAAAAAGAATGAACATGTAAATCTACAATCTTCGTACCCGTTTGCTTTTTTATGAAATGCATGATCCTACAAAAGTTAAGCGTCT
>JAYNZN010000011.1:14035-33388 GCA_038103695.1 Opitutales bacterium
TTTTATTTTTTGACAAGTATTTTTATTTTTTATTAAAGTAAGAAAGGTTGTTCTTAAAATGATTTACTCGCAAAATGAAGATTTGGTTGCCATAAATGGGAGGGTGACCAGATCAATATACGAAAAAATGCAAGAAGTGGCTAAGTCTTTGGACATCAGTCTCTCTTCCCTGATCGCAAGCTCCGTAACTGAGTACTTGCACCAAGTTACATCTGAAAAAGGAGCCCAAACGGTGGAATTGGAAATTGCCCGCTTCACCTACGCTAAAAAGAAAAATATCCAGGAGTAAAGAATCCTCAAAAGATGACAAATCATCCCCCGGATTCCCCAGAACCCAACTCCGTGGAAGTAGAGTTTTCACAAGAGTCATGGAAAACCGAATTTCACGACGAAATTAGAGAAATTCGTTTAAATGGGGAGAAAATAGCTGAGATTCATGATCTCGTGCGGGCAATGAAATCGATGAAGGAAGCCAATGACCGTGCAATCAAAGGCCTTTCTATAGCTATTGTGGTTCTTTGCCTTCTTGGATTAGGAACCCTGGGATATGGCGTAAGCTACCTTTCTCGTTTCAAAGTCAATAAACTGGACGACCTGATTGAAGCCGGCATTGATCGGTTTGACATGACGAACCATTCTTACATTCCCTTGGAAATCATTGCCAAGCTCGGTCAGTTAAGTGGAACACATCCAATTGTTTGGGACAAAAAACACGAAACTTGGTTTGTCATAAAGCCCAATCGAGCAAAACGCCCCTTGGCTAATTATATCATTTTCCCCAAAAAAGCCTTTAAAGAACTTTCCGATTTTGGATTCCGCTGGAAGGATAGCAAATGGACACTTCCGCCCAACTTTCCGGTTTTAACCCAAACGCCCTGATTCGTGTCTAGTGAAAAACATACTTTCGTGGCCATAAATGGACGAGTAAGCAAAAAGACTTTTCGTGATATGCAGGATTTATCCAAAGTCCTTGATGTCAGTATGTCCGCCCTAATAGCCAATTCAGTTGCTGAATACCTTCATCAGGTAAAGGATGAACAAGGCAACCCTTCTGTGGATATGGAAATTGCACGCTTTGCATATTCCAAGAAAAAACCAACGACGGAGGATTGATGGGGAAAAACGAAAAAATAGATCAATCCAAGAGCCAAGAAGAACTGGAACAGGGCACTCCTCTGCCCTCTAATTTGGTGGAGGTGGAAACACCATCAGAAACTTGGAAAACAGAATTTGAAAACGATATCTCCGCACTGCGCATCAACGGAGAGGATGTTTCCAAAATGCATCGGGCGATGAAAGATATCCAAAAAATGCGCATGGATAGTGACAAGACCTTAAAGAAGATGATTTTTATCATTATCGCACTTGCTCTCTCCATTTTAGGGGTCGGAGTATTCGCCCTCGACTATCTTTTGCAGTTTAATGCATCCAAAATCGACACGGTTGTAGATTTAAACCTGCAAAATCTTGCCAAAAACCAAGAGGGAATGTTCAGGATTTCCCAAAAAGCACTCCCCCTTTTGGAAATGCACCCCAACAACTTTCGCTGGGATAAAAACAAGCGAGTTTGGACATTTTTTGATACCTACACGCAAGAGCGTAAAGTGTATACCGAAAATTACATGGTGTGGTCCCCATTCATTTTAGAATCCCTGGAGAAAAAGGGTGTATCATGGGATGGGTCAAAATGGATTTTCCCAAGTGGGTTTGAGGCCCAAAAATAAAACTTTTCCAATCTCCCCAGCAAATAGGACCCAGAGAAAGATAGATCGTTAAATAAACACAGTCGAAGCAAGTCCCAGGAAGGCAAAGAAGCCAACCACATCGGTTACAGTGGTTACAAAAACTCCGGAGGCAAGAGCGGGATCTGTGCCTAAGCGATCGAGTAAAACGGGAAGAATAATCCCTGAAAGGCCAGCAACGATCATGTTAATGATCATAGCTCCGGCAATAATGCCACCCAGCAAAAAGGAGGAGCCTCCATCATCACCAAAAATAAATATTGTGGCCACACCCGAAAGAATGGCAAATAGCACACCATTAAGAGTACCAACGAGGAGTTCTTTGCGAATTGCACGCATCGTGTTATAGGATGTTAATTCTTTCGTGGCTAACGCTCTTACTGTAATGGTTAGAGTTTGGGTACCTGCATTTCCACCCATAGAGGCCACAATTGGCATAAGGACAGCGAGGGCTACCATCTGATCAATCGTGGCGTCAAAAAATCCAATGACAACCGAAGCCAGCCCAGCAGTAAACAAGTTTACCAGCAACCATGTAAAGCGCTTAGCGGAAGACTGAAGAACGCCATCATCTATGGTCTCTTCCCCCACCCCGCCCAAAAGTAAAACATCTTCCTCAAACTCCTCACGGGCCACCTCCATCACATCATCCACAGTGATCATTCCAAGTAATTTGCCGTCACTGTTCACCACGCCAGCAGTGGTTAGGTCGTATTTCTCAAAAAGCAAAGCCACTTCCTCCTGCAGAGTATCGGCAGGAACCAATACCTGAGTTTCATCGGCAATTTCTCGCATAAGGGTACTTCTGGGAGATCGTAAGATGCGCGAAAGAGAGATAATTCCAACGGGACGGGCGTCTCCATCCACTACAAATAAGTCAAGAAACTCCTCAGGCAAATCATTCTCCTCTCGCAGGTAATCAATAGTCTGGCCAACGGTCCAATTGGTGCCCACCGAAACCACATCCGTTTGCATTCTCCGACCGGCACTTTCTTCTGGAAAGGCTAATCCGGTCTCAATATCTTCACGCTCCTCCAAAGGAACTGAGCTCAGAACTTCAGCCCGATCCTCCGCAGCCATATCCTCGAGAACCTGAACCGCTTCATCAGAGTCCATCTCAGTGATTGCCTCGGCAACTTTCTCTGGAGTTAGACTATCAGTGACTTCTTTACGAAGGTGGTCCTCCAATTCAAAAAGAAGATCAGGATCGAGCTTAGTTTTTAATGCTTCAATAATTCGTTTACGAAGAGGTCGATCCAATAAACCAAACGCATCAGCCAAATCGGAATGGTGGAACCCTTCAAGGTGAAGATCTAATTCTTCATCCGTGCCCGCCTCGAGTAAACGGACTAACTTATTAAATTTAGCAGTCGATTCTTTAGTGGCATCGGAGTCTATGCGGTGGATGATCTCTGGACTATCCTGTTTGTCTTGCATGGCTAGTCGAAAATTGTGCGTTAATCAGGCTTACCTAAACGAGCAAACCTCTTCTATTCATACATGACAATGAGCATCAATTTACTCAATTCAATTCTTCCATCCTCGATTCAATCTGTAAAAAAATTTAAGCTATTCCGGTAACCAAGTGAGGGCATGACAAAGAGCCAACCCCAGAGCATCGGCCTGATCGAAAGGCAATGCCTGGGGCAAACCGAGCATTTGAGCCAAAGTGTTCGACATTTGCTCCTTACTTGCACGCCCAAAGCCAACAACAGCCTGCTTTACCCGTAAAGGAGCGTACTCAAAGACTGGAACTTCTCGAACAGCAGCAGCAGATAAAGCCGCTCCGCGGGCAGCTCCCATAATTTGGGCAGTCTTGAAATTTTGTACATAGATCGTTTCCTCACAGGAAATATGTCGAGGTTGCCACAGTGCAATTAAGTGGGCTGCCAATTCATGAATCTTACCCAGACAGGAGATCGAAGAAACCTTATTTCCAAGCTTTAGCGTTTCTGAATGTAGGAGTCGATAGGTAGTGCCTTCACACTCCAAAACAGCAAATCCGGAACCCCGTAAACTTGGGTCTATTCCAAGTATTCTTCCCTTATAAGCCTCCTTACGCATTAGCATTTTGGGATCCACCCCAGAAGCACTTTGAGTCGATTGCCCAGCCAAATGCTTGGCCCATAATTGTCGAGATGATTTGTTCAAACCTTACTTAGTAGATCATGCGCAACCCAGCCAATACAATAAAGAACCAAATCATTCGCTCAAACCAATCCTGCCGGATAAACTTTACAATCCTTGGTGCAATCACTGCTCCAAAAACTGCTGGAAAGAATAGCCAAATTGCGATACCCAGATTATCAAGATTTAAAATGCCAAGCTCATACATAAAGGGAACCTTGGCAACATTCACGATCAAAAACAACCAAGCCGAAGTACCAATAAAAGCATATTTCGGAAGCTTCATTGCCAATAAGTAAAACTGAGCAATAGGACCCGCTGCATTGGCAAGCATGGTGGCCATACCTCCAAGCAAGCCAAAAAAAGGAGCCAAAAGAGAACTAAACTTAGAAGAAGAAATTTTTGCACCCAGATTCTTTACTTCAGAAATCATTCGTAGAGCAGTCATACCCAATAGAATGGAACCAATCAGTATCTTTAAGGTACGAGCCCGTTCGAGATCTTGAAAAAATTCGAAAGCAGCCCACCCAGCAACCACTCCAATTGCAAAGAAGGGTAATAGACGACGAACATAAACCCAGTTAACATACCTCCGATAAACTAAAGTAGATGCCAGGTCTGCTGAAATAAGCACGGGAAGGAGAAGTCCAACGGAAATCGCCACCCCAGCAGGCCCCAAAGCATCTTCCAAAACTAAGGCATATAGAGCCACTGTTAGGTTGCCTGCACCAGGGATACCCCCTTTGCTTAAGCCCATAATTAATGCCCCGGCAAAAAGGATGACCCAATGAATGAGGGTTAGTTCATCCATCGCGTGCAGTTGGCACTGAAAAGAACATTCCATTCTCTACCTGAAAAGATTCCCAAATCCCTTCTTCTCTTTCAGAAGGGTAAGTGGTGCCTGTGGCAAAGGTTTGAGCATTAGGGGGCAATAATTTCCGAAAATTGGCACGTCGTTTTGGATCGAGCTCCCCAAGCACATCATCTGCCAGTAAAATTGGCATGGTTCCGAGGTTTTGCCTAAGGAAAGAAAACTCTGCAAGGCGTAAAGCAAGGACCACTCCTTTTTGCTGTCCTTCGGATGCGAAGTTTCGGGAGTCTCGATCATTCAAAAGTAAAGAGAAGTCATCGCGATGCGGCCCACGGCGGGTAGCCCCCATCAACCGGTCTTTCCCCCTCTCCTTTTCATAGATCTTTAACCATTCGTCAGAAACCATGGCCGCACAATCTGGGAGATACTTAAGTTGAGCCGACTCCTGACCCTCGGTGAGCCCCAAATAGGCTTGCTCAAACGGGTCTGATAATGATGGAAAGAAAGCAGAGCGTTCTTCATGTAAGAGAGATGCACAAGTGGCCAGAGTTTGCTCAAATGCTTGTAATTGAGAATCGCTGGCTTGTTGTTTCAGCAACGCATTTCTTTCTTTCATCGAACGATAATATCCCTGAAGTGCCGAGAAATATCGATTCGAAGTGGACGAAAGAGCAAGATCCATCCACTTCCTCCGATCGGAAGGACTCTCCCGCACCAGACGAAAATCTCTTGAGGACAAACAGACTGAAGGAAATTGCCCCAAAAAGCTTCCCAATTTTTTTACAAGCTCACCATCAACTTCCACTTTTTTTCCACCCTTCTTGGCAAAAGTGATCACAGCCTCCTGCTCACTTCCCTCATCGTTAAGAAACTTGGCATATAGTTGAGATTGTGCCCGTCCATCCATGACCATCGATTCTGGTGCTGCTCCACGAAACGAGCGAAGAGTGGAACAAAGACCAATAGCCTCCAACAGATTTGACTTTCCTTGACCGTTCGAACCAAGGAAGAAAACTCGATCCGTTTCGAAGCTTAGGGTCAAAGAATCAATATTGCGAAAGCCCTCAAGGTTTATACCAAGCAAACGCACCTTTTATCGTCCTTTAGTTATCAAAGAGAAATCACTCCAGTATTGTCTCGGTCGATGATCAATTCCTTGTGGGCAAGCTCAATTGCATCTGCAAGTTTAAGCCAGTCATCCTCACTTGTTTCTAACCACCCGCTGGCACGGACTAACCTACGTTCCTCCTCAAGTCTTAACCCAACAGCTTTTGCCAAGCCTGAGGATTCCTCCCTTGCAGTCGAGCATGCCGACCCCGTGGAGAGTTGATATCCCATTTTATCCAATTTAGCAATCCAGCTAAGATTATCGAATTCTGGAAGAATTAAAAAGGAGGTATTCCATAATCTGGGTGCCTTCTCCCCTAGAATTCTCACTCCTTCCAGATAAAATTTAATTTTTTCTTCAAACTGATTTCTGCCCTTTTCCAGGTTTTTATAGAACTCGGGACTAAGCAAGCTTTGATCAAAGGCGACTTTCATTCCTTGAATAGCAGGATAGTTTTCCGTTCCACCACGAGATTCTCTTTCCTGTCCACCTCCATGCATCCAGCTAATTGGCTCTTGAGCAAAAATCCCTCCGACTCCTTTGGGTCCACCAAATTTGTGGGCAGAAAAAGAGAAACTGGAACATATTCCCAGGCCGTCTGGTTCTAGTTTACCTATCCACTGTGTGGCATCGCAATGAAACCATGCTCCATATTTTTGACAAAGTAAGGCCACTTCTTTCCACGGTTGAATCACTCCCGTTTCATTATGAGCCGCCAACAAAGAAACAAAGGTAGGACGTATACTCTTGAGTAATTCTTCCACCTTTCCGACTTCCACCTCGCCTTGAACATTAGAGGGAATAAATTGCAGCCTGTTTCCGTATCGATAACGGCAAGCTTCCAGAACGCTTGGATGTTCAATAGCCGAAATCAACGCAGAGCCACGATCGAAATATTCAGAACTCCACCCAATCACTGTATTGTTTGCCTCAGTAGCTCCAGAGGTAAAGGTTAAACACTTAGGATCTACGCTAAGATACTCGCAGATTGCCTCCCTTGCTTGCTCAAGACGAGCCCGCACCTGGGTTCCTGCCCGATGCGGGGATGATGGATTAGACCAAGCTGATTGATAGGTGTCACCCATAGTAGTGATAACCTCCTGAAATGGAGGGGTGGTCGAATTATGATCAAAATACGCCATGAAATGAACGGCGGATAAAAGAGATTCAACGACGAGGAGGAAGCGTTAAGGTTTGTCCGACCTTTAAACTATTTTTGCTACGTAAAGAGTCTCGATTAGCAGAAAAGATCGCATTCACATAGTTCGCATTTCCGTAAATTTTTTCACTTATCCGATAAAGACTGTCCCCTTTTTTTACAACATAAGTACTTGGGGGGTTGGTCTGTTGTGGAGCAGGTGGTTGCGGTGGGCTGACTTCAACGGGTTGATTGGGCTCAGGGGCTGGATGACTTGGTACAATGGGGGAGCCCAGTCGTGCCTGTAAATCGGCCACCTCTCTGCGCAAACGATCATTTTCTTCCTTAAGCCCAAGGCTTTGCAAATAATTTCCATAGGGTTCTCCTGGTAATTTCCTGATAATCTCGCGCTCAGCAGTTGTAATAAGTTGCTCGACCATGGGGGACTCCCGGGAATTAGGTTCCAAAAGCAAATACCGACGAAAATGATAAATAGCAGCTACCGGGTCCTTGCGTTCTGATACGGTAAGAAGAAGACGACCCGCTTCCAAATGTGACTTTGGGGCTTGGGTCACCCTTCTTGTAACAGAAAGAAACTCGTCTAAGGCATCGGTTTCTCGTCCCACTTTTAAATAGGATCTTCCCCGAGTGAAAGCGGGGTCATCCCGCTCTTCAATAATGCTTCCTACAGGCGAACATGATAACTGTAAAATCAGGAAGCCGATACTGAATACCCATATTATTCTCATGAAAGTAATTTATTCTCCCAAGTAGGAAAAAATCAGTCTTCTTCGGTGGACTGCCCTTCGGTGCTCCCATAAAAAAAGCCCCTGCCAAGTGCCTAATTGCAGGCGACCATCGGCAAATGGGATCTGTTCACTGGTACGAGTAAGGGCCATTTTTACATGAGAAGGCATATCATCCGGGCCTTCATGAGTGTGCACAAAGTAAGGATAATCTTCGGGAACAAGCTCATCAATAAAGCGCTCAAGGTCCACGCGTGCCGTAGGATCAGCATTTTCCATAATAACCAAACTGCAACTGGTATGCTGAAGGAAAACACTTACCAAACCGTTGCTCATGCCACTTTGTTTTAAGCCATTTACAACAAGATCAGTGATTTCATAGGTACCTTTACCTTTGGTTGTTATTTCAGAGACTTGCTTACTTACTCCCATAATCTACTTCTTCTTTTATCTCATGATCTAAGTACTTGGCAAGGGCTGAGAGTCTTAGATAAACATGTCTATTCAACGAAAAGTTCCGTCTCTTCATTCATCCACAACTTCAGACTGTCCACTATTTGAATAAGGGAAAGATTACCCTCTTTTATTTCATGAACGGGTAAGCTTAATGTCCTCTTGGCCAGTTGGGATAAATCTGTCGGTAAACTGGCTAGCCAGGACTCACGCACAGGTAATCCCTCATCCCTTGCAAATGTAAAGTATAACTTCAAAACAACTGCTTTGGGAACAACTGATCGTGAAAAAGAGTCCAAAGCTGACCTGAGCAAGGTTAACCGGGGTACAGTTTCAAGTAAATGCGAACCATTATTCAAATAAAAGCGTGCAATTTCTGAAGCGGATAAAAATCGACCAGCATCCTGGGCGAGCTCTCGGTAAGACTTCATTATCTGGAATTCAGAGGCAAAAGGAATTGAGCTTTCTGCATTACGCGGGGAGAGCTTACATTCCAGGTCATCAAATAAATCGGGCGGTGATACTTTATCCCTTCGTTTACCGGGCAAAGAGAACAAGATATCCCTCAACCCCGACTTCTGATCAAATATCCTGATTCGAACAAAACGATCACCAGCAGGGAAAGAAGAAAGGACAATACCAGATAGCTCGGTTTGAACAATCGGCACAAGAAACCCAAAAGAATTAAGATGCAGGAGGCACAACGGCACCCCCCGAAATTAACATTTTCATGCCATCAGCAACCGAGACATCAATCCTGTGAATTTCATCTTCCCCAACCAGGAGAAGAAATCCACTCGTTGGATTGGGAGTGGTTGGCACAAATACATATGTTAGGTTACGCCCAATAGTTTCTTTTACATGGGAAGATGAATCGGAGGTAATAAACCCCAAAGCAAAACAGCCCTTCCGCGGATATTCTACGAGGCATACTTCTTTAAAAACTGCACGGTTTTCTTTTCCGAAAGTTTCTACAATTTGTTTAACAGATCGATAAACTGCATTGATGAAGGGAACTTTATCCAAAATCCTTTCGGTCAAATTTATAAAGAAACGACCTAATAAATACTTTGAAAAATACCCTAAAGCGGTAAGTAAAACCACTCCAATAACTAATCCGGCAACGGCAAGTAGAGTCTCCAGTCCGAAAAAAGAATTCTCTTCACTCAAACCGAGTTGATAAGCAAGTCTGATTGCGGGCTCCTTAAATAAGCCCAAAAGAAAATTAATCACAAATATGGTAGTGCCCAGGGGAAGGAATACCAATAGCCCTGTAAGAAAGGCGTTTCGGAACCGGCGAGACAGACTAGCTTGTGATTCGGACACGATCCTATTTTTGTTACTCACGAGTCGTACTTGGTGCGAGTCGAAAATCAGGCCAAGCATCATGTTTTTTAACAAATTCCAGGACCTTTTGCTCTTCCAACCTCATAACCTGACGGTCTACTTTTTCCAAATCATCAAATCCAATCAGATGCAACCATCCATGAACCAAGTATAAGTTGAGCTCTTCCTCAAAGTGCACCCTCCTATTCTCTGCCTCGTCTACAGCCTGGTCCACTGATACGCATATTTCTCCAACCAATCCATTTTTTTGGTCTGGGGGAAAAGTAATTACATCAGTAGGTCTGTAATCATTCAGGTACTTTCCATGAAGTTCGGAATGGGTAGGTCGAGTCATGAATACTATGGATAGTTCTCCAGACAAATTGTGCTGATGTACAGAGCATACATGCTCGAAAAATTTCTCTAACTTCGAGAGATCAAATTGTAAGTCAGGGTATTGATTGGCCACTTCGATTTGCATCTGCAAATCTTTCAATGATTTACTTTCCATTCTGCGGGAATGGATTGCGGGAATCCTTTTCCTCATCCGGATATTCAATGCGAGAATGAAGCATATTCAGGGTGGTCTTTAGAAAACTCTTTTTTATTGTAGCTACTTCTTCTAAGGTAAGTGGACATTCGTCAAGTTGTCCATCCTCCAAGCGGTCCTGAAAAATTGAGTCGAGTAATTCCTCAACACTGTGATGAGTAACCTTAGGGAGAGACCGAGCGGCAGCTTCCACCGAGTCTGCAAAAAAGATAATTGCACTCTCTTTGAACCTCGGACGAGGTCCATCATAACGATAAGTAGATTCATCCGGCTCATGGAGGTCGGTTTCCCCATAGGGCAATTTGGCCTGTTTTGATTTCTGCTTTGCCTGAAAATAGAAATACTTTACTAGGGTGGTGCCATGATGCTGGCGAATAACATCCCGAATCACCTTAGGTAGTCGGTTTTCTCGTGCAATTTCTATGCCTTCCTTGACATGACTTTTAATAATGAGGGCACTCATTGCCGGGTTTTGACGATTATGGGGATTGCCAAAATCTCCTTGATTTTCAGTAAAATAATTGGGCTGAACCATTTTGCCAATGTCATGGAACAAGGCACATGCCCGGCATAAGGTGGGATTTGCTTTAACTTCAAGAGCAGCATCCTCAGCTAAATTAGCTACCATTAAGCTATGGTGATAGGTACCTGGGGCCTCTACCTGCATTCGGCGAAGCAGTGGATGGTTATAGTCGGTCAACTCAAACAAAGTGGCATCCGTGGCAACTTTGAAAATATTTTCAATGAGCGGCATTGCCCCCAGAACAAGTGCCCCCGTGAAGACAGATACCACAAATGAAGCAAATGCGTGATTAACTGGAACCATCCATCCACTACCTGAAGCAAAGCCAATGCCCAAGGCTACAGCTGCACCCGTTAAGCCCGCCATTGTGCCGGCCTTAAGTACACTTCCTCGCAATCTGACTTCCCTACAAAAATAAATACCAACCAAAGCCGTACATAAAGAGCCCACCAACATCTCGATCCCTGTTTCCTGCATCGCAACATGAAAAACACAGGTCATAATAGCAGTGAGAGTAGCCATCCTTGGTCCAACGGTTATCATTACAATCATTGGAGCAAAGGCGATTGGGAGTAAGTAAGGCAAAAGTCCTATTAGGATCGGACTGGCACCAAACAACTCGGTCTCACCCAGTTCCATGATTAAACGCGAGACACCCAAATTTGCCACGATAGAAAGTGCAACAATGGTTGATCGAGAGCCGTCTTTCCAGAAACTTGGCAAGACAAGACTCACATAGACCACTCCAAACAATAGGGTAACGAATGTCACAAAAATGCGCTTTGGAAGAAGAACACTATCTTCCAATGCCAAGTCCAGGTACTCCTGGTATTTCTCTAAATCATCTGCCGTAACCTTTACTCCCTTACGCAAAATGATTTCTCCTTCACGAACGGAAACTACGGTAGGCTCCATGTCTGCAATGGCTCTTTCCTGTGCCGAAGTTGTGGCAGACCGGTCAATGGTTCTTAAGCGTAACCCCTTAAGCAAAAAATCGCCGAGGTCGGCTGCTAAATCATTGCGTAATTCTTGGGCAGAAAAGGAAGAGTTCTCATCAGCCAATTCAATGAGATCACGAATTCTAACAACTTCTTGACTAGCCAAAGAGGATTCATTGATGCCAGTTGGTAGTAATGTAGATAAATAACTGCTTAGGACCGGATATTCAGAAGCAAAGCCAGTCCGATCACTTTCAAAAAGGGTAAGCTTTCCTCTTTTAATAAGAGACAACTCGTTAGTAAAAAGAATCATCTCGGCTTTTACACGATTGGTCGCATTCGCTTCAGCGATAAACTTTTGATCGATAGAAGGAAACTGGACCACACCATTTAAATGCAATTCCGACAGAATTTTATTTCCCAAATTAAAAAAGGAATGCCCTCCCATTTGACATACAAGTAAAATGGACCGGGATTCCCTTTCTGAAAGAAGAATTTGAAACTTAACTTTAAGCTCCTCAGTGAGAGACATTAACGAAAGTTCCCTTGTCTCTGGTGGCATCTCCAAAACAGCCCTCATGCCCTCACGCAATCTCACCATGGCTTTTGCAAAATTTTCCTCTCCAGTAAAATCTCTGTTAAATTCCCGCGGAGTGCTGCTCCTTATCCATTCTTCCGCCTCTTTTTTTCGAACCTCACTAATATAACTGAAAGCACGATCACTGTAGACATTTTCAGGAGCCACCTCTCCAAGTGTTCGTAAACCAGGAGGTTCCTGACCCACAAAACAAATTAAAACAATAGAAGTTCCAAAGAATAGGGTTTGGACAAGATTTTTACCCCACAGATTCCATATTCCCACAATTCCATGAGACGACACAGTTTTATTTTCATCATCTAAGACCGCCCTTCTTCTGCGCCCATTTTTACGAACAAGCTCTTTTTTATCCTCAATCGGCATAGTCAGTCTATTTAATTAATAATGAGATAGTGAAGGCTAGGATTCTGCTTTGGCATATGCCGAGATTATCCTGCTGACCAATGGGTGACGAACTACATCACCATGATCGAATTCATGAAAATTTAATCCATTCACATGAGCAAGTATTTCCTTGGCTTCCCGCAAACCAGATTGCTGTTTAGCTGGCAAGTCGACTTGGGTCAGATCACCAGTAACCACCATTTTACTCCCTTCCCCCAAACGAGTTAAAAACATCATCATTTGAGAGCGTGTTGTATTTTGGGCTTCATCTAACAAGGCGAAACATTTACTGAGTGTCCTACCTCTCATGTAAGCAAGAGGAGCAATTTCCACGACTCCACTTTCGACTAGCTTCCTGGCCTCAATTGGTCCAAGAACCTCATCCATAGCGTCGTATAGAGGGCGAAGGTAAGGAAGGAGCTTTTCCTCCAAATCTCCGGGAAGAAATCCGAGTGCTTCTCCAGCCTCCACGGCGGGTCGAGCAAGAACAATTCTTTCGATTTTCCCTTCCAGCAATGCATGAATTGCTGCAATCATTGCGAGAAAAGTCTTACCCGTTCCGGCAGGACCGACTCCAAAAACTAAATCGTTCTCTAAAATAAGATCCAAAAATTTACGCTGGCCAAGATTACGTGGTACGACTGATTTTTTTCTAATCTGCAATTTTAAAGGACGGCTTAGCAGGCTTCTTAACTCATCGCTCTTGCCGGATTTTACTTTTTCCAAAAATCTCAAAAAATCATACTTGCCGCTTACGAAACCCTGATCCTTCGCTAATTCAAGAAGTCTGAAAAATTCCTCGCATTGATCTATTCTGTCTTTTGCCCCCTCAAGGTGTAAAAGATTCCCCCGGGCAACAATTTTAAGACCGAGTGTCTTTTCTGCGATCAATAGATTTTCAGGGTCTTGTGCGTAGAGCTTGTGAAATTGACGCTCCGATTCAAATTCGATCGATCGATCCGGCATATCTATACCAAGGATTAGTTAAAGTAATCAAGAGTTGCTACAATCAGAAGCAAGCCCAGGGGAAGGTGATTGAAAATGTTTTGGCAACGGGATCGTAAGTTAATTTCACAACCCCCTTAAAATATCTTTTCTCCCGCTATCTCCGCAAGCATTGAATATCCATCACCTTTTCCTCTTTCACATTGCCAAAATTATTTATTATCAGCATCAACTAGCGTATTTGATGTGCCGATTATGAAAGTTTTATTTGTAAGCCCTGAAGTTAACCCCATTGTTCGCACCGGCGGATTAGGCGATGTAGTGGGAAGTCTACCCCTAGCACTGCACTCACAGGGTATAGATGTTCGGGTTGTCTGCCCTCTTCATAGAGCGAGTGCAAAAATAAATGTATCTCGTCACTCAAAGTCTATAAAAATTGATCTAGGTGGAAATGTACTCCGCGGTTCATTGCTAGAATCGAATTTAGGTAGCAGCGGGGTCCCGGTATATCTTATGGATATACCCGAACTATTCGATCGCAGTGGAGTTTACTCTGATGAAAATGGTGATTTTCCAGATAATCCTCAACGGGCATTTGCCTTATGCCAAGGGGCTCTTCAAATTGGAGATATTACAGGATGGTACCCGGAGGTCATCCATGCACATGATTGGATGGCTGCACCAGTATGTGCTTACATAAATGCAAAAAATAAGAAAAAGCCCGGTCAAAAAAGAATACGATCAGTCCTTACAATTCATAATTTACAACATCAGGGTGTTTTCTCTTACGAAGATTTCCAGACATCGGGACTGCCTGATTCCTTTTGGGGAATCGATGGATTCGAACACAACGGCTCATTGAATCTTCTTAAAGGAGGAATTCAGCACGCGGATAAGATTACGACCGTCAGTCCCACCTATGCGGAGGAAATACGCTCATTGGAATATGGGTGTAACCTGGAGGCAAGTTTACAATACCGTGGAGCAGATTTGATTGGGATTTTAAATGGAATTGATGAAAAAGCATGGGACTCTCAAAGGGATGACGCACTTCCAACTGCCATTAACCCACTCAATCCTAAAGAAGGGAAAATAGTGTGTAAAAAAGCTTTGCTCGAGGAATTGACTGTAAATGGCGAAATCAAGGCTCCTTTATTTGGAGTGGTATCTAGGTTATTTGACCAAAAGGGCTTGGACCTGCTGGTCACCATACTTCCCAAAATCATGGAAGAAACGAATGCTCATTTTGCAATTCTTGGCAGTGGTGACCCAATTGAAGAACAAAATATTAAGGATCTTGCGGCATCCTATCCAGGGCGGATTGGTGCCTTTATAGGTTTTGATGACGGGCTAGCGAGAAGGATTTTTGGGGGCTCTGACTTTTTTGTCATGCCAAGTCGTTTTGAGCCTTGTGGCCTAGCCCAACAATATGCGATGCGATATGGGGCTCTCCCCATTGCACGAAAAACAGGAGGACTTGCAGATACAGTGCGTCCGTTAAGTCCAAAAGAAAAAAATCCAAATGGTTTTCTTTTTGCCGATCAAAGTAGTCAAGCCCTGCTTTCATGCATCCGAGATGCGCTTAGTCTTTTTTCCAAAAAACGAAAATTCACTCAACTTCGAAAAAATGCCATGTCCCAAAATTGCGGTTGGGAACTGGCAGCGAGGCAATATGTACAGACATATAAGTGGGCAATGAATGAATCTTGGTAAGAAAATAGCTAACCTGTGCCTTAAGCTATACACATTCCCTACCACCCCACGTGTATAACTTTATCCTTTATTTCACCCTTTCCCCTTGCCCTCAATATTTGTCGATCACTAACCTTAAATTGCTGAAAATTTAAATGGTTAGTTTATGATCTCCAACGGACCCTCCAGAACCTTTACCCATGAAGCTGTTGAGGCTTGGTTTAAAAGGCTCTGTACCGCTGAATGGGAAAAATGTTTTTCTGCCGAGTTATTAAAAAAAGCTCAAGAATTGTACCGATCCGGCTATTTAAGCACGATAGACATTCAAGAAAATCAAGCGATCTTTACAAAGAAGATTAACAGAGAGGAATCTTACTCCGTGGTCGAGTGGAGTGATCAAGGGCCCCAAGTCCGCACATCTTTAGAAGATGAAGAAGTGGGGATAGCCATCGCCACGGCTGGATTATATGAGATTGAGGAACTAATCTCTGAACTTCAACAAGACGACCCACTGCTTGGCGAAGGATGCCTAGATGAGGACCAAGGAGAGAAGAACTTCGAGGAAGCTGATCATGAAATTGAAAATGATAAGGTAGACGAGCAAGTTGAAGAAACTCATTCCACTGCATTATTTATCCGTATAGAGGTCTCATCTCAAAAAGGTTTAAGGGCAATTCCTGAGTGGAAAAACTCCAACAATTCCCGAGTACCTGTGTATTCAAAAGAAGCTACAGAGCTCGAGAACTGCGATCGACCAGCTTTGATGCGTTTTGTAACAGAAGCAGGTAGAAACGGTTTTTCATTCCAAAAGAAAAGTGGCGAGTTCCTACTTTCTGACTGGTCAAAGGTAGCCCGGTTAATTGAGGAAAATCTTAGGAAATGGGAAGATTCATTTCAGATCGAGTACGGTGGTCAAGCCCATCTCCTAAAACAAGGCCAACGCACATTGAACTGGGAAATAGAAGCCCGTAGCCAGGGTAATGAAAATATGATGCTTCGGGAAAACTTCCATATTGGGAATAGAAGACTGGGCATCCAACATATACGAAAAGTAAATAAGGCCAGGCAAGGTGCCACTTTCATACGAGGTCATGGATTAGTGAAGCTGGACCAAGCACAAGTGGAGGATTTTGAGTGGTGGCAGCGAAACCGTGGAGATGCCAAGAGGGCACATTGGCCCAGATATATGCTTTTCTCTCTATTTGCACGTAAATACTTAAAGACTAGGGCGGATGGACAGCTCGCCCATTGGCGTGATTCCATTAAAAAATTAAATACCAATGGTGTGGGAAAGAAATTTTCTTTCTTAAGGCCATATCAAAAAAAAGGAGTTGCTCATTTGCATGCCTTGCATGAATTGGGATGCCACCCATTACTTGCAGACGAAATGGGATTAGGGAAAACTATGCAAACACTCGCCCTACTTAATTCGACAAAAGATGCCGAACTTTCAGACTTGGTCACCTGCCCCGCTTCCGTGGTTCCAGTTTGGGTTAAGGAGGCAAAACAACGCTTCCCCAGTCTTACTGTTAAAATTCTACGAAAAGATGAAACCTTTCAGGAAGAAGATAGACCCAGTCTATGGATTGCCAGTTACACTCAATTACGCCGACATCGTAGTTTACTCGACAAAAAAGAATTTCGCTATGCCGTTTTGGATGAGGCCCAATTAATCAAAAATCCGAAAGCAAAAGTCACTCAAGCCTGTCTAACGATAAATGCAAAGCATAGACTTGCTCTCTCTGGCACACCGATCGAAAATTCAGCACTCGATCTGTGGACCATTTTTCGTTTTCTGATGCCCGGCTTATTGGGGGCCCGAAAAGAGCTCGAACACTGCCTTTCCGAAGATTCGGCCAAAACTCTTGAATTGTTGAAAAGGCAGGTCACTCCCTTTGTTCTGAGAAGAATGAAAAATGAAGTGGCCTCAGAATTACCTCCAAAGATTGAAACTGAACTCCCCTGCCCTTTAAACGACGAACAACGAAAAGCATATAAATTACTTGCCGAGGGAGGCTTGCAAACCCATGGCAGTAATTTAAAAGAAGCCATCCGTTCGTCCTCGATGCATGTTTTCTCCCTACTCACACGCCTGCGACAGGCCTGTTGTGATCTAGCATTGCTGCCAGGCAGAGAACATCTGCCAGCCTCGGGGACCAAGAGTGATTTACTGATTGAAAAACTCCATGATCTTTCCTGCTCGGGAGCAAAAGTACTAGTATTCAGTCAGTTTACCACCTTTCTCAAGTTGTTGAAAAAAAGGATTAAGCTCGAAATTCCTGAATTAGAAATCCTTGAGCTTACAGGTACGACCAGAGACCGCTCCAAACCAGTTGACCGATTCGAAAATTCTGCCGAACCGGCTATCATGTTAGCATCCCTTAAAGCTGCAGGATTGGGAGTCACCCTCAAATCGGCTGATTATGTATTTCTCATGGATCCCTGGTGGAACCCTGCCGTCGAGGAGCAGGCAATTGACCGTGCCCACCGTATTGGCAGAGAAAAACCAACCTTCATATACCGCATGGTTGCTCAAGGGACGATTGAAGAACGAGTTCGCCAACTGCAATTACAAAAGAAAGAAACCTTTCGACAGGTAATAGGGGAACTGGAAAAACCAAGCGGACTCGTCGACCATTTCACTTCTTTGGAGGAGTTGATTGAACTGAAGGAATAAAAATATTTTGAGTCTTACTCTACTGCAAATTTCTTTTCTATACTAAAATAAGCCCAGAAGATGAAGACATCGAATATAATTAAAGATGCCCTCTGAAATAAAAATTATTTTAAAATCGGGGAGTTAGGAAGATTGATTATCTTCCCCAACCTCAATTCCCTTCTTTTTATTTCTGTATCTACGTACATAGGACATTCCAGGCACCATCAATAGACCAGTGACCATCATATAGGTCGAAGGCTCAGGAACCGCAGAATATGTTAAGTAGAAGTCCCCACCATCGCGCCACACTCCCCAATTGCCCGTCCAGTTATTAGCACTGTAGGAAAAATCTTCTGTACGAATATTAAAGCTATCTGTCACATCACCTGTGCCCATACCCGTTACTGTCCCGGCAGACATAAACCAAAAGCCGTTGGTTTGATCGTAATTACCTGAGGTCCATGTATTAGCAAGATTATCGGGTGCACCTTGTGTCCCATCGGTACTACTGATCGCCATGAGGTTGATATCAAAAGTTTTTCCACTCTCAAAATTGAGCGAAGTAATTGAGAGAAAGTCCCAATCCTCCCCTTCTGTACCTCCACTCGGGTCAAAATCCTTAATTTGCCAATCAAAAACACCGCCATCATTCCAATTAAGGGTATTAACCGTCAAAGTATCTATTGAGGTACTTTCATTGGCATCAAAATTAACCTGCTTTTTAGATGGCGAAAGAGAGGAAGAAATTCCCCGACCCGGTGAGATATAATCAATATCAGTCGATACAACAGCTCCCAAGTTTACAGTTCCAATTGTACCACCTCCACCAATCATGCTTTTTCCAGTACCGCCTTCGACGGTTACTCCCAATGTCTCATTTTTGGCAACCTCGAGCTTTCCTTTATTGATAGTAATTTTGTTGTCGGAGTCTAAATTGCTACCATCGGTAGAGCCATTCCCTACAACCAAAGTACCATCTTCCACAATGACATCACCAGAAAAGGTGCTGGTGCTATCACCTGAAATTCGTAAACGAGCAGAACCATCCTTGACTAAATCATTCGTTCCCGTGATAGCCCCACTAAATATTTGCTCTTTGCTCTGCTGATCTGCACTTCCAACCGTAATTTTGTTAACTGTGCCATTAGTCCCTGAAAGTGTAATCGCGCCACTATACTCCTTTGGAGTAGTAGAGTTTGCCAAGCCAATCTCAACAATTTCGTTACCCCCAACCCCAGTGTTGTCTAATTCCAATACCGGTGTGCCACCACTCACGGTACCAATGGACTCAACAATTTGAGTATCCGCAGAGCTGGGATTAAGTTTTAATGTTCCATCATATATAACTAAGATAGCATTAGATCCTTCTACTTCCAAATCACCAGATAATTCCAAAGTACCTTGACCTGATTTAATAACTTCAGCATCAGTGCTACCTCCCCCTTGTTTTACAATTTCACCACTAAATACAGATGTATTTGAATCATAAGCGTTAAAAGTATAAGTGCGTCCATCACCTAGCCCAATCGTTCCATTACCACGAAGCCCACTGAAAATACTACTCTTACCAGAAACATCAATATCGCTGGATCCATCGTAGAAAGTGACAGTAG
>JAYNZN010000011.1:33398-34189 GCA_038103695.1 Opitutales bacterium
CGGGACCAATGGACTCAACAATTTGAGTATCCGCAGAGCTGGGGTTAAGTTTTAATGTACCATCATATATGATAAGATCGGCCGTTGAACCTTCTATCTTAAATTCACCAGTAAGTTCCTGCTCCCCTTCTCCACTTTTAATAACAATAGCATTAGCACTTCCGCCCCCCTGCTTGATGATGTTACCAGTAAAACTGACTGAATTATTAGAATCATATGCGTGAAGGGTGTAGGTTCCTCCATCTCCTAGTCCAATCGTACCACTACCAGCAAGCCCGCTTAAAATGTCACTGCTTCCAGAAAGGTCAATACCACTAGAACCATCATAATAAGTTATGGTAGAAGCAAATAACTCGCTTGTAACTAAAGTATTAGATCCTACCTTTGACCCCTTTGAATTGCCCACAGAATTATCAAATTCAAATTTCAAATTTGTAGTATCTAAGTCACCGCTAGAGTTATAAAGAGTAAATGGACCGACATTCTCAGTACCTGTCGTCGGAAATTCTTCCCATCTCCAATTTGTATTCATTATTGTATTGTAACGAACACCATTAGATTTACTGGCACTGTCATAAAATCTCATACCGATAAGAGGATTGGAAGACAGTGTGGAATCTGACTGTGAGCCAAGAGCACCTATCCTAGCTTGTAAATCGGAAGCTGTAATCGAGTCGTCGACAATTTCTGAGTTGTATGCTCCGTGTAAGGATTTGTTAGTTTTAGATTGAGTTGCATCAGAACCATCATCAGCCAGTGATGGAAAGTCTGTAATGAAGTAGAATTCACCT
>JAYNZN010000012.1:0-33887 GCA_038103695.1 Opitutales bacterium
GGGGAACAATCAAAACCATCGGTACAATGCATAGATCCTGAAAAATGAGGGTTCCCACGATAAATCTTCCGTGTGGTGCATCCAGTTCCCCTCGTTCTCCTAGGGTTCGTAAAACCAAGGCGGTGCTGGATAGAGCGAAGACAAATCCATATACAATCGCCTCGGGGAGCGACAGGTTGAGGCTTAAGCAGACTGCAGAGGTGACCAGTGCAGTCACGCTTACTTGCAGGAGGCCGCCAAGGGCAACCTGTCGGAAAATATTTTTAAGACGGGCAAGAGAAAATTCCAGACCAATGGTAAACAGAAGAAAGATGACCCCAACCTCGGCAATGACTTCGATTGCCTCAAGATCATGAGCCAATGACAGAGCTTTAGGACCAACCAAAGCCCCCGATAAAACCAAGCCTGCCACAACGGGCAATTTCAGACGCCCAAGTAAAAGGGTTACCAACACACTAACGGTGGCAATGACTGTAATTTCTTCTAGCAGATGCATAGATCAACCATCTCAAGGATGCAGGGTGCAAAGCACAACCTGAAAGCATAAGATAAAACTGAAAAGGGTTCATTTTCTCTATGAGGCATATTCATAGCTGAGGGAAGGATTTTGCAGTAATTTAAAGCAAAAAGAGGTCACACTCGTAATGCTGATTTCATTCTATCATTTAAGTTTTTAGATTAGCTCAAAACCAAATCCTTTTATCTTTTTTTAAGGATTTGAAGGAATGGATACGCCAAAACTTGCCAGTCGTATTATCTTTTTGAATGAAAAGAGTTAAAAAAAAACCAGACCATTGCAGGCAAGATCCTTCTGGGAACTGCACTGATTTTCATATTTGAATGTAAGCTTGCCTTGCCAAGTGACTGGGTTGTCGATAATTTTCATCGCTTGCATGAATTCCTCCACGCCACTTTCAAACAATATACGTAACCTTGCGATCATCGCTCATGTTGATCACGGAAAGACCACATTGGTCGATCAACTACTCAGGCAATCAGGTGTTTTTCGGGAAAACCAGGCAATTGATGAACGTGCTATGGACTCGATGGATCAGGAGCGTGAACGTGGCATTACGATCAAGGCAAAAAATACTTCTGTTCGTTGGAAGGAATACTTAATCAATGTCGTCGATACTCCGGGACATGCTGATTTTGGTGGAGAAGTTGAGCGGGTGATGAAAATGGTGGATGGGGTTATGTTGGTTGTTGATTCTCATGATGGACCTCAGGCACAGACTCGTTTTGTTTTACAAAAAGCTTTGGCTGCAGGATTGTTACCTGTTGTTTTTGTAAATAAGATCGACCGCCCGAATGCTCAACCTGCGAAGATGCAGGACTTAGTCTTGGAACTATTTTTGGAATTGGAGGCCTCAGAGGAACAATTTAATGCTCCGTTTTTGTTCGGAAGTGCTAAGGAGGGCTTTGCAAAAGCTTCTCTTGAAGACGAAAGTACTGACATGATACCGCTCTTTGATGCGATTGTAGACCGGGTTCCCCCACCTACAATTGAGGACAACCCGGCTTTTCGCATGTTGGTCAGCAATGTTGATTGGTCTGATTACGTGGGGCGAATTGCAGTTGGGAAGGTTCTTTCCGGTTCGGTTAAGGCAGGGGATCCGGTATGGCGTCTTGGAGAAAATGAAGTCTCTCCCCGTGCTAAGGTGACGAAGGTTTTTGAATACAGTGCATTGGCTACCCAGGACTTAGCAGAAGGAGTGGCAGGTAATATTGTAGGAGTTTCAGGCTTTGAAGAAGTGGATATTGGTGAGACTCTTTCGGGCACACCCGATGGTGAAGCGTTACCTTTTGTACAGATTGATCCCCCTACTGTGATGATGTCATTTTCAGTGAATGATGGTCCTTTAGCAGGTCGGGATGGAGACCGTGTAACTTCGCGTGAAATTCGGGAAAGATTATTCCGTGAGGCCCGGACCAATGTATCCATTAAAGTTGAGGATGGAGAGGATTCCACTGAGTTTAAGGTAAGTGCCCGTGGTGCGATGCAAGTGGCTGTACTTGTTGAGACAATGAGACGAGAAGGTTTTGAGGTCTTGGTCAGCCGACCATCGGTGATTCGCAAGGAAATCGATGGGCGTACCTGTGAGCCCTATGAAACTCTTTATCTTGAAGTTCCAGATGATTGTCTTGGTGGGTGCATGCAGGCAATTGCCAACCGTAAAGGCCAAGTTCAGGATATGTCTGCATCCAACGGTTGGACGCGACTCGAAGCAATTATCCCAACTCGTGGACTTATTGGATTGGAGTTTGAGGTGCAAAATATCACCAGTGGTCAAGGGATTCTTTCTCATCTGTTTCTTGAGTACCGGCCAATTTCTGGAGAAATTCGTACCCGCCAGACAGGGACTCTTGTATCGATGGAGAAAGGCGAGTCCATGACCTATGCCCTCCGTAACATTGAAACCCGAGGGAAACTATTTATTGGCGCGGGAGAAGAGGTGTATGAAGGCATGGTTGTTGGGGAAAATCCTAGGTCTGAGGATTTGCCAGTCAATCCAACCAAGGCAAAACATGTCACCAATCACCGAGCAGCGGGGAGCGATAAGACGGAATCTCTGACTCCGCCAATCAGATTTTCTTTGGAACGGGCGATCGAATATGTGGGGCCTGATGAATTGGTGGAAGTAACCCCAAAAATGTTAAGACTGCGTAAGCGAATCCTTGATTTTAACACTCGCAAGCGGGAAGCAAAGAAAGAAGGATCTTAAACCTTGGTAAGTTTGATTCTTCTGCGAGATTTTCTTAGTTGCAGGGGTATGCACTTTTCCATTTATTTACTCCTTAGTCTGTTTTATCTCTTTTTTGCAAGTGGTTGCGGCACGGGTAGTTTGTACACCCCAGCTTATTATTCTGATACTGAATTAGGGGATAATGTAAGAAGGGTCACCTTTCGAGGAGCTAACCATCCTGTGACGGGTGATCTTTGCTTGTTACGGTGTGCCGAGGTTACCCTGGAGTCGGGCAATTCATATTTTCAAGTAGTGGATTCCGAATCCGGCTCAAATATAGATCAGATCGGCTCTGCCTATCCCTTTGACCGTCATTATCATGCAGACACTCCTTTTCTCCATGAGGTGACTTCGGTTACCAAGACGATTCGTATCCTTGCTGAAGATGTTTCCAGTGGATTTGCTTATGACGCCCAAGAAGTCAGCCGATCGATGCGTAAAAAATACGATATCAGCAGATAAAGCGGAGTGCTTTATTTCGTCCGTCGTTGACCTATTTCCAATCCTCCTATTGATTCACACTTTTTTATGAATGAACCTATCGAAATTCGCATCCCTGAATTCATTCGCAATGGATTGATCTTTTGGATCGTTATCGCCATTGCATTGATTAGCGGGGTAATCACATCCACTTACACTGTTCAGGCGGAGTCACAGGGCGTGGTCCTTAGATTTGGAAAGTACCTGAAAACTGTTGAACCTGGACTGCGCTTCAAGGCCCCTTATGGTATAGACAAGGTTTATGTATTGCCCGTGCGTAGGCAGTTAAAGCAGGAGTTTGGCTTTGCTACCCTGGGAGCGAGTAACCAAAACCAGTTTTCTGAACCACGCACCAGAAATCGTGAGAAAAGCATGGTAACTGGGGATCTGAATGCAGCTGAGGTAGAATGGATCGTTCAATATCGGATAAGCGACCCTAGGCTCTACCTTTTCAATGTTTTGGATCCCGAGGGCACACTCCGCTATGTTTCCGAGTCGGTCATGCGCACCGTAGTGGGTGATCGCACAGTCGACGAGGTCATCACCATTGGACGTCAGGAAATTGAGGAGGAGGCACGGGATAGACTCGAGGCACTTGTCAATAAATACGAGCTTGGAATTGGAATTGACCAGATACAATTACAAAATGTAAATCCGCCACCGCCTGTACAGGCTTCCTTTAACGAAGTGAACCAGGCACAGCAGGAAAGAGAGCGTATGATCAATGAGGCCAATGGAGAATATAATAAAGAAGTTCCCCGGTCCCGCGGCGTTGCGGATCAAAAAATTCAGGCTTCTGAAGGTTATGCATTGAAGCGAGTGAATGAGGCTCTTGGAGATGTGGCCAGTTTCAAGTCTATGCTTGCCGAGTACAAAAAAGCACCAGAAATCACTCGTACCCGGCTCTACTTGGAGTCGATGAAAGAGGTTTTTCCACAAATGGGTAAGAAAATTATATTGGATCAGGAGGCTTCTCATATCCTTCCTCTCCTTCAACTCAATGATACTGCCAAAGGAGGGCTCTCACAATGAAGATCCAAGCAACCGCCATTATTCTTATTCTCAGTGCAATTGCTTTTTATCTTTGCACTTATGTGGTCAAAGAGACCGATCAAGTAATTCTAACACAATTTGGTAAACCTGTGGGCGAACCGGTTACGGAGGCTGGACTACACTTTCGGCTCCCCTTTATTCAGGAAGTTAACCGAATTGAAAAAAGGTTTCTTCCCTGGGATGGTCCAGCCAATGAAATGTCCACTAAGGATAAGACCTATCTGATTATTGATACCTATGCCCGCTGGCGAATCAGCGATGCTATGCAATACTTTCTGCGTCTTCGCGATGAGCGCAGTGCATTATCCCGTTTGGACGATATTCTGGGTAGTGAAACCCGGAATGCGGTGGCAAAGCAGGAACTCATTGAGATCGTTCGTACATCCAAAGACCGAGTCGCGGTGACTGATAAGTTGCTCACCGAAGGAATGGGCAATGTGGGTATGCTTTATCCGATAAAATTTGGTAGAGAAAAAGTTGAACAGGAAATTTTCGAAAAAGCAGCAGCCAAACTTGCTGGATTTGGTATTGAGTTACTGGATGTCCGCTTCAAGAGAATCAATTACAATGAGACTGTACGGAGAAGAATATATGAACGTATGGTCAGTGAACGCCAACAGATAGCAGCCCGTTTTCGTTCTGAAGGGGCTGGGGAGGCAGCTAAGATTATTGGTAAGAAAGAGCGTGATTTACAGGAAATCGAATCAGAATCCTACAAGCGTGTTCAGGAAATCTATGGTGAGGCCGATGCCCGAGCCTCTGCCATTTACGCTGAGGCTTATGATAGCAGTCCTGCTTCTGCTGAGTTTTATAAATTTATAAAAACTTTGGAAACCTACCGGGAAGTATTATCAGATGATGTTTCTTTGGTTTTAACCACGGAATCTCCGCTTTTTCGCTTACTTAAATCTACTGAGGAGTCGACCTCATCTGTATCAGATTGATCAGGCGGTTCTATACCACCCAACCACCTCGGTAATTCTTCTAATCTCTTAAGTAAAAAAAGGTATTTTTCTCGATCGATCCAGCCAAGGTTATAAATTTTAGTAAGCCATCTTTTTCTTCTGGCCTCTTCTATTTTTTCCAAAGTACTTTTCTTTCCTTTGGATCCTGCCGGTGCGAGTGCGGAGTAGATTAAAAAAGCCCCTCCCGAAATTAGTAGATACAACGCGAATTTAGCGAATCCTCCATCTTCTTTTTTATACTTATTTTGATTAAGTTCCTGGTGGGGCGGATTAAATCTAGCTTTTTGCGTGTCGTTTCTTTCTGATAATATTTTCTCTGAAAGTGCATACTCATCTAAAACTCTTAATTGCTGTTCGATTGAAAAATCTATGATTTCACGACTAATCCCAATTAAAAAGCCAGGGCCATAATCAAATGATTCTATTTGTTGGCTAGTTTGGGCCAAGAGGAAATTAGTTTTTAGGAAATCATATTCTATCCAACTAGTTTCGTTCTTATCTTCTATTGCAATTGGGTTGCTGAGTAAGGGCTGTTCGAGCATCCATTCATTAAACTCTGAGGTAAGAATTTTTGAAATATAGATGGGGCTGTCGATGTCTGTATGATTATTTTCCAGAATTGGAAAAAGAACAGACTCCATCGGGTTTTGGTACAGTTTAATATATTGAAAATTCCCCTGATTGATTTGATTGGTTAAACAAATCAATTCAAGTCTTGGTGAGTCGGTCTCATCTATGATAAACACGCGATGGTAAAGGGAATCAGGGAGTTCTGCGTGTCCTATCCCCAAGTTGGATAAAGCAATCAGCGAAATGGACAACCTACGAACTAGAAAGTTCATGTGGTCGGCTTAAGGAATTTGTTCTTTGTTTGGAGAATGCTTGGACTTTTCTGATAACTTTTTAAAGAGTGCGATGGTTAACCTCCTAGCAGATTGGCGGCTTGTTCGATTACACCCAACCAGGCAAAAAAGAGCTCCGGTCATAAAGTAAGTGGAAGGTTCGGGCACAGGACTGAAACTTAGGTTACTAAATTCATAAGTCAGGAAAAAGTCATTACCATCCTTGTGAATGCCCCACAAATCTTTTGATTCGTTGTAGCCATCAAAACCATTAAGCCATGCATCAATTCCAGTTGTCTTTAGAGTGAAATGCTCAGTAACATCTCCGTTAGCATCCCAACCCGTAGCAGTCATGAAGCGGAACCCACTTGTACCAGTATAATCATTTAATGCATTTCCGCCGGTCATGCCGTAAGCAAGTACTGCGAGTGAACCAATACCATCGTTTGCTGCTACAGTAAGATTTATATCTCCGTCACCAGGTGTAGTTGTAAATTGAGTTAGGTTATTATCAGCAGCAAATGCACCAATCGGATTTGCAGAGGTATTAGTTGGATCAAAATCATTAATCTCCCAAGTATAGGTGTTGTCGGAATCCCAGGCAGCCCTTCTTTGCCTATTACTTCGAATGTATTGGGGGTAAGAACCTTCCTCCTCTTGAACGATAAAAGAGGTACTTGAGTCCAAAGGCTCAAAGGAATTTTGCTGGAACGGATTATACGAAAAAAGAGGTTGGGTTTGGATGCGAGCAAAAATTGGATAGGGGTTCACCAAGGACATAGGATTGAAATGGAGTTCACTGTCTTGAGGAATGTGACCATCAGTAAATTGGTCTTTTCCACTTGGTTTGCCAGTTGAATAAATAGAGATCAGTTCGGTTCCAGAAATAGGGAGTTGGAACAAAGATCCATTGGACAGGGACTCAGAATAATTATTTTTCTCCATAGCGTAAGCGGAAGAATTGCTGGCATTGGCTTCAAAAATGAAAAATTCCTCTAAGAATTTTTCTATTTTAGAGAGTACTCCGTCCTTTAAATCTTGGGATGGTGGATTCCTGTAAGGTTCCTCTGCTACGCCTAGTAAAGACTGAACAAAATCAAAGGGTAGGGAGGAGTTATCATCAGTTAAATCATAGGTGGTGGAATAAAAAATCTCATGATCAGTGGGATGCTCTTTTTTGAGAAGATCTAATGGTTGATTCGATTGATCCATCTCCTCGACCATCCCAAATTTAACTATAGATGTATCGGTTTGGTGAGGGTCAAGCGATTTGGTTTTTGAAGCCAAAGGGTTGTCCAAAATAGTTAAGGGTGCTGGGGAGATTTGAGGAGAATCGAATAAATAAACATACTGTGCATGCAGAGATGGCAGGATGCCATATCCTGTTAAAAAAAGTAAAAGTTTAAATATCCGCTCACACATGAACTTATACTATTAGCACAAACCGCTAAAATGTTACAGGAATTTTCAAGAAATTTGTAAAATAAAATGTAAATTACTTAAATTATCCTATTTTTCTTATGAAAGCTGGCTATTTTTATTTTTCAGCTAGATTTTTATTCCCCGAGTCGATAAATTATAGGATTTATGGTTTGGTATATAGCAAAATTGCTCATTTCCGCTGGTATCATTGTGGTTATATCTGAGATATCGAAAAAACTTCCCTTATTAGGGAGCCTAATCGCATCCCTCCCATTAATTTCAATCTTGGGTATGGTTTGGATGTATGGAGAAACCAAAGACTTGGCTCGTATTGCCGATCACTCCGAGGGTACATTTTGGTATGTCTTACCATCTCTGCCCATGTTCTTAATCTTGCCATGGATGTTGCGAAAAGGAATATCCTTTCCGATAGCGCTTTCTACTGTGATTGCAATAACGGGAATCTTGTATGTTTTGATGACCAAGATATTGGCAAAATTCGGGATGAACCTTTAGCCGTTGAGGGATTCCATGAATTGGTTCCTACTGTATGGTTCCATTAACGGTGCGAGTGACGTGTTGAATGGAGCTTATGGTGCTCACAGATTGTCAGGGATTGCCAACGATAGTTCTTTGCTTGTCTATGTTTTAATTGGGTCCATTTCATTGTTTTCAGGAAGTATTTACATCTGGGTACCGGGAATTCCTGCCTGGTTACGCCGTTTAACCCCCATAGATAAAGTGGGTTTTTTCCTAAGTTGGGTAATGCTGGCTTGGGTGGGTTGGGCAAGCCGAAAAACTCGAATATACCATTAGTTATGAAAATATTTTTGGCACTCGGTTTTTGGGTCATTACTTTACTTTCCGCCTACTGGTATGGATTAAAGAACAAAGAAAGCTCACGGGTACCATCCCCTGAGCACGCTTTCGAGTCTTTAGATCGGGGACTTGCAGAAGATGAAAAGATGAAGCCTCCTTCTCCTGCATTGAGTGTTTTAGAAAGCAATATTTCGACTATTTCTTTTGTCGATTCTGCAGTAAATGAGATCAAAGAAACACAGTCTGGTCAGGATAAAAGTAAATCACTTGTACAAAAACTAAGATCTTCCAACCCGGTTGAACGGGTGCAGGCTTTTGCGGTTTTGCTTGAAAAACCAAATGCAGAGTCAATAGCTGTGGCTAAAGAGGCCTATGAATCTCTTCCAGGAGGGCCCAGCCGTTTTAGCGAATTGAAATTACTTTCATTCGCATGGGGCCAAGTAGATCCACAGTCTGCATTGTCTTGGGCCGGGGAACAGGAGCATTGGGATAAGCATGTTGCCAACGAATCTATCATGAATTCATGGGCTCGCGAGGACGCAGACATGGCGATTTTATGGGCGAAACAAAATTATGAAGGCAAAGAAAATCCATACTTCATTGGAATCATTAATGGATTGTCAGAAACGAATCTTCCCAAAGCTACAGATCTAATGACGGATTTGCCCTATGGACGGGTGCGGGGAAGATCGGCTCATATGTTATTTGAGAAGGTTTGGAATCAGGGGGAGGAAGTTGCCATGCATTGGGCGGAACATTTGCCCGAAGGCTCTCTGCAAAATTTTGCTTACGGGGAGCTTGGCGAAAAAGTAGCCCGATCCGATATGCCAAGAGCCATTGAATGGATTGAATCCATGGATGAGTCATCTCTCAAATTGTCAGTAACTGAAAAAGTGGCGAAAGAAATGGCCAGGGAAGATCCGGCTAAAACCGCAATCTGGATTAATTCTCTACCCGATGGGAAATCAAAAAAAGCCGCGAAGATTCAATTGGCGGAAATGTGGACCCGCCAAGATCCGGCCTCTACTGCCGAGTGGATTAACCAATTACCCGCCTCTGAAAACACGGACCCATTAATCGAGACTTTAGTTAATAAAGTCCATAAGTCTGACCCCCAGGGAGCACTTACTTGGGCTGAGACGATCTCCAATCCTGATCGGCGAAAACACATGGTTGAAAAAGTTGAAAAAGTTCTTCGCAAACAGGAAGATTTAGAGAAAAAGAAGGACTGATAAAGTATTCGGTTTACTTGCCTTGAACAATCTACTTTTTCAGATTTTTTTGGCCGGATAAAAAAACTAAACAAACGGGGTTCGGTACTTGAGCAATTGAGCCTCTTTGGTAAGTTAGCTTTCCGGTTCCCGCATGGATGCGATGTCCGGAGACTGTACTCGAGTCCTGACCAGCAGCAAGCAGCCAGGTTCCACAGGGGGTTAGATTGATGTTTCTTGGGAATGCACCTCGTATGGGTTGAGTTTGTATAGCCTCTAGACTGCCTGAGTTGTTTGAAGTAAAAACAGTAACGGAATCGTGTCCTCGGTTTGAGCTATATACCCAATTGCCCTTGGGGTGTACCAAGATTTCAGCAGCTGAGTTAAAGGATTCCTGTGCTTTTTGTTCTTCTTTGAGAGTGTCTACCCAGGAATGAAATATGGCTTCTCCTGCAGAGTGATCCCACTTAAAAATCGAAATGGAAAGATCAAGTTCATTGAGTAAATAGATCCAGTCTTGGTCTTGGGAAAATCGCATATGCCTCGGTCCTCCTCCGGGGACCGTCTTGGCAAAGCCGTGAGGTTGGATTGAGGGAGTTTCAGCGTTCACTCGATAGATCACGATTTGATCGAGTCCAAGGTCTGGAATAAGGGCAAAATTTCCACATGGAGAAAACCCGCACCAATGGGGATGAGGTGATGATTGCCTCATGCGAACCACCCCTGAGCCGCCTTGATGACGGTAGATTACAGGCTTTAGCAGTTCTCCGCTCGAACTAAGAGGGAACAAAGCAACCGAGCCTCCTCTGTACTGAGTGGTGAGCAAAAATTTCCCTGATGGATGGACGGAGATATGACAACCTAAACCATCTGGGCATGCCATTCGGGTAAATTCAACAAGGTCATTTTCGTTGGTTATTTTATATCCAATTACACCTTGTTCTTGTTTCCATTTGCATACTGCATAGATAAATTGGTGGTTGGGGTGCTTGGATAAGAAATTTGGAGAATCCACCTCGACCACCCGTCTAACCTTTTCAAACCTGCCGGAGTTAGTCTGGAAATAAGCATGATATATTCCATCTGCTGATTGCCCACTAGTGCCGATAAACAGCGAAAACTGCTTAGCCTGGATCGTTTGATTTACCACCATCAGCAGGAAAGACAGGTATGACAAAAAGTGTCTCATACAGATAAAGTGAAGGGTGGGATGGGCTGATGTCGAGGGGATTTGTTCAGCCTCTTTGGCTTCCATCCAGGAGATAAAGAAGGATTGGAGTAAAAATCTGGAATTTAAAATTAAGCCGAGTTACTGAATTTTGGATTGATGAACTTCGATTTTCCTCAAATGGTGGAGCCGTGATTTGTAAGAATTTCAAAGAAAAGGAGCGCATGCGCCAAGCGGGTCGATCCGCCGCCGCCGTACTGGATCGGTTATGCCGTTATGTTCAGCCAGGTATGAGCACTTGGGAGATCGACGAAGAAGGCGGGCGAATCATGAATGAATTGGGAGTAAAAAGTGCCTGTAAGGGCTATCGTTCTGGCCGTCGCGTATTTCCCTCATTTACTTGTTTGTCTGTTAATGAGGAAGTGGTTCATGGAATCGGGGTGGAGGATCGGATTTTGAAAGATGGAGACATTATCTCGGTCGATGTTTGCATCCGTGAAGATGGTTTTATTGGAGATAATTGTAGAACCATTCCAGTGGGTGAAGTTTCTTCTCAAGTAAGTGAGCTGCTTCGGGTTACGGAAGAATCTCTTTATATCGGACTCAGCCAAGCTTTGCACAAGAGAAGAGTGGGCGATGTATCGAACGCAGTGCAAAGACATGTGGAGGCGGCTGGGTTCGCAGTGATCACCAATTTTGTGGGGCATGGCGTGGGTCGATCGTTGCACGAAGATCCTCAGATTCCCAACTTTGGAAAAGCGGGTGGAGGGCCTCAGTTTAGAAAAGGAATGGCCATTTGTATTGAACCGATGGTCAATATGAAAAGTGCTCACATATCGATGGCCAAGGACGGTTGGACAGCACTGGCTGTGGATGGTTTACCATCTGCTCATTTTGAGCATACTTTACTGGTCGATGAAGAAGTACCTGAAATTCTTACCCTTCCAGAAACTGCTCAGGACTCCACAAGCTTCTTAGAAGAAAAATTGAGTAAGATCACCACTTTTTCAGCAGCCTAATTTTTCAGATGCTAAAAACTATCGCGGATAGCGTATTTTGTTTTGATATTGAATGGATTCCTGATCCTAAGTCCGCTGAAATTCTATGTAACACTCCTTCAGCAGATGAACCCGGTGATCAAGCGGCAAAGTCCTTTGATGCTTTGTGGGCTAGTGCCCGGAAAGATGGGGAACCCCTTGATTCCCAGCCCTATTTGAAGACTATTTTATGTAGAATTGTCTCTCTTGCTGGCATTCTTCGAGAAAAAGTTCCCGGTGGAGAACCGAGCCTCAAGCTCATTTCTTTACCTACTGATCCTGCAGATATTCATAAGAGTTCAGAAAGGACCATGCTTTCTAGTTTTCTGAAATCTGTCGGGCGTAGAAAACCCCAGTTGGTCGGGTATAATTCATCCCAGGCAGATGTACCCATTCTTATCCAGCGTTCAATTGTGCTTGGACTGCCAGGGTTTGGTTTTTCTGACCGACCTAAGAAGCCATGGGAAGGTGTCGATTATTTTGACAGCCGAAACTCTGACTACAATCTTGATCTGGCTGATGCGATGGGACAATACCGGGACCGCCCAACCTTGCATCAGGCGGCGACTTTAAGTGGAATTCCTGGCAAAATTGAAGTAAGTGGGGATTCTGTTGCTCAGATGTGGTTGGAAGGCAAACTTGCAGAAATTGTTGAGTATAATGAGTTTGATGCCTTTACCACTCATCTTTTGTGGGCAAGGATTGCTCATTTTTCAGGTTTACTGAGTTCTGATCAATATGAACTCGAACAAGCCCTTGTTCGTAAGCTTTTACTTTCGGAAATGGAAGGCGGGCGCGACTATCTCCAACGATTTTTAGACGAATGGGACCGTTTGCGTAGCATTACAGGACAGGAGTAACTTTTTTTTCTGAATTTTTTTAATTCCAACAAAATTTTCATCATCCTGGATATCTGTCCATGGAAGGTTGCCCCCTTCGCTATTCGCAAGTAGGAAATAACATTATGACTAACTCAGAAACGGAAGCCCAAATTGCTCTTGATACTCTTCCCAAAACGCACGATCGGTTGATGACTGAAATTCGTAAAGGCATTATTGGACAGGATGAGGTGATCGAACAACTTTTGGTTACCTTGCTTGCCAAAGGCCATTGCCTACTTACAGGAATTCCTGGTCTCGGAAAGACATTATTGGTGAAAACCTTATCACGCTGTCTGAGCCTCGGTTTTAAACGCATCCAGTTCACTCCCGATCTTATGCCAGCTGATGTGGTGGGTTCGGAAGTGGTGGATGAAGATCCGGCTACTGGAAGGCGTTCCTTTCGCTTTTCACCTGGACCGATTTTTTCTCAGGTTGTTTTAGCGGATGAAATTAATCGGACCCCTCCTAAAACTCAGGCTGCATTGCTCGAAGCTATGGAAGAGCGTCAAGTAACTGTGGCTGGGCAAACCCGTGGACTGGAAGCCCCTTTTTTCGTATTAGCCACCCAGAATCCAATTGAGCTGGAGGGCACATACCCTCTGCCCGAGGCACAGCTTGATCGTTTTTTACTTAATCCAGTTATTCAATACCTTTCCGAAGAAGATGAGTCCCGAATGGTCGGAGAGACTACGGGTTCAGAACGAGAAGACCCTCAGCCTGTTTTAAACGGTGAAGAAATTCAAACGCTCCAGGATTTAACCCGCAAAGTGCCCGCTCCAGAGCAGGTCATTTCCTACGCTGTTCGTTTGGTTTCAGCTTCCCGTCCGGAATCGGACATATGTGATGATTGGCTAAAGCCTCGGATTAAGTGGGGTGCTGGATCCCGTGGGTCTCAAGCTCTTGTTTTAGCTGCAAAAGCGAAAGCCCTTCTTAACGGTCGACCCAATGCCTCGCGGGACGATGTGCGTGGAATCGCCAAATCTGCTTTGCGGCATCGGATTCTACCCAGCTTCCTGGCTGAGTCCGAGGGGCTTTGCTCCGATGACCTGATTGATCATTTGCTCGATAAAATAACGGATTAAGAGAAGGTATTTTGTTATCTGCTAAGCCTCAGTCTGTATAACTCATCAGCGTGAACTCTCTGCTGTCCCCGTCCCATCTTACACAGATCAATGATCTTTCTTTGCTCGCTCGTCTGGTAGCTCGTGGAAGCCGGGTTGGCGAGCACCGTAGCATTCGGCAAGGGCGAGGGAACGAGTTTTTCCAGTACCGATCCTATGAACCGGGTGAGGATCTCAAAAATGTGGATTGGCGGGTATTTGCAAAACGTGATCAGTTAGTTTCCAAAACTTATCAGGAGGAAACCAATATTAATTTCCTACTGATTCTCGATGCGAGTGCCTCGATGTCCTATGCAGGTAAAAATTCTTCGTGTTCCAAATTTCGTTATGCTCAAATGTTAGCAGCTTCTTTTGCATACATCGCCCAGCGTCAGGGAGATAGAGTTGGTTTTTTTGGTGGCTCTGAACAATCAGTGAAGTGGATAAGCCCTGAAAGTGGGAGAGCTGCGCTAAATCGCTTACTAGTTGAAATTTCAGCAATTACTCCGCAGGGTTTAGATGTAGGTCCAGAAGCTTGGAAGAGATTGAACTCGGTGATTCCTCGTGATTCTATAGTCGTGGTTCTTTCAGACTTTTTGGACGGTGTGGAAGAATGGGCAAACCGTTTACGCTTTGCCAATTCGGCAAGATATGAATGTATCTGTCTTCAGATCCTTGATGCAGATGAGTTGCACTTACCTGACTCCAAGGCATTGCGCTTTGTCGAAATGGAGGGCGATCGTGAACTCTCGGCCTCTCCAGAGCTTATTCGAGGTAGTTACTCTAAAAAGATGGATGGATATTGTCAGTCTTTGCGAGATGAATTATCGAAAATTGGAGCCGAATTCCAGGTTGTGCAATCCAACCAAGACCTGGGTCATACTCTACGAAGTTTCTTGGGTATGCGCACCCATTCCAAATGATTGAATTTGGACAACCCCTGGCTCTTTGGGGTGGCCTTGCGGTTGCTCTACCTATTCTTGCCCACATGGCATATCGGAGAATTTCAGAAAAGTATTTTTTTCCCAGCTTACGTTTTCTTACTCCAACGACGATTCCTAGAAGTGGGAAAAAACGACCAAGTGACTGGTTTTTATTACTTATTAGGATTCTGTTGTTTTTCTGTATCGTTATGATTCTAGCGGATCCCTATTGGACCGCTGCTGACAGTCAGATTCATTCCGGTATTGATCGTGAAAAACACATTCATCTTATCGATTGTTCCGCGAGTATGAAGGGATGGGGAGCCTGGTTGGAGGCAAAGAGAGAAGTGCTAAAAAAGTTGGAAAATAAAAGTGTGGACCATGCGCTTCTTGCCCATGACTCAAATGGCGTACGATTTCTAAGCTTTGGTTCCAGTAAAGATGAACTTGAAAGTACTTTAAGTGCACTCAAGCCTCTTTACCGAAAACTTAGTCCTAGTGTACTCTTTAAGCGTCTGAGAAATATTTTGGAAAAGAATAAGGCATCTGTTAAAGTCCACATTTATAGCGATTTTCAAGTTTCGGATTGGCAAGATGTCCAAGCAGATTTCACTGAATTTGGAGTGGATTTATCACTTGTTCCAGTTGGCCATGGAGAGAATTTATGGTCTAGCCGAACTGGTAATCGGGCAATAGTTGATGCCCGGGTAGTTCCTGGAAAGGGGGGCAAAGCTAGAATTTGGACAGTTGTTCGAAACTGGGATGACAATGCCACCCCTGTCCAGCTATCTCTTTTTGCCGGGGGGGGGAAGAGGGAAACCTTAAACCTTACTTTACCTGCTAGGGGAACTGAACAAGCTCAGTTTTCTTTACCGGCAGACGGTTTTACCACGGCAACCATTCACCTTGATAATAACGATTCCTTCTCAGCGGATAACAATCGATCTCTTTGGTTATTGCCTCCTCCTTCACGGGGTTTTGCCTTCAGATCGAAGGGCAATTTAGATACTTCTGATCAAGCAGAAAAAGAATTTCTACAAGCAGTGATGGAAAGTGTGGGTGACGGAATTTGGAATCGCTGGGCTGAACGGCGTAGTGATGAACAGGTCGACTGCTTGCTACTTCCAGGCTTTTCCGACTGGGTGGAGGATGGTGAAACGATGGCAGAGCTTAAAGATCACCTCCAGGCCGGGGGGATTGCCCTTCTTACCCCGGGTGAACCCTATGCTTCCATGAATCAGACCTTGCGAGATTCAGACCTGATGAATTTTTCATTTAATCGTTTATTGAAAACAGAATTCAGGATGGACCCTTACCGGATTGAAGCACTTCCTGATGAAAGCCCGATCAGTTCTGTCTTTGCAGGCGACTCTGCACGGGATCTTTACCTGACCAAAATCAGAAAATTTCTCTTATTACGCGAATGGGATGAAAATTTAGAATGTCCTCTATATGACCGAGAGAACCGGCCACTTGTACTCATCCGAAATTTCCCAAGTGGTGGTCGACTCGTTTTCTTGTGTTTTCGGCTCCTTCCAGATTGGACAGATCTTCCTACCCGTAATAGTTTTTTGCCTCTTTTGGTGGAACTTTGTGGATTGGCCAATGACGATCTCGCAGATCATCAAAGAAATGAAATCTTTTGTGGAGAAATGATAACCCAGAAAGGTGAAAGTTTTATGGCTGAAGTTCCTGGGCTTTATCGGTTTGGAGACAAAAAAATTACCGTTCATCCCTTGCTTTCAGAATCCATGCCCGAAGTGCTTTCTGAGCATGAAGTTTTTGAATCCCTCAATGGTTCCCGTTCTTCATCCGAATCATTAGAAGGAGAGTTTTTCCTGGCAGGCCATACCCCTAGAAACTATCAACCCCTATGGATGTGGTTTGCCTTGACTGCTGGTGTTCTCTTAATTGTAGAGACCATGCTATCTTCACCTAATAATCGTTCCGCTCCTACGGTTAAAACGGTTAAAAGCTAAACACGATGCCTAATTTTATACGTCGATTACTGGAGGAAGGCCGCTGGAATTTTGTCGGACAGGTCTTACTTTCCCTTGTTGTAGGCTTTCTCGGTTGGTCTTTGGTTCTTGGGTTGCTTGACCTTTATGATGTCTTTTCTCCAATCCCTGAAACAAAAGCACCCAACCTAATTTTTGGCTCTTTGTGCGTAGCATCAGCAGTCTGTTCAGCCCTTCTTCTAAAAGCCTGGTGGAAACGCCCTTCACTCAAGCATTTGGCAGAACGGATTGAGTCCACGAATTCTCACCTAAAGGATTCCCTTAATACGGCTGTGGAAATTCATCAATCAGGGAGAGTGCCAGGAGTCATGGAGAAACGGGTGCTCTCAGAAGTATCAAAAAAGATTTCCACGATTGCCTGGGACCGTGGGGTTCGTCCAAACCGAACATTCTGGAAATATCTTATCCTTGGCTTTGTTGCAGGTGTGCTGCTTTTTTATTGGAACACTACCCGCAGTCCTTTCTTGAAGGCACATGCCGTGCTCTCCGACCTTCCTGGAATTGTAGTAAATACAGCCAATGCGGGCGGAGTTGGTCTTTCACTCGGCCCTCCAAATGATGAGTTTAAGAGGGGTACAGATGTTTCGATCCTTGCAGATCTTAAGCGTAAATATCGCGGAGAAAGCAAAGTGTGGATTGAGATTGATGGGGTTGGGCAATCTTCACAATTTGAAATGCTTCCATCCTCCGAGACTTCACGAATGGAATTTGTGATTCCGGCGATTCAGGAAGAGATGAGGTATCGTGTATTTACGGAATCGCTCGAGAGTTCATGGCATACCGTTACATCCTATGATCCTCCGGGCCTGGAGTTTGCTCATTGGACTATAAAGCCTCCCCGGTATCTCAATATGGCCCCGATTATTCACCATGGGTTTGGCTACCTTGAAGTTCCTGAAGGAAGTCTTGTCAGCCTGGATGTTCGGGTTCTTGAGCAACCCAAAAATGTGGAAGCCGTTTTGCTTTCCACGGATGGTAACCACTCCCTGACTGCAGTTGGACAGGTGACCTACAGTCGAGAATTTACGCTCGAGAAGGAATGGAGTGCTAAGCTCAAATTGAGTGATGTGGATAAACCCAGTCGATCTCCTGTTCTCCATGATCCCATTATCTTGTCTCCCATCCCGGACGAACCACCCTTGGTGGAAATTACTTCACCGGCCAAGGATTTAGAACTCCCATTTGATGCGGAGCCTTTGCTGATCGATTTATTTGCGATTGATGATCATGGGATATCAGATTTACGTCTCCATGTTTCTCATGATGGGGAAAAAAAAGAGGACCCTCTTTTCCTTGATCCAATAGAAAAAGAAAAAGCGGTCACAGGCATATTAGATCTTAGTGAATACCCTTTAGCGGTTGGAGATGTTATCACTTACATGGCATTTGCTGTCGATAATCGAGAGCCTGAAGGTCAGGTTGCGAGGTCTGAAGTTTACTTTATTGAAATTCTCCCGCCAGAAGGAGAAACCCTAGACTCGGAAGGGCAGGCAGGTGGAATGGATGAAGAAACGAAAGAAATTCCGATCAGGCAGTTCATTAACCGAACGAAGAAGATTTTTCGTGATACTTATGATGCGATGTTGGAAGAAGGTGAGATCCGGAAAGATCAGTCCCTTGCCATATGCACAGATTCCTTAGACCTGAAACATGAGATGACTAAAACTTACGATGAATTTGCTGGCAGGTTCCCAATTTCGAACGGAATTGATCTTGGGGAGTTACTAAACGAAGCGACTTACCATATTGAACAAACCGAGATTTACACCGGGGATTATCTTTTGGAGGAATCACTTGAATCCACCGAGCAAACCCTTCGTAAATTGGTACAACTCTATGCTTTGATGCAAGAACTGGAGAAACAAAAAGCGAAAGGTCAGGGCCAGTCAACCGAAAGCAGTGCTAAAGAAGGTGAGGCCCAGGAGGGTAATGAAACTGCAGAAAACCCCAAGGATGCATCCCAGCAACTCGAAGAACTTTCCAAGCAGCTTGAACAATTGAACCAACTGAAAGACAGACAGGATAGTTTGAACGATCAGATCGGCCAAGCCGCAGGCAGTGGTCAAAAAGGGAAACCTAATCAGGAACTAGCTGGCGATCAAGCGGATCTTAGAAGAGATCTGCAAGATTTTCGTGATCGTAGGTATGACCAGACAGGAAAGCTGGGTGATGTCTCAGACTTGGATCAGGCTGGTCGGGAAATGAAGGAAGGAACTGGAGATTTGCGTCGGGATAGCCCGGGGCAAGCCCAGCCTCATGGTGAGCTTGCATCCGAGGCCTTGGGAAAAGCAGTGTCTAAGATAGAGCGGGAAATGGCACAACTGGCGGCGAATATGGTTGAAGAGTTGACTGAGCAGGCACAGCAACTTGGCCAACAACAAGGTAACCTGAGACAAAAAACCGATCATGCCCAAGGCGGTCAGGGAGAACCTTTACGGGATGAGCAGCAAAGCATAAATGGCGGCGTTGAGAATCTAATGCAGAAAATAGACCGAACGGCACGCACATTGGGTAAACATCGGGAAGAGGCATTGGAGAACCTGCTCAAAGCAATGAGAGAGGCTCGTGCCAGTGAAATGGAGCGTGCAGGTAAACAGGCTTCCAATGCTTTGTTGTACGATGCATTTCCACAAGCGTCAAAACAGCAAGAGCAATTGGAGGAAGGACTCAGTGAATTGGGTAGTCAATTACAGAAAGTCGAAGATAAGCTACGCCATGGAGACAGTGCGGAATTGGCGGAATTGGCCGAACACCTTGAAGCTATGAGACGTGAACTCGCAGGTATGGGGGAAGAACAATTTCGCCAGTCCAATGAAGAAGCGGCTCGACTTGTGGGCAATTTGGATGGATCTGAGTCTGACGAGAGATTAATCAATATTACTCGGCAGTTTGAAGAATCAGCGATTTCAGAGGATGCCATGAATGGTCGCTCGCTTTCTTCGGGTGCTGTGAAGGACGCATCCCAACTGGTTGAACAATTTTTTTGGGAGCGGGCAATTCAGGAAAGGCTGTTAAAAAATCACCAATCCACAAGAGCACCCGCCCGTTACCGTAAGCAGGTGGAAAAATATTTTCGTCGTATTGCCGAGGGGAAATAACGATGGATGTGATGGGATTTGATTGGCCTTTTTCGCCCTTGTGGTTGTGGGGTTCAGTTGTGCTTATTGGTGGAGCGATCCTTTGGCATGGTCGTTTTCTTTTTGTTGCAACCACTCGCCGGAATGCATGGCAATTTTTAGGCTTACGAATGGTTTTTGCTTTGCTTTTACTTTTTCTCATTGCCCGCCCTTTTACAGAAACCTCTGAGCCTGATTTATCCTCAATCCGTTTTGTTTCTTTAGTCGATCTATCGGGTAGTATGAATGAGCGTGATGACGCTGAGTCGGATCGCAGACTCGCTCAGGTTCGACCTCATTTGGACCTGGGAGTTGAAAATTCTTGGATCAATCAAATGCGAAATTCTTATGGCTTGGTACAAAGGCTTGGTTTTTCGGGTGATGATGTATTTTCACTTCGTCGAAATTCATGGACTCTGCCAGAAGAAGGAAGTTCGTCTGCAATAGGTAGTGCATTGCAATATATTTTAGAGAGTGAGCATCCCTTGCCTTTGGCTGGTGTTACCCTTTTTTCAGACGGGCGAAATAATCATAGAGAGTCTCCGCTAGAGATTGCCTCTCTTTTTCTTGAGGCCGGAATTCCAGTTAATGTTATCGGGGTTGGAGAAGACAGAGAACAAGGGAATTTATCAGTTCGATTTGTCAATGTTCCCACTCAAATAAAAGCCAAAGAAGAGCTCGTGCTGGTTGGCGAGATTACCAATAGCTTTACTTCTTCCAAATCCAGTGTTGTTCGTTTACTTGAGGAGGAAAATTTTTTGGAGGAGGTTGCTTTCACCCTTTCTCCTGGAGAATCAAGAATGGTCAAATTCTCCCCATTATTTCCTGAGCAAGCAGGTCGTATAAATTACAGACTTTTGCTTGATGCATCTGAGGGAGATAATAATCCTACCGATGATAGTGCCAACCAAGTTGTGATGATCCAAGAACCTGATCTTTTTTCTACCCTTTATATATCTAATCAGGTTCAACCATTGTATCCCTTTATAAAACGTTCTTTGAGTGGGGAGAGGTTCCAATTAAGTGCTTTGATTCGTCTTGGAAAAGAAACTTTTCATGCACGCGGTGAGACTCTTTCATCCCAAAACTACCCAACTGATCCTGAGTTTTGGATGGAATATGATGCCATAATTCTGGACTTGAGCTGCCTGAATGAGCTGAATGCAAGTCTCGTTTCTTCTCTCAAGCAATATGTTGAGAAAAGGGGAGGGGGCTTACTTACTTTTGGCTCCCCTGTTGGGGTAAGGGATAAACTGGGAGGCGTGTTTCCAGCGGTTGAATTTGAGGAACTTCGTACCAAGCAGTCCCTTTCTTTGGATGTTTTACCTGACCCTGTGTTTACAAATGCCAAAAATGTAAACAAGTGGAAAACTTTTCTTCCTGCCAATATGCCAGTCTTTTTAGTTTCCGAAAAAAATCCAGCCGCCCTTAGCGTGGCTGGTCTCAAATCCAACTTCAATCGTTCTGCCTTGGTTCTTCAGGCTTATGGATCGGGAAAAAGTGCTTACTGGGGTTCCTCCCATGATTGGAAGAGGGCTTTGATCAATGAGGATAGAGCCAAAGAATTTTCAATTTTCTGGCAGGGGCTTGTGGAATGGTTGGGCTCCGGTGAAGTAGAACGGGTGCGACTACCCTTACAGGATCAACCGATTGCTCGGGGTGAAAAAGCATCCCTTGCCCTCGATGTGCTAGGTGCCGATTTTGAACCATCCCTGGATGCTATGGTGGAGGCCAATATATCAGGACCCGATGATTTCTCCCAACGGTTGCAACTTTATCCCAGGAGTGGCCGTGCAGGTTCTTACTACGGTGAATTTCTTCCGCCTGCGGCTGGTTCCTACAGGGTTTCCTACCGAATTTACTTCCCTAGTGGTGAAGATCTTGAGGATAATACTTATATGAGAGTCGAAAAGCATGGCATGGAAGCAAAGGATACCAGATATGCAGAGCGAGATTTACGAATGTTAGCCAACCTGACAGGAGGAAAGTTTACCCATGTTTCTGATCTGAGAAGTGATTGGAGACCCAAGGTTTCACAGACTGTTCCTACGATGGAAAGAAGGAACGATCTAGCGAATTCTTGGATTATTCTTATCATACTTTTATTCACAGGAGGTTTGGAGTGGATTTGGCGTAGAAAGGAAGGCTTGCGATGAAGATGAATTACATTTTCGTGTTTTTGTTTTTACCCTTACTGATGACCGCAAAGGACTTTGTTTTTGAGCAATCAGATTTAATAAAGGAAAACAATCAGATCATCAAACGGGCAAAACCTATTCGGGTAAGCATAGACAAAACTTTGGAAATGGCTGCGCAGAAATTACATTCTTCCTTAGAGAGCGATCGGGTAGGCGCTGCTAAACTCCTTGGGAAATATACCGTTCGTGATTCCAGTTTACTTCTTGTGGGGGCATTGGAGGATTCCAGTAATTTGGTTCGCCGGGCAGCTCTGGTCTCCTTGGTCGAACACTACAATAATGGACAAATCATTTATGAACCCGCTTTAGTTGAAAAGATTTTTTCTCGAATCGGAGATACAGATGTGGAGGTGAGGCGTGAAGTATCGGCACTCATTCCTCGGCTTGTTCCTGGTCTTTTACAATCTGGTATGGAAAAATTTCAAATTAATGGAAGGGTGGTTTACCGTTCTAGGCCCGGGAAACTTCGTCCCGATCTTGAAGAGTTAACCCAATCTGCTTTTCTTGATTCTGATTCTGTGGTTCGACAAAATCTATTAAAAAACCATTTTTCATTACGGGTCCAAATTCTGCCTTCCACCATGGTTACACTTCTTGAGGATGATGACCCAAGAGTACTCCTTGTCGCACTGGACCAGATTCGTATCTATGCAAGAATGTCTGGAGTTTTTGAACAGGTTAAGAAGTTAGCCTCTCACCCGGATCTTGGGGTGCGGGCAAAAGTCTCCCAAACTGCCCGCAATCTTAGCCGTGCCTACCCAGGTTACCGTGAAATACTCCGTGTTTTGATGCAGGATAGGGATCAAGGAATTGCGGCTCAGTCGGCTGTTGAGCTTGCTCGACTGGGAGAATTCCTCAGTGAGCAGAATATTAAGATGGTTGCAGACTATTTGCTCTCCGCCCAGGGACTGGATGATATTGCCGAGAAAGTTTTTAATGGTTTATCCGCATTGGGGTCTGATTCAATTGGAGTGTACCGAGCACTTACCAACCATCCAAGTGGCCGTTTCAGATCGGTGGCCTGGCAGCGTTACCTCATTCAGGATAAAGGGTGGCAGGATTCGAAAAAATGGATTGGCGGCTTGAAAGACCGGGATCCGGAAGTCAGGCAAATGATACTTGGAACCATTCGTGGTAGAGTGGAACATATTGCTGAAAGTGAATTAAGTGTGTTGATTGAAAGTTCTTTCGAAGATGTTCGTGTCTTTGCAGCCGAATGTCTTTTAATTGTAAACTTATCAGTGGTGGAAGATAGATATCTGGATCTCTTGATTGATGAAAATGGACTCGTTAGAACCACAACTCTCCGGGCTATGGCGAACAGAAGAGTTGCTGGTTGGATGAAGGTACATATTCGTTCTCTATTGGATTCTAACTATGCTATCCAACGAGCTGCAATGGATGGTCTGCTGAGCGAGTCTAAGGTTGGAGCACCTGCTCTGATCGATTTTGTGCGAGCCCATCCTGCTGAGGCGATCAGCTCATTGGCACGACAGGAACTAGAGAGGTTGGGCTATCATCCGTGATGAGATTATTTTCAATTTTACTCCTATTTTCGGGTTCATTGTATGGAAGTTCTGACCTAGTTGGATCATCGAATTCACCTGAACTTTCGAGTATTCGAATTATGCAACTCCGCAGAGATGGTGGTAGCCGAATTCGTTACCCGGACGCTCTCCCAAGTTTACTGGAACTTATGAACAAACAGGCACGGGTTGGTTTCGACCCGGATCCCCTGATGATTGAATCTCTTACGGATGAAAGGTTGTTTGAGCATCCCATTCTCTACCTGAATTGCGATGAATTACCTAAATTTGAGTTTTCTGAAGAGGAAAATGAAGCCCTGCGTCGCTACCTTACGCTGGGCGGTTTTCTTTATCTAGATGCAGGCATTAAGGCATCCTTTCTCGGTACAGATATGGGCCACAGTTATGCAGCATGGGAGGAAAGAGTCGAGGTGCGCGATTGGTTTACCCAACTATTTCCAGATAAGCTATTTGCTCCACTTCCCCGTAATCACGAAATTTTTCGCACATTCTATCAGGGGCTGCCTGATAATGAATACTTGCAGTTGGAAAAAGAACAAAAGCGCCTGCCTGATACTGTTCTTACATTTGTTGAGCAGGAAAAATGGCCCCAAGCAACCTATTCATTTGTGGGGATGAAAGTTAATGGAAGGCTTGCCTGTGTCGCATCTCCTATTTGTGCCATGGGTTGGGGGATGGATGAATTTGGCTCATGGATTCCTCCGATTTCCTTTCGTATTCGGGAATCTGCAGAAGATTTCGACGAAACTCTCAAATTAGCCTCTTTTGAGGGGAAAACTTATGAGGTGACGAGAGAGGACGGTCTGAAGGATGTCATTTACACGATTCCTGGCAAAAGGCCTTTATGGGTTCGTGAACCCACTGGTCGATGGAGGATTTTCAAATACTATTCAGGTGAAGAAATTAGTGACTATGCGCATTCATTTTATGCAAGATTGGGCATGAATGTTTTTCTTTATGCCTTGCTAAACTAGGTCTACTTAAGCTTTTCTCCCAATTATATGAAGGAAGAAGATATATTTCCCACACCACCAGATGCCCCCGAACCCACTCTTGTGGAACGACTAACAGGTTCTGCTTATTTTTGGTGGATGCTTGCCTTTGCCCTTATGGGGATTGCTGTAATTTTTATCTCATCGCAATGCTCCACCGATGCCATGAATTTGCCGAAATCAAATTTGCAAAATTTGGACAGCTTACCTTTTGTTGATCAGGATAAAGAATTACAGCAAAGAGCCGATGGACTCTGGTACAAAATAGGAGAAGCAACTCCCTATGAGGGAGTCGCCATCACTTTTTATCCCAGTGGGAGTAAAAAAACACGTACTCAAATTAAAGAAGGACTCGCAATCGGGCTGATCGAAGAGTGGGATGCAAACGGTTCCACCGTTGGTCCAAGGTTTAAAGGGGAATTTAATCGATAATACTCTCTTTGACTAAGTTTCAGGGTTTCTAGTTTTATCTAATCTTTTCTCTGCGGATTTAGGGATTTCACCAAGCCGAGCATGGACGATGGATGCGGCTAAAAGAAGTGGTGCCACTAAATTGATAACTGGAAATGTCCAAATCAAAGTAGCCAAAGTGCCATGGGCGAGGTAACCCTTTTTTTGTATTCTCTCTTCACGAGGTATTCGAAGTTCAATCATTTGCCCATACTCCCGTCCAAGTAAATAGCCTCCTAGGAGAAACTGAAGGATCAATCCAACGGGAGGTATGAAGTAACCAACCAATAAAAGAGGTGAGGCAAGGAGATAGGTAACAAAACTTAAAATGATAAAACGTATGGATGAAATACTTGATTCAATAATTCCTGGGGGTTTAATCCATGCTGATTCCGGATAATAATATTCACGAACCGCATCAAGGGCATCATCTAGAAAGAGTCCTAAAAAAGCAGCATAAACAGTGGCCAGGAAGAAATATCCAAGCACTCCAATAAAAAAAGTTCCTAAAATAACCGCGATTCCCTCGATCCATCCGTCGGCCCAGCTCATCCATCCGGTGATTTGCTGAGAAAAGGAATCGGCCATTTTGAACAAAAATGTACCGCCTATTAAAAGGGTGATAAAAATGGTGGCCAAACTTAGTAAGGTTGCCCACAAAACTGGTTTCCAGAGTCTAGGGTCGTCTAATTGAGATAAAGCTCTTAAATAATTCTGGGATAATTTTATCATAAATATCGGTCATTTCTTAATTCTTGGCTTCCTTCTGTTTGGCAAGGTTTTTAAGCGTAAAATTATTTTCAAGTGGACAAGAGCAAGGTTGCTTCTAATAAATTGTTAAGTGGAAATGGATATAGGGAATAATGGCTGACCACAAATATACAGCGGACAGCATTAAGTCGCTCGATTGGAAAGAGCACATTCGGTTGCGTCCAGGTATGTACATTGGAAAGCTCGGAGATGGTTCCTCTGAGGATGATGGGATCTATGTTTTACTCAAAGAAGTTTTAGATAACTGTATCGATGAATTTGTTATGGGTTTTGGCAAGCAGATCGAAGTTGAATCCGACGGGCAGGTAGTTACTGTACGCGACTTTGGCCGAGGTATTCCACTGGAAAAGCTTCTTGATTGTTCCAGTAAAATAAACACGGGGGCCAAGTACGATTCGGAAGCGTTTAAGAAATCGGTCGGTTTAAATGGGGTTGGGATTAAAGCCGTGAATGCACTCTCCACGAAATTTGATATTCAGGCGTTTCGTGAAGGGGAAACCAGAAGAATTGAATTTGCCTGTGGTGATGTTCAGTCCATCGACAAAAAGAACAAATCCACTAAGGAGGAAAACGGGACGGTGATCACTTATGTCCCTGATGATTCCATGTTCAAAAAGTACCGCTACCGCAATGAATATGTGGAGCGAATGTTGCGGTACTATACCTATCTAAACCGAGGGTTGGTCATTCGTTATAATGGAAAACGGTTCAGATCCAAGGATGGGCTCAAAGATTTGCTCGAGGAAAACATTTCAGAAACTCCTCTTTATCCTCTCATTCATATTGAGGGGGATGATATTGAAGTGGCTTTTACCCACTTGGATCAGTACGGGGAAGATTACTTTTCTTTCGTTAATGGTCAGCACACAACTCAGGGGGGTACGCATCAGGCTGCTTTCCGAGAAGCTGTGGTAAAAACAATCCGTGATTTTTGTAAGAAAAATTTTGAAGCGGGAGATATTCGTGGAGGCATTGTTGCGGCGATCAGTATCAAAGTACAGGAACCTGTCTTTGAATCTCAAACCAAGACAAAGCTCGGTTCGCTCACCGTTTCTCCTGATGGGGAAACGATTCGTACATTTGTCGGTAACTTTCTAAAAGAAAAGTTGGATAACTACCTGCACAAGCATCCTCAAACCGCGGATGCTTTGCAGGATAAGATTCAGCGAAGCGAACGGGAGCGTAAGGAGTTGAAGGGTATTCAAAAAATTGCCCGGGAGCGTGCCAAAAAGAGTAAAGTTCACAATCGTAAATTGCGCGACTGCCGGATTCACCTGAATACCAAAAATAAAGAAAAGTTTAAGAGCACACTGTTCATTACCGAAGGTGATTCAGCCAGTGGTTCAATTACCAAAGCTAGAGATGTTCAGTTTCAAGGAGTTTTTAGCTTAAAAGGAAAACCACTTAACACTTTTGGTTTAACCCGTAAGGTCGTATACGAGAATGAAGAGTTTAATCTTATCCAGGCCGCATTAGGAATCGAGGAAGACTTGGAGGACTTACGCTACAACCAGGTTGTCATTGCTACGGATGCTGATGTCGATGGTATGCATATCCGCTTGTTATTAATTACTTTTTTCCTACAGTTCTTTCCCGAGCTCATTCGCCAGGGTCATTTATTTGTCTTACAAACTCCGCTTTTTCGCGTGCGCAATAAAAAGTCCACTCTGTACTGCTATGATGATACCGAGAAGGATGCCGCCATTAAGACCTTGGGGCGCAATCCTGAAATTACCCGTTTTAAGGGTCTTGGGGAAATTTCACCAGATGAATTCAAGCATTTTATAGGGGATGATATACGGCTGGACCCTGTGAAGATCGATGCCAACGAATCCCTCAAAGAGATGCTTAAGTTTTTCATGGGCAAAAACACTCCAATCAGACAGGAGTACATCATTCGTAACTTACGTTTTGAACATGATCTAGTAGAGGAGGAAAAGGAAGAATCTCCCGAATCCTCTTCAAATGGAAAAGAGAAAAAGATCCAAGAGCCTGTTACAGAAGGTGCAGTTGCCTGATTTTGTATGAGATGAGTGCCTCTGATATTAATTCCAATGAAGATTCTCACGAGAACAGTCCTGAGGATCTCGAGGATGTTGTAGGGAAACCAACTGAGGAGAAGAAACCGACCCGAAGGTTCGATCCTGAAGCCCTGGCTTTGGAGGGGCCGAAACGCGGAGAAGACGACGCGATCTATGTTGATGACATGTATGGTGACTGGTTTCTCGATTATGCCTCGTATGTTATACTAGAAAGAGCGGTGCCTCATGCCGATGACGGATTAAAGCCTGTGCAAAGACGTATCCTTCACTCAATGAAGGAACTGGAAGACGGGCGGTACAATAAGGTAGCCAATGTGATCGGGAATACCATGAAGTATCATCCACACGGGGATGCCTCGATCGGAGATGCCATTATTCAGATTGGGCAAAAAGATTTGTTGATTGATACTCAAGGAAATTGGGGAAATGTTCTTACCGGAGACTCGGCGGCGGCTCCACGGTACATTGAGGCACGCTTAACCCCTTTTGCCTTGGAAGTTATTTTTAGCCCAAAAGTCACCACCTGGGTATCCTCATATGATGGGCGGAATAAAGAACCAATCACCTTTCCCACAAAATTCCCCTTATTATTGGCCCAGGGTGCGGAAGGAATTGCGGTTGGTCTATCCACTAAGATACTTCCTCATAATTTCTTAGAGATCATCGACGCGATGATTGATGCACTCCGCAAAAATCCTGTGGACTTGCTTCCAGATTTTCCTCAGGGGGGCATTGCAGACTGCACCTCTTACAATGGTGGCTCAAGAGGAGGAAGGATTCGCGTTCGAGCAAAGATTGAAATCGTAAAAAAGCATCTGCTTAAGGTGGTTGAAATTCCATTTGGAACCACCACTACAAGTCTGATCGACTCTGTTTTGGCAGCGAACGATAAGGGGAAAATCAAGATATCTAAAATTGAGGATAATACGGCTGAATTTGTCGAAATTATGGTGCATTTACCTTCCACAGTCTCAGCTGAGGAAGCTTTGCCAGCTTTATTTGCTTTTACCGATTGTGAAGTAAGTCTTGCTCCGAATGCCTGTGTGATTAAAGACAATCACCCTCAATTTCTATCTGTAAATGATTTAATCAAATCTTCTGCAGACCAGACCCGCGAATTGCTTCGTCAGGAATTAGAGATTCGCCTTGGAGAATTACAGGAAAAATGGCATTTCGCATCACTTGAAAAGATCTTTATCGAAAAAAGAATTTATCGGGATATTGAGAAGGAGGAAACCTGGGAGGGAGTTATCTCTGCAGTGGATACTGGTCTTAAGCCATATGTTAAGATATTCCATCGAGCCATCACTCAGGAGGATATTCTTCGTTTGTTGGAAATTAGAATCAAAAGGATTTCCAAGTATGATTCTTTTCGCGCAGATGAACTGATCAAAGGGTTCGAAGACGACATTACTGAAGTGGAAGGACATCTGTCCCAACTTACCCGTTATGCTGTCCGTTACCTGAAGGAGTTAAAAAAGAATTATGGCAAGGGTAGGGAAAGAAAGACAGAGATTTGCAGAGAAGATGATGGCACTCTTGCTCCATTTGACCGGATCAATGCGGCCCAGGTAGTCGTTGCCAATGAGACTCTTTATCTTAATCGAAAGGATGGATTTGCGGGCTTTGGGCTGAAAAAAGACGAAGCCATCGAGAAATGTTCTAACATGGATGATATCATAATTTTCGGAAAAGATGGTGTGATGAAAGTTATGAAAATCGCGGAAAAAATGTTTGTTGGTAAATCGCCGTTGCGAGTAAATGTATTCCGTAGAGAAGAAGAAAAAGTGTACAATATGGTATACCGTGACGGGAAAAGTGGTCGTCTATATGCCAAAAAATTTAAGGTGGGAGGGGTGACCAGAGAGAAAGAATATCCCTTATTCAAGGCACACTCCAAATCTCGTATCTTTTTCTTTTCTATCCATGACAACGAAAAGAAAAACAGTCGTATTTTAGTTCATCTGGATCCGGAACTTAAAAGGGTGAGGGAAATGGTGATAGAGTTTGATTTTGCTTGGCTAGATTTACAGGGCCGAGGGGCCAAAGGAAGTACTTTGACATCTCACAAGGTCGACCGTGTGGTCAATGCACCTAGAGAAAATGGGGAGGAGGATGGAGCCAAAGAAAAAAACAAGTCGATTGAAAGCACAGCTCAACCTGTCAAGGAAAAGCCTAAAGCCTCTCTGATAGAAAAGGAAAAGCCTAACACTAAGCCTTCTACTGATAAAAAAGAAGATGGGGCTCCTTCCGAAGATAATGATCCTAAGAGTCAGGCGACTTTCGAATTTTAACCCTTGTTTGTTTTCGGGGAGAAGGATTAAATTCTTTATCCCCCTAATTGATTCATGTTTAAGCCAGTGCCGCCAGAGGAAATCAACCGTAAGTTTCTTCATGTCTTGGTGATCGTATTTCCATTAGGGGTTTTCTATGGTCCTCAACTCTTGAATACGAGCAGGTTTAATATTTTTGTTCTTAGTTTCTTAATTTGTCTACTTTCCTTATTCATTGATCTTTTGCGTATTCGAAATGTTGCCTTTGGTAAGTGGTTTTATTCGCGATTTGGTGGGTTGATGAGAGTCCATGAAAATTCTCATTTAACAGGTGCGACTTATATCTTTGGTGGTATTTCACTCTGTGCATGCCTAAGCATCGTAAGCGAAGTCTTCGCCGTGAGTGCTTGTCTTTCTTTGATTCTTTTTATTTTGGGTGATGCGGCAGCAGCAATTGGTGGGAAAGCATTTGGTCGTTTCCGTATTGGCAAAAAAACTTTGGAAGGTGCCATCACATGCTTCGTTTTATGCCTAATTTTGGCCTACTGGTTCATTCCATTTCTCCCTGGGTTTTCTGAAAAGTGGGGTGGGGCAATTTTACTATGGCAAGCCATTGTAATTGCAGGCTCGGTTTCCATTTTGGAGTTATTTCCTATTCGGGTCGGTAAAATAGATTTAAATGATAATCTATATGTTCCCGTGATTGTTTCTTATTTGTGCACCCTTATCCGATAGATCCCCTAAATTAATTAAAGACATCTACCCAGAAAGTCTCCCAGCTCAATGGTACGCTCATCTTCAGAACATGAAATTATAGAGAGTTGGTTATTCTTGATCGAAAAAATTGCTCTTTGCTGAAATTCGTTAGCCCAAGCAAGACTTTGCTTAAGGTTGGCATCTGTTAAAAAACTAGGCTCTTGATGTGATAAATCTTCCGAAGTCCCGGTTATCTCAAGACAGATTTTTTTTTGGAGAATAATTTTTTGTTTTAGCATCTGATTTCTCATCTTGTTTTCTGCTTCTGGAAGTTTTTGGTCCATAGGGTTATATGCCGTGATTACAAAGCATTCTTTAGGCAGTTTCCTGATTTTTCGGATACCAATAAAACGGGTTTCAATGTAGGCAGGGTTCATGTTTTCTGAATTAAAGGCCAAAGAGAATCATTACCCTGTGAATAAATTCTTTTTGCCCAATCTCAGGGCAGGAATTTTTCCACGCAGCCATATAATTCTCGAATGAAATATTTTCAGTATCATGATGTTCATGGTTCAGCCAGCAAATGGCAGAGAGTGCCGTTTGGGGTGATTTCTCAATCAATGCTTCTAATTGAATAGCGATCCAAATATTTTGCTTACGCAAGTATGGATTTCGCTTGAGTGCATTCCTGTTTTCTTTCCACCAAGATGGCAGCTGGAAATTATCTGGGTAAAAGGAATTTAGGATTCTGTTCTTTTTGTAGGTTAAAAATTCCGATGCGTATGCTACTTGCCGAGGTCTTGAGCCTTGGCTTGCCCACAGTTCACTAAGTTTTTCAAGTGCGTAGAGCGACAACGCTTCACAAAGGCTCTCTTCAAACCACTGATTCGCCTCATTACCCTGTTTTGTCCTACAGATGATATGTCCGATTTCATGAGCAAATTGAAAAGCATATTGGCACCAGTGCCGGTCTTTAGTGTTAAGGTGTACAACGGTATCACCACTTTTACTGGGTTGATATAATGTAGTAGGGGATCCCTGTGTACGGCCTACCTGAATAGTCAGACTATCGAATGAATGGTCGTTGGGATGTAATAGGTTCGTAACATCTTCGAGTAAACTGATGACCTCACTTGGCTGGGCCTCCCCCCAATCATCAGTGGCAAGAACGATACTTGTCCCATATCCAATGCCCTTAAAAAGAAAAAATAAAAATAGAATGCAAGAAAATCTCAAACAACCCTCTGAAAGTGATTGAGATGGGTTCAATTCTTTATTCCTGCGAATCTAATACCTCTTCAGCTTCAGAGGTAGTATCTAGCCCGACATAAGAGGATGTGGAATAATCGTAGAAAATTGGAATCTGATTTTTTGAGGTGGTGTAGTAAAGCCAATCTTGGTGGTCGTTTTTGTAAAGATACGGCCATACATCTTCTTTGGTCCATAGCCAGCCATGCGTCTCGTTCCATAGCCAAACACCTTCCTTGTTATCTGTAGAAGTATAAAGCCAACCCATTTGGGAATGATAGAGCCAACCCTGTTCATAATAGATAAACAAACCAAACCATGAGGATTGCATCCATCCACCTGGCATAGAGACTGTTTCCCCCCACCAAATCGGCGCGGTTTCAGGTATCCTGAGTTTTTTAACCGGTCCCATTGCATAACCCGCAGGATTTTTAGCCCATGAGCGAAAATAGAGAGTAGGAGTAAAAGGGCTTTCGTTGAATCGTAATTCAAACCCATCTGGATTACCCTGCCCGCGTATCCAATAAGACTTTTCACTGTTAGTTGATAAACTAGAAGATAAAATAAAGCCAAAGTCTTCAATTTTTCCAGCTCCATCAAAATTCACACTTCCAGTCAGGATGAAGGTTCCATTTTCATCAAGCACACCTTCATTGGTTTCTAGTATTGCTTTGTGAATTGTGGAGTAGAAGCTGTCTGGATTGGTGCCAGATTCGATTTCCAATTCATTGGAGAACCCATCTCCGTCACGATCTTCGTCAAATGCATCCTCTATCCCATCTCGGTCAATGTCTTCAATGATATTGGTGATGGAAAGTGTAAAACTTTCTTCAAAGGATAGACCATCTTGATCGGAAACTCGTACAAGTAGATTACTTCTAAGAGGGTCTTTTTCATAATCCAGCGAGTGTAACGCAAACAGAGAACCATTGGTATCCAAGTAAAAAAATGGCTCAATTTCATGAGTGGAGTTTGTCTCATTTTGATTTGAGGCATTGAAGTCTGTTTCCCTTTCTCCCTCATCAGAGGGTTTGGGTGAGCTTTTCAGATCAACCGATTGATTGTTTTCGAAAGAATTATTATCATCTTCGTAGTAGGAATGCTGGGAAATAAGGGAATAGGTAAGAGTATCATTTTCATCTGGATCAAAACCTTGAACCTTAGCAACGACAGAGCCCGGAGCGTTGTTCTCCGGAATGGACAATGTTGTAATCACAAGTTGATTGGGTGGCCGATTTTCATAAACATCAAGCAACTGAAGGGTGAAAATACGATCAAGAGTTGCATTATGCTCATCCGTTACCCTTACCCTGATAGAATATTCATGGGGGTCTTTTTCATAATCAAATAAAGAGTTAGTGAATAGACTTCCGTTTTGTTCCATCTGGAAAAGAGAATTGCTTAAAGAATCATTTCCATCCACTAACGAGAAGGATAGCTTGCGGTCGGACTCTGCATCATAAGCAATAAAATTGGATAGCCATGTTCCTATCTCCAAATTCTCTAGGAAGGTAAGACTATTGGATGCATTCACTTCACTGGGTGCTTGGTTAAGTACATGAACTGCACGGGTTTTAGAGACTCCTTTGTTCCCGCTTGTATCAGTATAGTGGTAGGACAAATCATATACACCTGGACTTAAAAGATCCAAGTAGCCAATTCTTTCAGCTGTACCATTACCATCTACCGCATCTGTCCATTTAGCACCAGGGTCTGTATATTGAGCTCCTGATACCAGGGTAATATTCTCATCCCCGATCAGGGTGATCATCGGTGGGGTGGTGTCCTCGACCTGGATTGTCCGGGTGACAGGAACCGCAGGGTTACCACTGCTGTCGGTATAATTATAGGTAATCTGATAGACTCCAGGCACCTGTGAATTGACCGT
>JAYNZN010000013.1:0-3867 GCA_038103695.1 Opitutales bacterium
GGGATTGATTAAGAAAAAGATCCTTGAAACTTTGGTGGAGGTGGCGGGAGTTGAACCCGCGTCCCGCAATACTTCCCGTTCGGCGTCTACATGCTTAGTTCTCTCTATAATTTGAGCCCGGTGAAGGAAGGAACACCTTTCGGGCCGATCTTGTCTTCAGCCATTTAGCCTCCGATAGACAAGCAAACGCTCCGAGGTTTTACCTGCTTTTTAACGCCCCGACCACCCAGCAGGTGTCAGTGGACTGTCGACGTCGCAGAACTATGCTGCGAGTGCTTCGAGCTCAGGCTCGAAGGCAACGATATTATTTTCGCCATGTAATGTTTTGAAGCATTTTTTACGAGGCCAAGCGTCATCCTCGGCATGCAACCGAATTTTCCACATTGCGGTCGAATCCGGAACACCCCCATCAAAGTTTCAAAGAGCAAGAAATTAAAATAGCTCACGCAGCTCGGAAGGTCAAGAGAGCCTAATTTTTTCAAATACCGTTGTCCGAATCCACAAAATTCTCTAATTCAAAGTTATGGATGTATCTAAAACTGAAAGTATTTTACCAAGTCCCCGTTTCTTTAACCGAGAGCTGAGTTGGTTGGCTTTCAATCAACGGGTGCTCGATCAGGCTTTTTCCGAACAATATCCTCTTTTGGAGAGAACCCGATTTTTATCTTTTGTTAGCTCAAATCTAGATCAGTTTTATGAGATCCGGGTGGCAGGACTGATGCAAAAAGTGGATGCGGGAATTACTCGGCCAAGTTTGGACGGGAGTGCTCCTCAGGGGCTCCTCGATCAAGTAAGAACCCTCGCAAGGCAGATGTCTGAACGGGAGTATTCCTGCTGGCGGGAAAACTTACAGCCCGATCTGGCTAAGAATGGAGTGGTTTTTAAACCAATTGAAAAATTGACCAAGGATGAATTTACTTGGTTGCGTACCTACTTTCGAAGAGAAGTTTTTCCCGTCCTCACACCTTTGGCAGTCGATCCGACACGACCCTTTCCCCTTATTCTAAATAAGTCCTTAAACCTCTTTGTTTCCTTACGTAATTTACGTCAAAAGAAAGCAGCACCTTTGCGGGCGATTGTACAGGTTCCCCGAATTCTTCCTCGACTCGTAAAGATTGAAAGACAGGGAGCCCAAAATGAAACCTTTGTTTTTCTAAGTGATGTGGTTAGGCACTTTGTTTCCGATCTTTTTCCGGGTCATGAAGTGCTGGGTGCTTGGGCTTTTCGAATTACCCGGAATAGCCATCTTTATGTGGATGAAGAAGAGGTTGAAAACCTTCTCTTAAGTATAGAAGAAGAACTTCACAACCGCAGAAAAGGAGCGGCTGTGCGCTTAGAAATTGATGAGCATGTTGACCAAGAAGTGCTTAACTACTTGCTTCAATCTATTCAACTGACTGAGGCGGATGTGGTGCGTATTAATGGTCCGATTAATCTGTACAGGTTAATGAGCCTTCCTGATTTGGTTGATCGGCCTGATCTAAAGTTTGGGCCTTTTGAAGCACGAGTGCCTTATGACCTTTCAATGCGTACCAAACTGTTTCAAAAGATCGGGAAAAAAGATTACCTTCTTCACCATCCGTATGATTCCTTCACCCCTATGGTTGATCTGTTGAGAGAGGCGGCGGTGGATCCAGAGGTTTTTGCAATTAAACTTACGATTTATCGTACAAGCGGAGACTCCCCAATAGTTAAAGCCTTGATGGATGCGGCACAAAATGGAAAACAAGTCACCGCGATGGTCGAGTTAAAAGCCCGGTTTGACGAGGAGGCCAATGTAACTTGGTCCCGCAAAATGGAAGAGGTTGGCGTGCATGTAGTTTACGGCCTGAGCGGACTTAAAACTCACTGCAAGTGCTGCCTGATTGTACGACGTGAGGGAAATAAATTGAGACGCTATGCTCACTTGGGCACAGGCAATTACAATCCAAGCACTGCTAAAAGTTACACGGATTACAGCCTTTTTACGAGTGATTCCGCCTTCACTGCTGATCTTGCCAACCTTTTTAACACACTTACCGGATATACCCGTAAGCCAAAATTTAAGAAAATTTTAGTGGCTCCATTTAATTTGCATTCAGAAATGATCCGTATGATTCACGAAGAGGCAATGGTGGCAAAAGCTGGCAAGACTGCTCGTATTGTTATTAAAGTAAATTCGTTAATTGATCCGGAGGCTATCCAGGCTTTATATGCCGCCTCCCAAGCCGGAGTAAAGGTAGACCTGATTGTTCGTGGTATTTGCGGTTTAGTCCCTGGCGTCAAGGGTTTGAGCGAAAAGATAACCGTTCGAAGTTTGCTTGGGCGCTTCCTTGAGCATAGCCGAATGTACCACTTTCATAATGCACCCAAAGGCAGTCGTACTTTCTTAGGGAGTGCTGATTGGATGCCCAGAAATTTCTTTAGACGAGTTGAGGTTGCTTTTCCTATCGAGGACCCTGAGATGGAGGGTGAGGTTTTGCAAACTGCGGATTTTTTCTTTCGGGATAATCAATATGCCACAGAATTGCGAAGCAGAGGGAATTATGTCCCGGCGGCCAAGCGTAATAGCAAACTTTTTGGTTTGCAGGATTTTCTGATTGATCAATCCGTAGTTGAGACCAATCGGGAATTCGAACTTCAGCGCTTACGAAGAACCACGGGAAAAACCGAAGACCAAAGCGAAGGAAACTAAGAATACTCCAAGTCCAATGATAGGGTCTCGAGACAGACAAAGTAGCAATCCTGCAACCAACACAACTGGAGCGAGGGGGCGTTTCCAATCAAACTTCATGATATCAGTTTACCCGAAAGGGGATTTCCAGACTAGAGGAAAATGATCCACCTGGCGGAGGGCCAACATTTCTGACAGACTGGGCTACCCGTAATACCAAATCATCCAAAGTCCGGTTGCCAGATGAGCGGGTTATGGAAATGCTTAGCAAGGTGCCATCTGATCCAATACGGAAACTCAAGTGAGCAATCCCCCCTGCGGTTAAGTCGGTTTCTGCAAGCAGGTGCTGCCACACATTTTCCATGCGAGATTTAATGCCTACGAGATATTGATTAAGTAAACCGGGTGAAATAGAGGAGTTAGAGGTATTGGGAGTCTTGACAAAAATGGGAGACAATTTGAAGTCATTTGGGTTGATTTTAATTTTAACTGGCTGGGGTGTCGCTTTGACCGGAATTCGCTTGTTAGTGGGTAAATCGTGCTTTTTCTTAAATTGATCGAAGGAAATTTTTTTATTTTCCGGGGGCTTGATAGCTGGTTTAGGTTTAGGCTTTTTAATTAGGGGTTTTGGTTTTGGTCCTGGAACTGGCTGGGGTTTGCTTTTTTGTTGGTTTGATTGAGGAGTGCTTTTGGGGGGTGGCGGGGTAACGACAGGTGGAGGAGGGGAAGAGGCGAGTTCGAAAACATGAATATCCTCAGGTTCCTTTTCACAACTGGGTAAAAAGGAGAAAATTATACCCAAGAATGCAATGAGCACATGTACAACTAGGGCTATACGAAAAATCCGTCCTTCTTTTTGATTCATTCCAAACATTTAATTCTTAGAAATGATCATTTGGGTTAATATTTTATATATGTGAATTATAGATTTCAGGGCAGGTGGAGTAAAATCAATCATCGGATAAATTTTTAAGGAAATTGATGACAGTAGAATAATATTTGAGGCCACCTACTTCAGCTAAATCATTGTGTCCCGCTTTTTCAAATTCCAAAAATTCCTTGGTTTTAGGTAAAGCATTGAAAACTTGTTTACCATGTTTAAAGGGAACAATTTCATCTAATTTTCCATGAATCACCAAAGAGGGACATGTAATATTAGGTGCTCTTTCCAAATTTCTAAAACGATCCCAAGGAAGGACGCTCCTGCCTGTAAT
>JAYNZN010000013.1:3877-32935 GCA_038103695.1 Opitutales bacterium
AATAGTTCTAAATGCATAAATGAAAGGCGTTTCAATAATAAGTCCACCCACTTTTTTTTTTTCAGCTAAGTAGCAGTATGGACCCGTTCCCAGTGATCTTCCCCAAACTACAATACGATGAGGAGTAATCTTTTTTTTCTCGGTAAGATACTGGTAAACTGTATCGATGGCGTCATAGCAACCATGCTCAGAGGCCTTGGATGAACTGTGTCCATATCCAGGATAGTCGTAGGTAATGATAGACCATCCATCTTTTAGAATCGTTTCGAGGTGGCTTTCCACTTTCCCGATATCCTCAGCATTACCATGGCTGTAGATAATAGTAATCCCATTGGGTTTTTGGGGTGCCCAAAATTTACATGCAATGTTGTTTCCTGTTTTGCTTTTGAGAAAAAAGGCATCCCCGTCCATGGTATAACTAGGGTTTTTGGGAGCAGGAAAAAGAATATAATCCGCAAATAGCCAAGCATAAACTCCCAGCATCAGATAGATGGAAAATAAAATAATAGCCAATTTCCCCCATGGAACCGCAATGAGCTCATCAATTATGGAAGTGGTAGCCAAAGTTTGAAAAATATAATAACCCATTCTATGGTAGCATTGCTTAATAATTCGTGCTAGACGATGAGGCGATGAAAATTTGTTGCATAGGAGCAGGATATGTCGGTGGTCCGACCATGGCAATGATCGCCAACAAGTGTAAAGGAACTATTGTTACTGTGGTTGATTTGAATGCGGATCGAATAGCTGCCTGGAACTCTGGCAATTTACCGGTATATGAGCCAGGGCTAGATGAGATTGTTTCCCAGAATCGTGGCAAAAACTTATTTTTCAGTACCGATGTGGATGAAAAGATTAGAGAGGCTGACATTATTTTTATTAGCGTAAACACCCCGACCAAGGATTACGGAGCCGGATCAGGACAAGCCGCAGACTTACGATTTGTTGAATCTTGTGCCAGAGGTATAGCTAAGGCGGGTGGCGGCGATAAGATCGTTGTGGAAAAATCAACCGTTCCTGTTCGTACTGCCCAAATGGTGAAAGAAATTCTTGATTCAGCAAATAATGGATATTCCTACCAAGTAATTTCTAACCCAGAGTTTCTTGCCGAGGGAACCGCGATGGCAGATTTGGAAAATCCGGACCGGGTTCTTATTGGTGGGGATACTTCGGAAGAAGGGCAGGTAGCTGTAGAAAAAGTGGTGAGTATTTATGCCAATTGGGTCGAAAAAGAAAGAATTATTACTACGAATCTTTGGTCATCTGAGCTATCCAAACTTACTGCAAATGCTTTTTTGGCCCAGCGCATCTCAAGCATCAATGCAATTTCTGCTCTCTGCGAGGCGAGTGAGGCTGATGTGGATGAGGTGGCAAAAGCAATTGGAACGGATAGCCGAATCGGTCCTAAATTCCTTAAAAGTTCTATTGGATTTGGAGGATCCTGTTTTCAGAAAGATGTACTAAACCTCTGCTATTTGTGCCGTCACTTTGGTCTGCCCGAAGTTGCGGGCTACTGGGAACAGGTCATTCAAATGAATGAATATCAAAAGGAACGATTTGTCACCCGCTTGCTTGATTCGATGTTTAATACTGTATCTGGTAAGCGTTTAGCCATCCTTGGGTTTGCTTTCAAGAAGGATACCAATGATGCTCGTGAATCTCCAGCTATCAGCATATGTCGCCGTTTGCTTGAAGAAAAAGCAAATCTGGCCATTTACGACCCCCGTGTTAGTAAATCTAGTATATTATCCACTCTTGGCTGGTCAGAAGAACAGGCAGAGGGAAGAATTCACTTTTGTTCCACTGCAGAGGAAGCATGCGATCGAGCAAATGCGATTGCCTTGCTTACGGAATGGGATGAATTCAAGGAATTAAATTATGCTTCGATTTACGCCAATATGCAGCAACCAGCTATTTTATTTGATGGTCGTAATTTATTGAACTTGAAAAGTTTGAGAGAGATCGGTTTCCGTGCTCACGGTATCGGGCGAGATTAGTTTTTTACCTCCCGATATTATCAACCTTACACGAGGGGCTGGCGATTGGGTCGCCCGCTCCGTTTACTCGACTCATCGAGAACACCGTTAAGAAATTTCCGAGAATTTTCCGAACAGAAATCCTTACTGATTTCTAGTGCCTCATCAATAACGACTACAGGTGGCACATCTAATCGGTATAAAATTTCATAAATTCCGAGCCGAAGAATCGCCAGATCTGTTTTGGCAATTCGAGAAAACTCCCAATTTGTGACCAATTCATTGATCATGGAATCAACTTGCTCGAGATTTTCCAAGATTCCGTCCACTAACTCGATTGAATAATTAAAATACCCATCCTTTTTTTCTAACTTAGCAAGAAATTCATGGAATTCGGATGCCCAATCATCTGGTGGATTAAGTTCCCATTGATATAAAAAACGAAAGGCTGCAGTACGGTTCTGACGCCTTTGGCTCCATTCAGGATTTACTATAAGGTCTAGATCCATTTTTTTCTAAGACTGGCCATTTCCAATGCTGCATAAGCAAATTCCTTTCCCCGATCCAAAGCTCCAGTGATTCGTTCTTCGGCCGCGGGCAAGTCGTCTGTGACCACAATGCCATTGATGATAGGTAAGCGATGCTGTACGACCAAAGACTGGATGGCATGCCCGGCAGATTCGGCTACGAGGTGATGGTGGGAAGTGGATCCCTTGATTACCACACCCAAGCCAATAAGGCATGAAAATCGACCACTATCTGCGAGCATTGCAAGGCCAGCCGGAACCTCGTGAGCTCCAGGTACGCGCTCTGTAATTAATTGAGCTGGGGTTCCTTTTTCCTTGAGCACTTCAATCACCCGGTCGAGCAAGCTCTGTGTGAGAGACTCATTGAAGCGTGAGCAAACAATGCCAAAAGAAAATGGAGAAGGGTCTACAATCGGCGCATGGGGAGAATCGGTACTCATAGAATTATGGAAGAATGGATCGCTCCACGATCTCTAAACCGTAGCCCTCCAAGCCAACGACCCTGCGCCTGTCGCGTGTGAGGAGGCGTAATTTTTTGATGCCAAGGGCAGCAAGAACCTGAGCACCAATCCCGTAGTCACGAAAATCCATTTTTCCTGGATTAAGTTCGGAGCCAATCATTTCCTCCGGATCCTTACGCCGTGGTTCCAGGTAGATTAAGGCTCCGGATTTGTTTTTGGCAATGGCTTGCATGGCCTCATCGATTCCACTGCTCAGTCGGTTTTTTGAGGACAGACCAAGGGCATCGGTTAAGGGGTTGGCTGATTGTACGCGAACAAGGGTGGTCGTTCGTTTAGTTATTTTACCCATTGTCAGGGCATAATGAATCCGGTTATCCAAAACACTTGAAAAGACATGTAATTGGAATTCTCCATATTTTGTGGGAAATTCTGATTTGCTGACTTGGTTAATCAGCCGGTCGCGTTGGTGACGGTATTCGATCAGAGAAGCGATCGATATAAGTTTCATTCCCCACTTCTTCTTGAGTTTACGAAGATCGGGAAGGCGGGCCATGGTGCCATCTTCTTTAAGGATTTCGCAAATGACCCCACTTGGGTGCAATCCGGCTAGGGATGCGAGGTCCACGGCTGCTTCGGTATGCCCAGCTCTTTCCAGGACTCCGCCAGAACGAGCCCGCAAGGGAAACACATGTCCGGGTTGAACCAGCTCCTCTGGAGTGCCTGATGGGTTGGCAAGAATTTGTATGGTTGAAGAACGGTCAAATGCACTAATTCCAGTAGTGATTCCTTCGGCCGCATCGACAGAGACCGTGAAGTCGGTACGCTGGGCTTCGCGGTTGTGGGGCACCATGCTGGAAATTCCTAATTTCTTTAACTGGTTGCTCAGAAGGGGCACACAGATCAACCCCCGAGCGTGAGCGATCATATGGTTAATAGATTCGGGAGTAACTTTGGACGCAGCCATTACCAAATCTCCCTCATTTTCCCTGTCTTCGTCATCCGTAACGATTACCATGCGCCCTTGGGCAATTTCGGAAATTGCATCTTCAACTGGATCGAATCCGGAGTTTTTGAAATTTGGCATGATGAAAAGAACTAAAAGGATTTATTTAAGATGAGAATCAAAAATTCTCAATCCAAAACCACCTTAATAAAAGGGATTTAAAGAGATTGTGGACTTTCGAGTAGAGCGAGCAGGGAGGTCTCATCCAAAACAGGTATGTCCAGTTTTTCGGCCTTATCGAGTTTGGATCCCGCCCCAGGCCCAGCCACCAGGAAATTAGTACGTTTGCTTACACTGGATGCCACTTTCCCTCCTAGGAATTCGATGCGGGCAGCGGCTTGATCTCGAGTCATTGCTAGCAGGGTCCCAGTAAGAACAAAAGTTTTTCCACTCCAGGGTGCAGTTCCTGAATGGTTGATTTCTAGCTCGGGTGAGAGTCCGTTTCGGCTGAATGCCTCAAGCAAAGACTGATTTTCTGAATTTTCAAAGTATTGGCGAACACTGTTTGCCATGATTTCACCTACCCCATCGATCGCGATTAATTCTTCGAAAGAAGCGGTAGCCAAGTTGGGGAGGGAACCAAAGGTACGGGCAAGATCTTTTGCAGCTGCGGCTCCCACATGCTTGATCCCCAGGGCACATAACAAACGCCAAAGTTCCTGCTTCTTGCTGTTTTCAATCGATTGGATTAAGTTAGCAGCGGATTTTTCGGCAAACCCCTCTAGGCTCAGTGCTTGTTCTTTAGATAATGTATAGAGATCAGAAGACCGAGTAACCAAGTTTTTATCAACGAGTTGATCGACCACTGCCTCACCCAAATGATCGATGTCCATACATCCACGAGAAGCAAAATAGCGAATCCTGCCCTTAACTTGCTCAGGGCAGTTGGAGCTTGGGCATTTCCAGGCGGCTTCGCCATCCTCTCTTTGCAGTGGAGTTTCGCAACAAGGGCAATTTTTAGGGAAGGAGAAGCGAGAGCTGTTGGAGGGTCTTTGGCTAAGAACAACTTCTACCACTTGTGGAATGATTTCTCCCGCTTTCTCTACCACCACCCGGTCTCCAATACGGATATCTTTGCGCTCGATTTCATCTGCATTGTGTAAACTTGCGCGCGAAACCTGAGTGCCTGCGAGTTGGACGGGAGTAAGCCAGGCAACGGGGGTAATTGCACCGGTCCTTCCGACTTGTAAATGAATATTTTCCAGCGTCGTTTCCTGCCTTTCGGTTTCAAACTTATAGGCAATGGCCCAGCGAGGAGATTTTGCGGTGGTGCCCGCTTCTGTATGCTGGGCGAAAGAGTCCAGTTTGATGACCGCACCATCAGTGGGGTAACCGTAGCCATGGCGCAATTGATCCAATTCTAGGATGGCTTGCCACGCATGCTTTGCCCGAGATACGGTACGGAAATATTCTACGGAAGGAACACCCCAAGTCTTCAATGCCTGATGAAATTCCGATAGGGTGGAGAAGTGACCATCAGGCTTACAGGCTCCTAATCCGTAGAGCACAATATCAAGCTTTCGTTGCCTGGCTTCATTAGGATCAAGAAGTTTTACGGTACCGGCTGCGAGGTTTCTAGGGTTTGCATATAGTTGGGTGCCTTGGTTCCCTCGTTCCTGATTGATGCGTTCAAACTCCTCGTGGCTCATGTAAATTTCACCACGAATCTCGATGAGCTCAGGGACGGAACCTGTAAGATGAAGAGGTAAATTTTTAATATGTTGAATGTTTTGAGTCACAACATCGCCTTCGATCCCATTTCCACGGGTTGTTGCAGTTTTCAATTGCCCATTTTCATAGGTCAATGAAATGGCAACGCCATCGATCTTAGGTTCTACAACGTAGGAAAGTTGATCGGTGCCAAAAATTTTTAGTAACCGTTTATCAAATTCAAAAAACTCGTTTTCATCGTAGGTATTATCTAAACTCAGCATTGGCTTGAGGTGACGGTGGGATGAAAAAGAATCAAGTCGGTCATCTCCTACCTCGGGTAGCTTATCTTCGGTATTATTTGTTTCCTTTCTTTGAGAAAAAAGGCCAAGTGGGTCGAAGTCGCCTTCCAGTTGATCGAGTTCTTTTTTTAAAAGATCGTATGCCTGATCCGATATTTCTGGAAGTGCCTGGCGGTAATACAATTCGTCATGCCGTTTGATCTCGGCACGCAATTTCTGAATTTTAGAAGTTTGAGTTTTTTTCGATCCCGATGAACTCATTTTCAGACTAGACTGGCACATGCCCGATCAATGCGGTCTAATGCCTTTTCGAGTAAACTTTGGGAACAACCAAGGTTGAGCCGAAGAAACCCGGGTGCACCAAAATCAGTCCCATCTGAGAGACCAACCCCGTGTTCTTCTAAAAAGCGGTGAGGATGATCTACGGGCAATGTTCTGGCATCAATCCAAAGCAAGTAGGTGGCACTGGGCGAGTAAGGTTGAAGTCCAGGTATTTTGAGCAACCGATCCATAGCCAAATCTCGATTGCCGCGTAAATATTTTAACAGGGACTGCCGCCACTCTTCGCACTCTGAGTAAGCAACTTCAGCTAAGCGAAACCCCATCACTGCTGGGTCAGGCACAATCCCAGCCATCGCTTTTTTGAAGCGGATACGAAGATCCGGATTGGGAATAATTGCATAGGAGCACCCAAAACCTGGGAGGTTGTAAGTTTTACTGGGTGCCATAAGAGTGATGGTACTTTCTGCAGTTTCTTGGTTCAAATTACCCAGAGGGATGTGTTTTATGCTGGATTCGAGGAGCAGATCGCAGTGGATTTCATCCGAGCAAATGACCAATTCTCTTTCCCTTGCCCAGTTCGAAAAGCGTTCCAGTTCCTGACGATTAAATGCGGTACCCACAGGGTTGTGCGGGTGGCAAAGCATGAAAAGGTCTCCGGGCTGGGTGGGTGTGTTCGCTAAAAGATCGAAATCCATGGAAAACCGATCGTTCTCCAAGGTTAAAGGGAGTTGGGTACACTGGAGATCAAAGTTTCCCGGTGCAGAAAGAAAAGGAGGGTAGACTGGGGTATGTGTGAGCGCCTGTTTGGCAATGTTTTGCTGCATGCGGCAGCAAACATTCAGGGCACACACCATCCCTGGCAGCCAAACCAACCAATTTGAGTCGATTTTCCACTCGTAGATAGACTGGCAATGATTCATGACAGCTTCAATTAACCCGGGGTGAGCCTTAGCATAGCCATAGTTTCCAAAGTCTGCCTCAGTGCGGGCAGCATCCACTATTGGTGGAGCCGCCTGGAAGTCCATGTCGGCCACCCATAAGGGAATGATGTCTTTACCCGCATATTTGCCCCACTTTAGACCAGGGCGATTGCTGCGGTCTGGGCAATGGTCAAACCAAGTTCTAAAATTCAATCTAAAAGCTTCCCCAATGATGCAGATTGCCTATTGCCAGCAATACAGGTACTTGATTGTAAATTGGTTTAGCTCGGCATCCAAATAATTAGCGTATTCAAATATGACTCCATGTTCGTTATCAATCCACCAAGTTAATCCAAGATCTAAAGTGATATCATTGGTTGCGAATTCAGACCATAGACCAAATATTTTAGCACCACAGAATGCAGATAAGGAATTATTTAATTTCAGTTCCGACCCAAAGAAAAGGCTCCAGGTGAAGCCATCTTCGGCAAGTCTGATTGGGGTTTCTTCATCGAGGTAAGAGAGACCGAATCCTACGAAGGGGTGGATGCGGGAGTTGGGGCCAGTTAGGTCCTCGAAATGCACCATGAGATCAATACCAATATTGAGCGAACTGCCATCCGAGCCATTTAAGTCAACAGTGCCATAATCTAAAACTACCCCAAGGTCAGATTCTTCATTATTTGGCCCATGGGCACGAAGGCGCAGGAAATTTCCTTGCCGGTCGAGGTCACTGCTATCGTCAATAAAGCTATATCCAAAACCATAATAATATTCTCCCAACTTTGACTTTGCCGGTAGGTTGCAGGCAACTGTGAGGGAAAAAATACTCAAGGCGAAGATTCGTATACTCATACCCTTTATCAAACCCAGAGGCCAATGATCGTCAATCGACAACTCGTGAGAAAGAAAAAGTTTTCAAAGTTCATTGGGTCTGGGTGATTGAAGAGTAAATACCCTAATGAATAACAATGTTGAAATAATTACCAAAGCGACAGAAAACCAAGCCACTCCATGATAACCCAGCAACCCTAGTAACCAGTAGCCCAAAAAAGGAGCTAACGCTCCGCGTAAACCCGTCAAGGCAACATGGACTCCCATGTATTTTGCCTCCATTCCTACGGGGGCAAGTTTTGTGACCCACAAACTCCATGCAATTTTTGAGCCTCCTACACCGATGCCAGCAAGAGCGGCCCCAATCGCGACCCCGAATAGACTTTCTGAGTGGAAATAAACCAAAGTCGCAGCAATAAGGAAGAGGTTTAAGGAGATTCGAAAAAATAAAAAGCGTACCTTGTCGAACAGTTCTCCCCAAAGTCTGGAACTGATAATTCTAGCAATAGAAAAAACAATGACTGTAACCAAAGCAATCTGTTCATTGGTTAAGTCCAATCCTTTATTACCGCTCAAATATTCTACGCGTAGAGGGAGTGTCATAATAATTCCCAGTCCCATGACCATCCACGCAAACAACATGCTAGCAAATAGCGGGTCTTCTTTTAATAATTTTATGCTATCCAAAAAGCCGTGGTTTCTTGTGCCTTTGGGTATTGGGTCTGATGGGATTAAGATTAGAGCGAGTGCCGATCCCAGTGACACGAGAGCCATGGTTCTAAAAATCCATTCATACCTTGCAGATTCGCTGTCTAGGTAACTGCCTGCCATGTAAGATAAAATCATCCCGATGGCAGCAGATAAAATAAAATTCCAAGATAATTTTTTACCACGCTCAGAAGATTCATAATTTCGGGAGTATACTTGAATCATGAATCCAGGAAGCTGAGAAAAACAAACTTGGGCTAAAAAAAGAGCAGCGGCCAATAGCCATATTGAGGATACAAAACTAGCCCAAACTAAACAGGCTGTTGTAACTAGCATTAACGAAGCACAAAATTTACTTACTGTTAAGCCTGACCAAACGGCGACTCTTTGCATGTGAGGGACCAAGAGCAGACCAGCTGATACCCCAGATGCAAGAATCGCTTTGATCGTGTTAGGCGCTTCTAGGAAGCGAATAGCAATCAAGATGGCAAAAGTACCGAAGCCGACTTCCAAAATACCTCCCATGGAGCTATTTACTAGATCGAGCCGAAAAGTTTTTTTCGATATTTGAGAATTACTTTTTAAAATAGGCACAATTTTAAAACAAAAGGATGACCATGCTCGAAAAATTACCTCAGATCGAATGAATAAAACTTGTTACTTTTAAAAAGGTAAGGTTTGTTCGTACTCCATGTGTGCTCATTTTATGAAAAATTTTATTTTCAAAATTTCAGGTCTATTTCTTGTAATCTCAAGTGCCTCCATTTTTACTTCCCATTTGAATGCCAAGCCCGCCTATGAATGGACCACCGATCATATGCAGGTGGGCGTGCGCTGGCAGCCTTCCGCCTCCCGTCCGTTGAATAATGCCTATGAATTGACTCGGCCAATTTTATCCGAACATAGCAGCTATGTGATGTTCTGGGTGGCCTGGCCCCAGATCGAGCCCAATGCCATAAATTGTGACTATCAGAAACATCCTTCAGGCGGGTTGAAGATGTTCGATGATGTGGTCAGTGCGGCCAACCGGGATGGGTTGTTTGTTGAGTTTGTCTTTTTTGGTTTCCCTGGATGGGCGGCAGAAGTGGCCCCCAATGGAGATAAACGACCTAAACCAGATGAGTTTAGTGGCTTTATGAAACGTCTGGCCTCTCATTTCAAGGGTCGTGTACATTCCTGGCAACTTGGACATGAGACCAATTTAAAAAGTATTCTTCCCGGTGCGGATGTTGAATTTTTACATAATGAAATTTTCATTAAAGGAGCCAAGGCTGTGCGGGCGGTCTATAATGGGGATCCCGCTCTTCCTGTCCTCATTTCAACTTCAGGTACTTCTCCCTGTGAAGGGTGTCCGGTAATTGGAGGATTGGATGGGCGCGGCGGGCGGGCGGTTAATGATTACCTCGAACAAAAGGTAAAGAACTCAACGCTGATGGAGTTGGTTGATTGCCTGAATATTAATATTTCTGACCATCACGATGGATATGGAATGATGGATGGCAGTTATGTAACATCGACCTGGGGAAATTATGATCTGTTCCGCCAGAAACTGGACCGCGAGGGGTATTGGTGGAAACCGATCGTTTCAGCGGAGGCTTGGGTAAACTGGGATGATGGTAATCTGGGTTCCATGATACTCAGTGCGGATGTGAATGGCGACGGAGTTAGAAATGAAATCGATGGGTTTTACAAGACGCTCACCCTTATGGGTAAATGTATGGAGCGGGGAATGAATGTGATGAACTTTCTATGGACCGACAACGAGAGCCCTTGGTCGATGGGGTTGACCAAAAGGAGGGATTACAACGGAAGGGTAGGAGAATTGAGGCCTGACTTGGTTATTCCTGCAAGCGATGGTGGACCGGCTGTGATCACCCGAAAGGTTTCTCTTCGCGGAAGTGATCATACATTCAAGGTGACCGATGGACAGGGCGAAATTTTCACGATCGAGGATTATCAGGTTCCATCAGATCCGAACCACTTGATGTACTATGTCTGGCAATGGTTTGCTCAGGCGGGTGGTGGTCGGGATGAAGTGATTCGCCATGCATTGGCTGGCGAGTTGGGGAATGATCTCATTGTATCTGGTCAGGGGTATACCGGAAATGAACGCTACCGGGTATCTACCTGGAACCGTACACAAAAAAGGTTTACTAACCTGATTTATTCAAGCGGTGGTTCGGGCACCACTCCGGCAAAGGTTAGCCTTCCTGCTATGGTGCAGTCCGGAAAGCGTTTCAATCATGTCAAATCCCGTAAGTCCTTTCAGGGAGAGGGTTTTAGGAATGGATCTTTCTATAAAGTGGATATTACCACTAAAAATATTAACCCAGAGACGGGAGAAGATGAGGATGTTGAGCTGATGGAACTTGGACCCTATCAGGTAAGAGATGGCATCTTGACTGTAAAGGTTCCAAGAATGAACAAATTTACAAGGGTGGATTTTATTCCCTCCCAAATGGGCAAGAATCGAAGATAATTTTATATGAAAAGTTTACTTAGTTTCCTTTTGTTTTTGTGTTTTGGGCTCAGTTTAAGTGGCCAGTCGGATCGCCCGGCAAAGCCCAATGTTTTACTCATGCTTGTGGATGACCTAGGCTGGCAGGATGTGGTTAGCTATGATGTGGATGAACCTAGCCCATATGAGACACCCAATATAGATAAGCTGGCTAATAGCGGTGTACTTTTTACCAATGGTTATTCCCCCTCTCCTGTGTGCAGTCCCAGTCGCTGTGCAATCATGAGCGGAAAACATCCTGCCAGAACAATGAGCACAACCGTTGCATCAGGCAAACCTCCCACGCCTCTTCATCACCAAAATTCTTTCATCTCTCCTTGGTGTCGCGGAGGGATGGATACGAAAAATGTGACGATTGCAGAAGCTCTCAAATCGAACGGGTACAAAACCGGTCATGTGGGCAAGTGGCACATCGCAGTCAATCATTATGCTTTCCCGCAACCTACAGATGAAGGTTTTGATTTCACCTCTCATATCCCTCGGAACTCTCAGGCAAGAGGAGTGCAGAATGGCATGCCTAACCGACTGGAAGGATTTGCCTCTAAAAAGGAAAAAGACCCATACCGCCTGGATGAAAACGGATATCCACGGGATCATGTAACCGAGGAAGCTCTCCGGTTTCTCTCTGAAAATAAGAACGATCCGATGTTTCTCTATTATGCGAGTTGGTTGGTTCACACCCCGATACAAACTAGAAGCAAAAAGTTATTGGAAAAATACTGCAAGAAATTAGGAGTCGAGTACCCTAAGGACCCCAGAGGGTGGACATTAGAGGGGCAAACCAACCCGTACTACTGTGCGATGGTAGAAACTCTCGATTATTATGTCGGTAAGTTAATCCGTTATTTAGAGGAAACCGAAGACCCCAGATGGCCGGGACATAAGTTAGTAGAAAATACCTATGTGATTTTCAGTTCTGATAATGGAGGAATGGAGGGCTACTCAAATATCGTTTTTACAGACAATTATCCCTTGGATGAAGGAAAGATTCATGTGCGCGAGGGGGGAATTCGTGTTCCTTTCCTGATCTCAGGTCCAAAAATTGCCAGTGGTGTTAAAAGTGCGGTGGTGGTCAATGGACTCGATTTTTATCCCACAATCCTCGGTTGGACAGGCACTCTTAACTCCGCCAATCAAACCCTGGACGGAAGTGATTTGGGAGCTTTACTCGAAAAGGACCCAACCGATGCTAATAAGGTTGTGGATGTGAGAACCAATAAGCCAAGGAAATCGATGTTCTGGCATTTCCCCAATGGATATTGTCAGCAATCGGCCCACCTTAAAAATGGATATAAACTGATCTATAATCATCCTTATGAGAGGCAACGGGTTGAGCTTTATCAATTGTATGATGCTTCGGGAAAGCGCCTGGATTGGGAAGAAGCTAAAGATCTGAGCAAACAAAGACCAGAGATTGCGAAATCGATGAAACAGGAACTCCTTGCCTTTTTGAAAAATATGAACGCTGGGATGACGAATTACAATCCAAGTTGTACGAAGATAAAAATGCCTGGTGCGGGAAAATTTGTATCGATTATTGATCAGCAACGTACTAATCGAAGGGTGCGATTGAGATATCGGGAGAACGGAGCAAAGTTGGTCACTGCTCGGGTTATTTACTCCTTCAATGGAGACAGTCAAGATAGCGAGTGGTTCCCGCTAAAAGCTAAAATCATTCCTGCAAGTGGAAGGAGTCCGGCAAAAGTGGAGGCTACTCTGCCTCCCAAGGCTACTCATTATGTTTACAATCTGGTTGATGAAAATAATTTCATGGTCTGCCACCCTAATCTAAATAAAAAGGATTTCGGGGGTAGTGCCTTGAAAGTAACCAAGTAAGATCTGTAATATACCCACTTCAGGGCGGAGGGGTTGCCTCAGGATCGGAACCTGGACTCAAATGATTTCTCGGACGCTTCGCTACCGATCAGTATAATTTCTCCATTCTCACAGAATTTATCATCTGGCGAAGGAGTGATGATGGTTCCTGCATCTCCCTTGATGGCAACAATGCTACACCCAGTTTTTTCTCGAATTTTGGAATCTTTTACGGAAACAGAAGCAAGGGATTTTGGAGTTTTTTGACTAAAGACATCCAACCCTTCAGTAATCATGAGAATCTCTGCCCGATTAAGAAGATTGAATATAGTGTTGGCTCCCATCCAATCCTGGGACATGACAAAATCAGCTCCAGCCCTATGGAGAGGTTCCACATTTCGATGGAGAAAAGCACGACTTACAATCTGGATATCTGGCCGTAATTTTCTGCAATATATAGTCAGGTACATATTACTTTCATCGTTATGGCTGGTAATGACCACAGCCGGAGATTTATTTATCCCAGCCCGTTCCAGCACTGCTTTTTCCGAGGCATCTCCAAGAATCGAATTGGAGACCATTCCCGCTTTTGTCTGATCGGTTTCGATTACTCGATAAGGAACCTTCATTTCATCCAGGGTTTTGGCAGTCTCCCGACCCACTCTTCCTGCTCCAATTATAATAACAGGAGAGGAGTTGGATGAAAAATTTCGGAAATCATGATCGTACTTATCAAAGCTCGTCTGGGTGCCAGCGAGTAATAAGACCGTGTGGTTATTAAGCATGGTGGTGGCTTCTGGAGTTTCGAAGTTACCTCGCTCCCACAAGCCAACCACGTTGACTCCATATTCTTCACGAAGAGTGGTTTCCTGTAGTTGCTTGCCTACTAGGGGAGTTCCATGGACGGTAGCCTCGGCGATCAAGACTTCTCCAAAGGAGCCAATAACATGGGTGTTGTTATCCGTACAGGAAATTCTCCTAGCCAAAAAACTGCCCATTTGTTTTGCAATGCGTACAACATGATTGGCTCCAGCCAACTCAATAATATCTTCTGAATTAGGATTGTTACAGGTGCCAACGATAGGGAGGTCTGGATCCACATCTCGTGCACGGAATGCAACATTTACATTTCTAATATCATCATCGGTGGCAACCACCATGGCCGCATTTTTAATTCCAGCTGCTTGAAAAGTTTCCCGATCTTCAATCGATCCGTACATTACCGGTATTCCCATATCATGGTATTTTTGGGCATCTTTCAATCGATCAATCAAAAGTACGAATGGGTAGCCGAACTGGGTAAGTTTTTCCATCAGTGCATGACTGATAGAATCATAATGTGTAAGGATTACATGCTTTTGTTCGCCAGGCTCAAACTTTTTGGGAACACGAGCTCCCGACTGATACTCCACGAAGGGTTTGTACAGGAATTCCATGAAGGCAAATGGCAGTACAATAAAGAGATAGAAAACACCCGTAAACATAACTGCCATTGAAAATAAGCGACCAGTATTCCCGGAGAAGGTTATATCGCCATAGCCCAATGTGGACATGGTGGTAAGAACCCAATAAAAAGATTCTACCCATCCAATGGATTCCCCGCTTCTTTCCTCGCCCATGAATGATCGGTAGAGATTCATGTAGAGAACCACAAAGAAGGCCAAAATGAGAAAGAACCTAAAGAGACGATTAGCATTTTTACGCCTATTACGTTCTCTAAAAACAGAGGGCATGAAATGGATAGAGGCTTTCACAACTGCATTATTTCCATAGATTGATTATCGGAAGTGTGCGAGAATCTTTTGCGCCCATCTCTTTGCATTCGGCAATTGATTGCTTTCGGGTTGAAGATCAAGCTTAGATCTAAGAAAGCTAATGGGGTGATTAAAGTGATTCTCACCTTTGTATTCTTTTTTTTCTGTCTTTTCGCATTTGGGGAAGAAAGATGGCAGAAGCTTGCAGAGCCCAAATCTTTAAATCCGGAAGCAGTCATTGAAGAATGGCCAAGGTTTAACGGTCAAAACAATGACGCAAAATCAAAAGAATATCCCATCTTACTTGAGTGGCCACCGAATGGCCCGAGCCTAATTTGGACTCTTTCTAAAGGAGCGGGTTATGCCTCTCCTGCTATCTTTGGTGAACAGTTAGTGCTATTTCATAGAGTGGAGGGTCGGGAGATTGCAGAGTGCAGGGATGCTCAGACAGGGCGAGGACTCTGGGAATATTCGTACCCGGTAGATTATAAGGATCGATATGGATACTCAGCGGGTCCTCGGGCAAGTCCAGTGATTTTTGATGGACGAGTTTATTTACATGGAGTGACAGCATGGCTGACCTGCTTGGATTTAAAAACTGGGAAGTTACTTTGGAAGCGGGATTTAAGAAAAGAGTATCAGGTCCCACATTATTTTTTTGGTAAAGGGTCTAATCCGATCGTCTGTGATGATGGGGTTATTCTTAATGTTGGTGGTGGAAACCGGCAGTGTATTGTGAACTTTGATCGAAAAACGGGTGAAACGATATGGGTTTTGAAAGATGATTGGGGTGCCAGTTATTCCTCCCCTATATTTGCTACTATTCATGAACAATTTGTTGGATTAGCCATGACTGGAGGAGAAAGTCGTCCTGCAACCGGGGGGCTTTTAATTTTTGACCCTAAAACAGGAAAAAAGTTGGCCCGCTTCCCTTGGAGATCGAAAAGGTATGAATCCGCAACTGCATGTCCGCCTGTGGCGTTAGGCGAAAACTACATCTTTCTGTCAGAGTGTTACGACAAAGGCTCGGTGCTTTTACATATAAAAGAGAACTTTTCTACTGAAGTAGTATGGGAAAATCCCTCTCTTGGTATCCATTGGATGACTCCTGTTGAGAGGAATGGAATCTTATATGGCGTATCAGGTAGGCATCAGCAGGGTGCTGAGGCTTTTGGTCTGGACTGGAAAAAAGGCCATATTCTTTGGAAAGACAGAATTACTTGGAAGCAGCGGATTAATGGGCGTGATTTGAACCTTCAACTCTTTAGAGGAAGCTGGTTACTGGTGGGAAATAGGTTTCTTTGTCTTTCCGAACTTGGGTCTTTATTGAATGTAAGATTTTCTCCAGATGGATGGGGTATTGAGCAGTGTTCACAATTATTTTTCGCACCTGAAACATGGACTTTACCCGCCCTTAGTAAGGGCCTTCTCTATGTTATGCAGAATGAAACTGATCGAATGAGCGGAGAGACAAGTCGCTTATTGTGTTACGATCTTCGTGGTTCATGAAGCCAGACTCACAATCACCCATTCTTGTTGAAGTACTACCATTAGGAGGCTTTGACCATGCTCTAACATACGGAGCAAAGCCATCGATTTTTGCATACTTAAAGGTAGGTTCACTCGTGAGGGTTCCACTTGGGCTAAGGCGGATAACTGGGGTGGTTTCTTCTTTGTCTCCCCAACATTCTCCCCCAAAGGATAAATTACGTTTTATTTCTGCCCTCGTTCAGCCAGAACCTGTTTTAAACACTGAACTGGTAAGGTTAGCCAAGTGGGTAGCAAGCTATTATGCATGCTCTTTGGAAAACACTTTGGGTGCAATGATTCCTGCCTCGGTGAGGGATGGCATGGAGCCTAAAACCCGAAGAATGATTCAGGTTATTAAACTTCCTGCAAAAGATGTAAGTTCATTGTTCAAGGGCTCGCCCAAACAGGCAAAAGCTTACGCGTTATTAAAAGAGATGGATGATGAAGTTATAGATGTAGTTCAATGGGGGAAAAAAGAAAAATTTTCCTCAACTGTGATCGAGGGACTAATCAAGAAAGGACTGGTCAAACAAACATTTTCTGAAATCCATCGTGAAGCTTATGCGGACGAGTTCTCTCAAAGTACGCCCAGCCTGGTTGAATCAATTCCGAGCCTAACCCATGAACAAAAACTAGCGAGGGATCAAATAGCTAGTGATTTGCAATCCGAAAAATTTAATACCAGGCTTTTACAAGGAGTTACTGGTTCTGGAAAAACAGAGGTTTACTGCCAAGCAATGGAGACCGTACTAAAAGATGGTGGAGGGGTGTTGTTTCTTGTACCAGAGGTGGCACTTGCCCCTCAAACTGTCGATCGTTTGAGAGCTCGCTTTGGGCGGAAGGGAGAGGAGGTTGTGGTTTGGCATAGTCATTTATCTGCAGGTGAACGCTTAGATGCTTGGAGAAAACTTGCCCGCGGGCATGCCCGAATAGTTGTGGGTGCCAGATCGGCGGTCTTTGCCCCTGTTCAAAACCTTCGACTTGTTGTGGTGGATGAGGAACATGAGCCCGCTTACAAGCAAGAGGATTCTCCACGCTATCAAGGAAGAGATGTTGCGGTTTATCGGGCTTATCTCAATGCAGCCACATGTTTGCTTGGTTCGGCCACGCCTTCCTTGGAGACTACACTAAATGTGGAGAAGGGGAAGTACGCTAAATCTGTGCTTAGCCAACGAATTGACGGTCGTGAACTGCCTCTTGTGCACCTCGTTGATATGCGTAGAGAGGCAATCAAGCAAAGGAACACTCCTATTCTTTCTCAGTCACTTATTGAAGCTTTACGACACCGATATGAAAACAAAGAGCAAAGCATTTTGTTTTTAAACCGCAGAGGATTTAACACTACATTATTTTGCACGGAATGTGGAGAAGTTGAGCAGTGTAGAGATTGTAGTATTGCCATGACTTACCATCGAACAGATCACTATCTGCATTGTCATCTTTGTGGTTATCGTAAACCAGCTCCAAGAATTTGCGGAAATTGTCAATCGTTAGAAATCCGTAAAAAAGGACATGGTACCCAAAGAATTGAAGATGTTGTAGAGTCAATCATGCCAAAAAATGCCCGTATTGTTCGAGTAGATGCTGATGTAATGATCAAAAAAAATCTATTTAGGGAAATTCTTAGTGATTTCAGGCAGGGTAAGATTGATGTTTTGGTGGGGACGCAAATGATCGCCAAGGGCTTGGATTTTCCAAGGGTTACACTAGTCGGCGTTATTGATGCGGATTTACCTTTACGTATGGAGGATTTTCGTGCTTCCGAACGTGCATTTCAAATATTGGTTCAGGTTGCCGGGCGTGCGGGTAGGGGAGATCGTGCCGGAGAAGTATATATTCAGACTTATGCTCCTCATGAAAGCTGTATTCAATTTGCTCGAAGAACCGAGCTCGAAGCGTTTTTGGAGGAAGAACTGGAGATGCGCAAAGAATTGAACTATCCTCCTTACAGTCATCTAATTCGGCATGTTTTTAAGGGAAGGGGAGAAGAGAAAACAAGGTTTTACGCTGAGCAGTGGAGAAAACAGCTAGATAACGCTCAACTGGCGGGGGTTACGATAAAGGGTCCTGCTGCAACTCCTTTGGCTAAATTAAAGGGTTATTATCGTTTCCACCTCTTTTATTTAAGTGCCTCAGTCACAAGGTGTTTATCGCAAATTCAAAAAGTTCGTGAAGAATTTCCAATTGATAAAGAAGTGATCGATTTTTTGGATGTAGATGCCCAGCAAGTTTCTTGATCTATCAAAACTTATTGGTTTAAGAATTTCCCAATTGGAATTACACAATTTTCTCCATGAGGGTGGTTGCGAATTAAAAGTATACCTGACCCTGATTCTATTTTTACATCGTTGATAGGAGCGTTTCCAGAAGTAAGATTTTTCCATCCACCGTTATGAACAATGATCGTCGGGGCAGATTTGTACAAAAGACCACCACTGATGATAGAAATAGAATCAATTTTTCCATTTTTAACGATTCCCAGAGCCTTAGCTCCTTTACCACCGCCACCAATAATAGAGAGGCTGACGTTGGAGTCATAGCCCGATCCAGCAGTGCCTATACTCCATGAAGCATTCCCATCATCAAAGAAGTCTGAATTTTGATTCTTGGTCGCAATAACAAATGTATCGGTTGTGGTGCTTAGCACCTCCCATTGACCGTTGACGGAAGATTCAACCATCAAGCCATCCCCATCGGGTACTTCAATCCCCAGCGCATTAACTTGGTTCTTGTTTTCGTTCGTTTTTCTTCCAAGAACATTGGAGATAGTAACGGAAAACCCTTTCTTTATACCATGTCCAGTTGAGGTAATAATGACATGTTGATCTTGTTCGTTCGAAATATTTTCAATGATCCCGGAAGACATTGAAAAGTCATTTCTGGTGAGGGCTCCTCCGATCCCCGAGCCCTTTCTGGCTCCAACTTTCGCATATTCAGAGACATGAATGTTTGTACCGTCGTGCCAATAGGTATTCCAAAAAGAGGTATTCAGAATTTGAATATTGTCTGCCAATTCTGGGTTTGAGTGAGCCAGCCAACATCCACTTGTAGCCGATGAATTGTCTTCGGTTATCCATGTATTATCGATGAGGTCCGATAGCATTACATCTGTTGGGTATGGGTTTCCTACCAACTTGGATTTTCCTGTTTCTGGTAATTCCCAATAGGTCGATGAAAATTTAGCGACTCCTGATAGATTGATAGTTACATTATCTTCATTTCTGCGGGCAATGATCATGGAGCTGTTGGGTGAAATTATTTGGTCTGAGTAAACATTGCTTGGATCATTAACCGATCTCCAATCTAAACCGTCATTGTAGACAGGGAGATAATCAGCGGCAGTTCCAGTTTGATTATTGTACCGCTTTAGCAGGTATACCCAGTCAGCTTTGGAAGCGTTTTCATCTGCATGTAACTGCGTACTCGTGGTTCCTAGCAGTGAACCGACCGTATAGGTTGGCACGAGTTCCACCAAAGTGCCCGCTGGCATTTTAGAGGAAAGGTTTTCCACCAGAGATGCATTGAGTTCAAGGGTGTCACCTGTATTGCTAATTATTTCAAAAAACAGTCCAGAAAAGTTGGATTCATTCTCAATAATACGGAGAAAGGCGGGACCACCGTCTATGTAAACATTGGGAGGGGTAAGGTAACCAAGACCCGGGTCAGTCACTGTAATGGATTCAATGATCCCCGTAGTTGCATTCCATTCTGCTTTGGCGTAGGCATTTTTTTGGGAGTCGGAACTTCCATTCAAATCAACAGGAACATCTACCCAAACTAAGGGTTCTCCCCCATATCTCTCTCCCTGGTCAACTAAGTTGATATTCTGGATGGAACCATTTGTATCGAGTGTACTTACAGCTCTTGCCTGAATAGTTCCCCATACTCCGAAAGAGAGGGGAGAGAGTTCATTGGCGGAATTGATGGGATCAATGGTTTTCTCCAAAGTAACATTATTTTCAGAAACACTTTCAACATATCCTCTGAATATAGCAGGCTTTTGAGCACTAGCTGATAGGATTAAAAATTCGGGGGCTTCTGCCGTTCCTCCGCTAAGCTGAAGTTCAACAACACCCAAGCTTGAACTAACACTCGTACCTAATAATTTTAAGAGAAGTTGACTTCCCAATAAAAGATAAAATGCAGTGTTCGCCCGGAGTCTCATTATAATTTGATAGATCCTAGTTTACTTATTCTCGGTTTGAGCCCCAGCTTTCTTCCATCCAGAAATTCCAGCCGAGAGATGTCTTACATTTTTGTAGCCAAGCTTAGCGGCTGCTTTAGCTCCCCGAAGATAAGCTCGGCAGGATGGACCACCACAATAAGCTACAACCATGGTTTCTTTATCTTTGGGAAGTAAAGATGACAGATTCTTAGATTCGGAAGAAAAGTCAATTGCACCAGGGATATGGGCTTTCTTGTAAGAATTTCCACCATTAACATCAATGACTGCCACCTTATTGGCAGAAATGGCTTTTTTTAGATCTTCTACACTGATATCTGGAAAATTCTCAGCCCAAAGGCAAGGAGTGATAGAAAAGAAGAATAAGATTATTAGTTTATTCATTATGGGAGAATAGTTGTATTGGTTAGTTCATAAGTAAGAAAATCAGGGCGAGCTGATTCTCAGGCGTAAGAAATTTGTCTTTAGATTATCGGCACTACCTGAAAGCACATAGGTTACCCTTTCTTGCCCCTCACCGAGGTAGACTCGACTAACTAAATCCACATTCGCAGAAGTCCAGGTCAGTAAGTTTGTGCTTTGTTCAATAAGATAGGAAAACTCTTCACCTGTCGAAAGGAGAGGGTTGGAGTAGCGGATAAAAGATATAGAGGGTTTGTGATCTTCTCGGACCATCATCGATGGTCCACCTGAGCGATCGAAGCCAAGGGAATCCATACCCAGTGCCCGTTCGAACAAATTACTGTAGCCATCTCCATCGGAGTCAGCTTGGTCATTGTCGAATTCTGTTATCAGAGATTCCTCACTAATCATTGGTGATGCGGAGAGTCGTTTGCGGCTCAAATACTTGTTCTTAAGCGATGCATACCTTGGGTCATTTTTACGGTTGTTAATCCAAGCATCTTTGGTTGGGCGGACAACCTCAACTTTTCTAGTTCTATTTACCGCTTGGGCAAATTCTTCATCCTCAGGCAAGTAGAAGGTAAGGGTTACTTCACCAGGTTTTCTGGCCACAATTTTAGAATTCCCTAGAACCTCAACTACATCAGTGTTGGAGCTAACTACATTCACTCTCTTCCCATTGCTTGTGATGACCCCAGGTAGCGAAATTGGGCGTGCAGAGAAGAGAAGGGGTTGAAGGTTGGAATCATCCTCTTGTTGATCAAGGAAAAGGATGGAGGGCCTTGTCTTAGTCGAAACCTCGAAAGATCTTAAAACTGGATTGGCCATTTTAACAAATGCATTACCGCTTTGTGTGGCAGACACGACAACAGTCCCAGGTTCCCCAGTTAAGGAAATGATCCCTCTCCCGTCAATCGTAGCAGGTCCTGAAACTATTTGAAAAATTACAGGAAGGCTGTAGGGGCGATGGTTTTCGCCACTGGAAGACGCCGAAGCAAAAATTTGAAAAGGTGGGTCTTCCCGAACTTTTAAAGGAATTTCAGAAAAGGTTATATTTTGATCATCTTTTTCAAATAAAGGGTCATTGAAATCCACAATTTCTAATTCAATGGTTTGGGGTTCAGCAGCAAAGAACTTACTGTTACCATTTTGATATGCAGTGATTCTTACTTTGCCAGGGGATAAGATTGTTGCAAAGTTTGCAGAGATAGAAAGCGTGGTAGGATCATCTGAGGCAAACAGAATCGGTAATCCAGAGCTAGCTTCTGCGTTAAGTGGGAACGCTTCGTCTCCGAATGATTTGACTGGTAACCGGGGGATGTCAAAAGTTTCATTTTCTTCTATTCCAAACCAGGTAATAAACTGATCTCCCCCAAATGCAGGAGGTTTTTCATGATAAGGGTGTAAGGATGGGAGTTGATCCTGTAGTCCCCATTTATGAGCTAAATATGCCTCTACTTTCAGACGATTATTAAATGTGAACTGATTTTCATATACCAAAGTTTCAGCAATTTCCCCTGAAAATAATTCACCAATATTCTGGAGTGGAGTCGGTAAGATTGAACTGGATGAAGATCCAATTAAATCACCATTAATCCAAAGGTTTTGAGAGCCAGTATCAAAACCTGCAACCACGATGGACCATCTGTCGGATGTTTTTGCAGATTGAATAACTGGGCTTTCATTATTGTAAGAAAGTTGGAAAAAACCTGAGGAGGAACTTAGCAGCAAGTCTCCTCCTAGTGGGCGTGCATTGCTGGATACTTTCGTTCTCATGACCGTGAAGATCATTTGAGGGTCTGAGATACTTTGGCGAAGTTCCAAAGTTTGGCTAGAATTGGAATCAAAAGAAACCACTGCTTTCCCATAGAGGGCATTGTTTACCCAAGATGGCATCTTTGCATAGTTGGCTTGTACAGGGCTGTTATTTCTACCGGAACGATCGCTCCAAAGACTAATCAAGTTTCCTGGGAGGAAGTCACTCGAAGAGTCGGATAAGCCGTCGTGGTTCACATCATTGGCATCCAGCCATAACGAAAGACCGGGGACTGAGTCGGAAAATAAATTCCCGTATTCAATTGAAAAAGTCTGTGAAACATCATCAGCGGGCAAAAACTTTTCATTTCCTGGTTGAGACGCTGTGACTGTTAATACTCCCGCATTTCTAATAGTGATTATATTTTGACTGATATTAGCCCGGGATAAATCAGACAGGCTGTAGATAATTGGAAGCCCGGAGCTACTGGTTGCCTGAAGAGAGAACGGGAAGTCACCAACCGAACGGTTGGGAAGTTCGTTAAAGGTAATTGATTGAGAAGAACGATTTACAGTAAGGTAATTTGAAACGGGAATTGCTTTTTCATAAATAGTATTGCCCTGTTGGAATGCGGTTATTTTGGATTGTCCAAAGCCAATAATTTCAAGGGTATGGTAGTCACCACCTCCGAGATTATATAGCTTTTCAATGTGGCTCGAATTTAAATCAGTTGAGTATAACCGAAGGTCATCGATTAATCCATGAAAGGAGTTACTTGCAGCACCAAGGATTAAATTGGAGAATCTAAAAGAGTAGGGAAGGGCGTTATTCGCTTCTTTTAAGTTCGGATGAGAAATAATGGGTTCTGCGTTAGCAAATAGAGTAAGTGCTCCACTGTTACCATTGTAAGTTAGGGCAAAATGAGTCCAATGGTTATCAACGAGGCACTCAGTGCTTGAGTTAAATTGTGTGGCTGAATTGTTGCCATCCGTAAATAAATCAAAGCCAATCGTACCATTACCATCATTTTTAAATAGACGAAAATGATTCATTGAATTTACACCCTTCTTGCTCAGAAGAGTCATCTCGTTTTTGGCCGTAGCGTTTTCTTCTGGTCGTGCCCAAAAAGAAAATGTGAAGTTGCTGTCTAGTTGTAATGGGCCAAAATCGACTAACCCGTCCACTCCGTCCAATAATAATCCATTGGAAAACTTAGCAGGTTGCCAGGCATTATTTGAGCCTGTTGTTTGAAGTCCGTTTACACTGCCAGTATGTAGTAACAATTCGTCTGAAGCCTCTGCATAATTTACCTCATCAAGTTTCCAGTGCGATTTGAGCATCAACTCTTGAGTCACAGACAGTCTTGCAACCTCCGAGTTTTCAACCTCGTAATACAACGGTAGTGAAGTGGTTGATGTTGTCTCAGCATCAATAGAACTACCAGTTAGTCTGATCTTATCTGAAAGTGAGGAAATGTCGGTTAGATTTTGATCGAAAACCAATTCCTGCTTTAATTTATCACTAACTGTGAGAGTGCCCTGAATGTAGGAGAAAAAGTATTTTTCTGAAAATCCATTACTTGCCAAAATTGGATACTCCCCAGCAGGAGTCGGTGTTTCGATCGAACCCCCAGGAGTGCTCAAGGATATGTCAATATTTTGACTGAACTGCGATTCATTATCGTCAAAAGCAAATCCTGAAATTTCGTAAGTGAGGGGAGGGTTATCCTCTATTGATTTTCTCGAATGGTTTTCTACCCGAACGATCAATTCTTTTTTTGCAATGAGAATATGCTCTATGATTTTTTTAGCTGGGCCAAATGTACTGTTTACATCCCCAGGTTGAGTCGCAAGAAGTTTTACCACACCCGGTTGGAGGATGGTCAGCTTACAGGGCATTAGAGATGAATTGAGATCAACCGATTCATTTCCTTCAAGAATTTCAATCTGAACCGGTAGTCCTGATGTGGCAGTCCAATTTAGATCCAAGGGTGGATCTCCGTAGCGAAGGAGTCCAATTTCGTTTGCGAGGATGCTCTGCTCACCTGGTAGAACATAGAGCGTCATGTTTTCTTCGTCCATGCCCGATGAGTTCCATGCCTGTAGCAAAACTTCGAAAGTACCAACTGTCTCTGAAGTGCCGAAAATAATTCCATTTTGAGTATCAATTTTCAATCCTTCTGGAAGACCGGTTGCATTAAAATCGCTGGGACCTCGCAGAGTTTCGATCTCAAGGTAATATTCCTCACCGTAGGATGTCACCAAGGGAGAACCCACTCCCAGGTAACAGTCATCCCGTTCCATTGGCGTGATCGCATGAGCGTAAAACCTAAAATCATCCATCGCTCCATTGTAAAACCCGGAACCCAGTTCATTTTCTCCTCCTATGCGAATACCACCGTCACCACTAAGGAGCCCTTTTGCATTGATCGAGTTGGTGACTTCTTGGTTATTGAGGAAGAATTTCAGTTTCGTTCCATCCCACCACAGAATGATATGAACCCACGAACCAAAAGGAAAAAGCACAGGCTCGATCTCTTTCCATCTCGAGCTCACATAAATCTGGGCATTTAAGTATCCATCCGAGATGCTGATTTGGAAACGGCCGGAATTAACCAAGTCTGCATTCCGGTCTTCGGTATTGATCCAAAACGCAACACTGAAGGCGGAGCGGGCATTGGATACCTCATAACTACTGGTTAATTCTAGAGTCAGGTTCTCATCAAAATAAATAGCACTATTCCGTTTTCCGTCGATGGAATGATTTAGAAATAAATCGAAATCATCATCTTTGAGTAAAGCATACCCATGGTTTTCAAGACCGGAGGAGTCGTTTGCCTGACTGCCGTTTAGGTCATCAAATTTCCAATGAACAACTGCATCTTGAGGAAGAAGAATTTCGGGGATATTATCAAATACAGGGGGGAAGTCCGAGTAGATGTGGGTTCCAAAGTCACCTTCTCCGTTTCCGTAAAGTGCAGTAACCTCTGATGAGGAGAGTGTTCGGTTGTAAACCCTGAAATCATCTAGGGCAGGCGAGAATCTGCCACCACCCGCAACTAAATTACCAATACTTTCAACCTCAATGGAAACTGAGTTTCCATAGGTAGTGCCAAGGTTGCCATTCACATAGATATGGGTACTCGAAGCATTAGAAACGGCTGCTAGATGATGCCATCCGCTGGTGAGAGTATTTGGATTAAAGATTGTATCCGGCGTTAAAGTTAAGGCTTCTGAATAAAGACCAAGCCGGTCTCCCAAATCTCTTATGTAAACATACTCATGAAAAGACGAATCCGTTAGCGCATGTCTAAGCACAGAAATATCAGCATTGGCAACTGGGTATTTAAACCAAACAGAGATTGACCAGTTCTTGGAGGTCCCAAAATCTAATTTGTTCAAAGAGAGATCAATCTTGGCAAATTCTGGTGAAATCTCATCAAACCCAATTCCGGATGAAAACTTACCCTCGGTACCAAGATCAGCATCGATAACCACTCCATGACGGAGATCGAGGGAGTAGTCTTCCACAATCGAACCTCCGGTTTCATTGAATGGATAATAGAGTACAAGGCCATCCTTGACTGAGAAACCCGACTGGGCCAGATCATCCAGAGCACCCCATTTATGAGACAGATAACCTTCAATCATTTCTCTCTCAGCTGGTTCAAGCAAGCGGTCAAAAATTAATACTTCAGCAATCTTCCCTGACAGCAGACCAAAGCCTGTTCTTGGATCCAGTCCAAGGGTCACCTGTTGCAGGGGGTCGTTTTCTCCTTTGAAAGAGTTTAACCGATTACTAGATCGGGCTTCTAATGTCCAAGAGGAAATTCCATCATCCGCACCGATGGCAACGCCTTCTCCATCGGCCATCACAAAGACAGTGATAGGACCAGAAAGACCGGTCAGTGTGCCAATGAACATGGAATGTCCGGATTTAAAATCAATTGCTGGCATATTGCCAAAACCATCTTCGTCATAAGACGGCATCTTGCTTAAAATGGATTGAGTGGCATGTTTTTCGTTTCTTGATTTGTCCAACCATAGGGGAATGCTCTCTTGGTCTGCCAGAGAGTCCCGATGGCCGTCGCCATTCACATCTGAGGCATCCAGCCATAACAATAAGCCGTCCAATGAATCCATGGTGAATTGAGTATCAATGGTACGGAAGGTGTAGATTTCATCTGCCCAGGTTTCTCCGGCTAAATTTTTAGCGTACGCCCTGAAATAATAATTGGTATTTTCAACTAAATTACTGGTAACAACCTGATCGAGGACTCCGATGTCAGAAGATTCGCTTAGGACAACTTTATAATCCCAGGTGGCGTTGTTATCTGGGTTTACCAAGGTCGAATTTAACTCAATTCTTTCGTCTCCCCAGAAAAGATAAACTTCCGCTGGATCACCCCCGATGCTGGAAATTTGTGATGAAGTGGTTTTTCCTCCAAAAGGAGAGACTGAAGCATAGGGATGTTCTGCTGGTAGGATTTGCTCGGTAAGATTCCATTTGTGGGCGATGTATCCTTCTAGCTGGGAGCGTTCAATTGCATTCAATTGTCCTTGGTAAATAAATATCTCTGCGATCTCACATGCTGATAGCTCGTCGTCAGTCATCCATCCGCCTAATTGGAGAACACCAGGAGCAAAGTTTGCATTGCTTGAACCCCGGGATTCGGAGATTTTCATAACTCCGTCCTCCCAAAGACTTGCCGCAGGGTCTCCCTGATTGCTTTCGATTGTGCCGAGGTGTAAGTGCCAGTCACTGTCAAGCGGACCGGTGGTCGAAACCCATCCTTCCGCATACCACTTGCCTACTTGCGAACCTTGAAAACCGAAGAAGAAATTTCGGGTTCTTGAGCTGATGACCCGCTGGTTTTTCAATCCGGTGTAGCGGGCCAAGGAAACCAAGGTGTATCCAGTACTGGTCAGGGTATCAAAATTATGTCCCGTCCAGAGGAGATCATCCCCATCAAAACTAACAACCGGCTTGCCATTCAGACCAAAAGCAAGCAGGCGGGGGTTACCTTCCACATTTTCAAAATTTCGTTCATAATCGGATTTATCCTTCCAAATCGTCACACTGCCACCGTTCGCCACTGCGATATTTTCCGCAGTGTACCAGGCTTGCAGTCCCGAGATCGTACCTTTTTGAAAACTTCGGTCAACTGAACTGGTGCTTTCAGAGACATCACCTCCAATGGAGGTAACCTCAGCTCTGAGAATCACGGATTGCGGTCTGGCATCGAGGGCGGAGAGGGTACGGACTTCCGGTTTCTTAATTGCCCGGTATTCAATCAGTCCACTGTTGTTTACATCTCCAAGGAATAATTGATTGATTTCATTCCCGCTGAGACCACGGTCGTAGACTCTAAGATCATCCACCAAGCCATTAAAGTTACCGAAGTCTGCTAGGGCGAAAGTTCCCTGTGGTGCCCCAACTGCAGGAACTTCATCATGCGAAGATACGGTCCCGTTCCCTAGTGTGGAAACTGGACCATCGACCAGTTGGCCATCGAGATAGAGTTTGAGGATTCCTGGGTTTTCCCCATAGCTGACACCTAGGTGATGCCATTCATCATCGACTTCATTGGCTTTTTTTAGCGTTGATGAGCCGGGAGGAGGAGAACCGAAATAGGGATGGAGGTAAGAGAAATCTGAATTTAACCCCCATTTATGAGCTAAGTATCCTTCAAATTTTTCACGGTCAGTATCACTGAGGGCACTTTGGAAAATCAAGATTTCTGCAAAACGATTCCCTCCACCCACTTTAACCGTTTCACTGGGATCGGATACCCAGCTACTTGGCATTGTTGTATGTTGTTTTATGTATCCACCGTTGCTGTAAATTTTTAAATTATTTTCAGCACCATCGTACCTAAATATGAGAAGTTTTACTTCATCCCTTGCATCGGTCAGAGTAGATCCAGTTAAACGTGTGTGTGAGGTGCCAGACCTCGCAAACCACATTCCTGTACCTTGGTTTGCCCCAGTATTCATTCGTTGAATTTGCCACCCAGCAGATCCGTTGTATCCTTTTTGAATAGCCCATTGCCAGTAATTTGCATTCAACCATTTAAACACGAAGATAACCGTCATTTGGTCCCATTGGTCAAATGAGGTTCCAGAATTTGAAAGTGTCATGGTTCCCCAGTTGGCATTAAGGGATGGGAATGAGGAATTAATTGAATTGGTTTCATACTTTGGAGTTCCGCTAGTGCGAACTGCATTAAACCCATTTCCACTTTTATCTCTCCAATGACCAACGCTACTTCCCTCGATCGGAGGCCCCATTGCACCGGCAACTGTACCTTGATCCATACTTTCTCGATCAGCAGCATCCAGCCAGAGCATCAAATTGAGGGAAGCATCCTGCATGGGGCTAAAAGGCACCGAAGAACCTGTATCCTCTAAGAGTTGGGTGGTGATTACCTCTGATAT
>JAYNZN010000055.1:0-7017 GCA_038103695.1 Opitutales bacterium
GAGTTTTCCTACTTTGGTAAATCTCTTCGGCCCAGGCGTGGCTTGATGGAAGTGGAATTTTTTACGAATGGGAAAAACTGGAGGTTGTTTAACCTTCACTTAAAAAGTAAATGGACCGAAAGAAAAGACGATCCTCAGGCCGCAAGCCTTCGTGAAAAGGAAGCCCGTGCCATACGCGATTACATCCGGCATACTTATTCTCCAGAGTCTACCCCCATGCATATTGTGCTTGGAGACTTTAATGATTTCAAAAATTCTGCTGCGATCCGTCGGTTTCAGAAAGTGAATAAAACCACTCTCAACGACATTCTCCCATGCAGGGATACGATGGGTTACTTTTGGACGCATTACTATAAAAAACAGGATAGTTACGACCGGATAGATTACATTTTCACTTCCCCAGCGATGAGGGGGCACACCATTGAAGGATCTGCCCGGGTGGCGGACCAGTTGCGTTGCCTAGAGGGCTCAGACCACCGAATGATCTATGCAGACTTTGAGTTTTGAATAGAAAAAGTAGCTAGCATTTCCATAAGCCTTTGGCCTCAATCATTTCAACTACCGGTTGGGGTAGGGCATTCTGCCACCCAGTCTCACGCTGGCAAACTTTTCGGAAAACATCCCGGGAGAAGAGTTTCATGTTCGTACGGTCGCAGTTTTCGATTTGTTCCAAAAATCCATTTTCCCTTACATACTTGTAAAGGTTTCTGAGGTTTTCCGCGACTACCAGATTTTCTATGGTGATAAGGCCATCCTGATCCGCCAAGGCTTCCACATTGTCGCCTCTTCCCATTTGTTTGCTATAGATTTCAAAGGTCTCCTGTTCGATGGGGTAACCGTAGATACGAAGGTTTTCTTTAAACAGGACGCCGAAGGCTTCGAGGATGCCGCCATCGAGGTTTTCGTAGTATTCCTGTTTGAAGATATCAGCCAAATTGTTGAGTCCAAGCACTAATCCAATCGGCTCTCTAACTAGTCTTCTTAGGTATGCAGATAAACGGTAATACTCAAAATAATTGGTCACCAATACTCCATAGCCACAGGCATTGATCACCTCAATACGGGCAAGGAAATCATCGTGATCAATTTCATCCTTTCCTCCAAGAGCACCTAATGTGAGTTCCATGAATACATTGAGCTTGGATGAGTCCACATCCTCTCTGGCAACAAATTGGGCTCTAGCTTTTTCCAGCATATCTACATTGACCTTGGTGAGAGGACGGAAACTTCCGCGTTCGATCAGGCAGGGACGCTTGTAGAGTTTTTCCGCAGCCTGTACCACAAAGCCTTTTTCATCGAACATCACTGAGTGAGTCAGCCCGTTTCGTATCAATTCAAGAGAAAGGATACGGTTGTCGAATTTTTCAAAATCCGGCCCGTTAAATTCAATCATATCCACCTCAATCCGATCCTCTCCCAGTTCATCGATCAAGCTAGCGATGAATGCACTAGGGTTATCTCTCAAATGAAAGGCTCCGTAAACGATATTTACACCGAGTCGCCCAATAGCATCCTGTTGTAGGCGGTTATCCCGGTCGAGCATACGTACATGCAAAATAACATCATGCGGAGGTCCCATCGGTTCAAGTTGCAAGCGAATACCCATCCACCCATGACATTCGTTGGTCTTATTATAATTTAATGCGGCAACCGTATTGGCGAAGGAGAAAAAGGTGGTGTTTCCACCCCTTGCTTCCGAGAGACGTTCGTCGAGGAGTTCGTACTCATGCTTGAGCATTTGCACGAGGCGCTGTCGCGATACATATCTACCTGCTTCGCCATAGATAGAGTCACTGAATTTCATATCATAGGCAGAAATGGTCTTGGCCACTGTTCCAGCGGCACCTCCTGCCTGAAAGAAATTTCTACCGACTTCCTGACCCGCACCAATTTCGGCAAAGGTGCCATACTTGGCAGGGTCCAAGTTGATTCGTAATGCCTTACGCTCTACACTAAAAGGTTCGTCTTCCATGCTTATGGCAAGATGTTGGATTTCAGAAGACACGCAAAGTTTTTCTTCGACCTTTTCTCTAATCAGGTATTTTTTTCAAGGATTGTCTTAAATGAAAAAGTTTTTATCCGAAGTTTTCCGTAAATTTGCTGTATCTCTAGTCTCCACGATTCTGTTCGCAGTGGTATTTTTCTTTTTAATGGGAGGGGTGATCAAATCACTACTCGAGACTCCCAAGCCTTCGATTCGATCGAATTCTTTTTTAGTGGTGGATCTCACGATGAACTTAACGGAGCGACCCGGTGGTCTCACTTTTGAGGATGTGGCCGAACAGGCTCTCACGGAAGAGGTCAAACCAGCCCAAGCTCATTTATTGGAAGTGTTGGATGCTTTACGAAAGGCGAAGACTGATCCTCGAATAACCGGAATTCTTGTTAAAGGAAGTTTTCAGCCTCAAGACTACGGATGTGGCTATTCCACAATTCGTGAAATGATCGATGGTATGGATGACTTTAAATCTTCCGGAAAGCCAGTGATTGGTTTTTGTCACAGTCCAACTCAGCTGGACTACCTGGTTTATTCTGCTTGCGATGAGCTCTACATAGATCCATCCGGTACCCTGCTCTTAAATGGTTTGGCAAGTCAGGATCTTTTTCTGGGAGATACCCTTAAAAAATATGGGGTCGGTGTACAAGTGGTCCGCACGGGAAGATACAAGGGAGCTGTCGAGCCATTTACCTCCACCGGATACAGTGCGGAAAACCGCGAGCAGATCAAGCGGTTGCTTAATGTTCGATGGGCGGACTACCTTGGCTTTGTTTCCAACCGTCGCGATCTTTCCTTCCGTGAATTAAATGCCAAGCTTAAGAGCGATTATCTGTTTGAGGCGGAAGAGGCCCTTGAGATTGGATTGGTTGATGGAATTCTTTCCCATAATCAATTGATTGATTTGGTGATCAAACAGGGTTCTTTAAATGAGGATGGAGATGGGTTCGAGCAGGTTTCCCTGATCGAATATCTGGATCGTCCTCAACCTGGAGATATCAATGAGGGAGCGGATGCCCATTTTAATACATCTGAAATTGCGGTTATCTATGTGGAAGGCGTGATTGTGGATGGTGGTGAAGATGACGGATCGATGGTAGGTGGGGCTGAAATTGTCAGCCGTATCCGGACTGCGTGGAATAATGAAAACTGTAAAGCGATCGTTTTGCGGGTCAACAGTCCTGGTGGGAGTGTCTCTGGCTCGGACGCCATATTGCAGGAAATTCGTCGGGCACGATCAGAAGGAATACCAGTTGTGGTATCCATGGGGGCGATTGCAGCCTCAGGTGGATACTGGATTGCTACGGACTGCGATCTTTTGCTTGCTCATGAGCAAACCATTACTGGTTCAATCGGTGTCTTTGGTCTGCTTCCGAACCTGAAAGATCTTGGCACCCGATTTGGTGCATCCTTTGATTCGATCAAGACGCACCCTTCTGCGGATTTACTTGGCGTATCCCGTCCAAAAACCGAAAAAGAAATGGAAGTTTTGCAATCTCATGTCGAGTCACTCTACGAAAAATTTGTAAATCTTGTGGCTACGGGTAGAAACCTCTCTATTGATGCAGTCAAAAAACATGCAGAGGGCAGGGTATGGATGGGCATGGATGCCCGCAAAATTGGGCTGATTCAGGAATTAGGCGGTCTTTACGATGCGATTGACCGTGCAGCAGAGTTCGCGGGACTTGGTAAAGACTTTGAGGTAGTGGAAATGCCTGAAGTGAGCACCCCGATGGATGAATTTGTGGAGATGTTAGATTCTCAGGCACAAATCAAAAATAATATTGCAGTATCTCCCCTGGTTGCATTTGCGAAATCCAATGGGTTGAGTGATGTACATCAAATCTACCAGATTATTGAGGATTCCCGCCGAACCTACTCTTGGCTTTCTTGGTATCGTGGTTCTTTCGGTTTTCCGCGTTAATTAAAACTAAACTTAAACGATCAATCTTTTTATGAATCAATCGGTAATCCTCATTCGTGCTTGTAAAGCCACTGTTATACCTGCGGGAGATGAAGTCACCCTTGCCGAGGGGGCTTCTTATTCTATTGCCCAGTCTTTGGGGGGATCGGTTACCCTGCGTGATGCGACTGGAATGTATCGGGTGGGGGAGACAGAGCTTGATGCGTTGGGTGATGAGATCAAACGGGAGGTCCTGAAAAGCAAAGATGGTGGAAAGGATAGCGGTCCTTTTAGTGAAGAGAAGGTCTGGGATGCGATGCGCGGGTGTTACGACCCAGAGATACCTGTAAATATCGTCGATCTCGGTTTAATCTATGATTTGAGGATTGAGGATGGGAACAATGGCAAAAAGATTAGTGTAAAGATGACCTTAACTGCACAAGGCTGTGGAATGGGCCCTGTAATCGCCGATGATGCCAAGCAGCGCATCCTCGCCCTTAGCGAGGTGGAATCTGCCGAGGTTGATATCGTTTGGGATCCCCCCTGGAATCCAAGGATGATTTCCGAAGAGGGAAAAAAGGTTCTTGGACTGGAATAGTTTTTGAGTTTTTAAATTTTAAACAGGTAGAAAAAAGCCCGGTCAACTGACCGGGCTTTTTATAATAAAAACTTGGAAGATTTACTTCAGCTTATTTAGCCTTGGATCGAATCTTTCCCACTTTTTTCCAGCGTCCTGATTTAGCGGAGTCAAGCACCGCTTCGCAGATGTACTGGGTTTCCAGGGCATCGCGGAAGTCTGGGCGTAAGGGACGTTTCTTACGGGAACCGTAACCGGCGACAAAGTCAGCAAACTGGTTGATGAAGCTGTGCTCGTATCCGATATTGAGACCTGGTACCCACCATTTATTCATGTAGGGGTGCTCACCTGGATCGGTTACATGAATGGAACGCCATCCACGGGTCTTGGCATCTTCCTTATCATACTCAAAGTAGTCGAGTTTGTGAAGATCATGCAAGTCCCAGAAGAGGGAACCATCTGCACCGTTGATTTCGAAGGTGTAGAGGGCCTTGTGTCCACGGGCATAGCGGGTGGACTCAAAGATCGCGAGCGAACCATTGGCAAACTTTGCGAGGAAGGCACAGGCATCATCAATGGTTACCTTTTGTTTCTTGCCGGTAGCCGTGTGAACGCGCTCCTTGATGAAGGTCTCGGTCATGGCACTGACTTCCACAATAGGTCCGTTTAACCAGATCGCAGTATCAATACAGTGAGCAAGCAAGTCTCCGGTTACTCCACTACCGGCCACCTTAGCATCGAGACGCCACAGGCCTTCTCCACCCTGGGGGAGATCGGTGCTGATGGTCCAATCCTGAAGGAAGTTGGAACGGTAGTGATAGATCTTACCCAAACGCCCCTCATCAATCATTTCCTTGGCCATGGTGACCGCAGGAATACGACGGTAGTTGTACCATACCATGTTGGCGACGCCTGCTTTTTCCACTTCGCGAACCATTTCCTCACCCTCTTTGCAGTTAAGGGCAAGGGGCTTTTCACAGAGAATTCCTTTCCCTGCCTTCGCGGCAGCGATGGCGATTTCGTGGTGTACATTGTTGGGTGCAGCAATATCGATCACATCAATATCATCGCGGGCAATCAGCTTCTTCCAGTCGGTCTCCACCGATTCGTAGCCCCATTGGTCGGCGAATGCCTGGGCACGGTCTTTGTTACGAGCACAAACAGCAGCGAGTTGGGGTTCATACTTCAACTCCGGAAAGAAGTTGGGCACTTTACGGAATGCGTTGGAGTGGGTACGGCCCATAAAGCCATATCCGATCAGTCCGATGCGCAAGGGTTTTTTCTTAGCCATAGGTTCTGAGTAGGTTTGGTTTGGTTGGGAGGAAACCGCTTAAAATTCGGCCCTCAGGATTTACTTTCTTCAAGCTCGACAGGTTTGTAGCCACCACGTCCCTTGAAGTAGAAAATAAGAGCAAGATAACAGGCGAGCATGAAAACAGGGAAGATTGCGACACTGGCCAAAGAAGCCTGCTTGCCCACCTGAATACTGTGACGAACGGTGTCTTTTTCCTCAGACTCGAGAGCATCCACGCTCGCAAGGTCCACTGCGGTGTAATCGCCGAGGAAGTAGGTGCTGTCCTTGGATACTTTTCCGTAGGTTTCTTCGGATGTGGACGAAATGATGGACGCTTTCACTGCATCTTCACCCATTTTACCAATTACGGGACCACCCAAAATACCGACTGCAAGCATACCGATACCGGCAATCGCGTTGAGGGTAAGAGCACCGCCCTTGGGGCATTGCTCTGAGACCACCCCAAGAGTAGTCGGCCAGAAGAAGGTTTTTCCGAAACCGTACAAGGTGGCAAATACGAAGATCATGGCCAATCCGGATGCTGAGCTGAGAAGATAAAGGCCAGCAATTGCCAAGACCGCAGAGGTTGTAAGCAGTCCCAGAGGTCCAAGTTTTTCAACGATAGGACCTGCAAACCAGAACCGGAGGACCATCATGATTGCAGAGGTGTAAATAAGCACCCACAAGCCGTTGTATCCTGCTTCTTTCATGGGTTCTTCCATCAATCCAGAGATGGCACCGTCTGTACCAAGCTCGGTGGTAGCCAGTGGAATCATGATTATGCACATGAAAATAAGGAGCGGTCGGCCAAGAGATTTGCAGTACAGGTAGTAACCAATTGTGGAAACTGCGGTAAGAATGTAGACAATGTTGTCTCCCCATCCAAATACCATGCCAAGCTGCCTGTAGATAAGATAACCGGCAATCAATGCACCAATGGCCCCAAATTCAGCAAGCATTTCCTTGTAGGATGTACCAGAAGAAACACGCTCATTGACGGGGAACTCAGCTTTAAGAAGCATTACAAGGTATACAACCGCTGGGATAGCGATGAGATAAATGAGAATTCTCCAGTCCTCAGCTGCTTGTGCTCCGAGGAGGATGGTAAGGATACCACCGATCACCAACCCACCTGGCCATCCAGCGTGCAGGATGTTAAGCCATTTGGTTTTGTCCTTCTTAAACATGGTAGCAACCACTGGGTTGATAAAAGCTTCAACTGTACCATTACCAAGACCAAGGATCAC
>JAYNZN010000014.1:0-32103 GCA_038103695.1 Opitutales bacterium
TGGTAGAGCACCACCTTGCCAAGGTGGATGTCGAGGGTTCGAATCCCTTCGCCCGCTCCACTTTTCCACTAAAGATTTAAGTCGCTCAGTGCTTCGGCGGAAGAAACAATAATATGTTTAAAGTCTTTTCGCCCGAATGCATGAATTGATACACCGGCTCCTCTTAGAAGTGGTATGATTGGTAAGATATCTACATCTTTGAGGTTAGTATCTGCCATCAAATCTGCATTGCCTGAACAAACCATAAAATATCCGTAACAATCACCCCAGGTTCGTGCAGTTGCACCTTGCTTAATAATATGTTGCCAATGGTAAGATGCCGGGGAATTTTTTATGGTGTAAATGTCGGTAGTTAGGACAAGTGAACAATTCCATCCATTAAATTTTCGGACAGATGTGGGATTGCCACAAACAGTTGTATGCTCGTTATCTCCAAATACAACAATATCATCGACTAAAGGGAGTCTCATAAAGCCATAACGAGGAAAGCCATCTTCAAGAAAACCAATTAATGTTCCAAATAATGGGCTACCGTTACAAAAACTGTAGGTACCATCAATTGGGTCAATGATCCAAGAAAATGGAGAGTTGTTTGTTTCGACATCCAATTCTTCGCCTACTATTGAATGAGATGGGTAGGATGATCTTATCGCTTCCCGAAGAGAAGATTCAATTTCAAAATCTAAATTCGTAACCACTGTACCGTCATCTTTAAATCCCTTTTTAACACTCGAATTCATGAAAGTACTTGCTAATGAATTTGTGTTGTGCTCGCAAAAGCCAATAAAATCTTTGAATGAAAGTGACATGGGAAAAATCAAATATCCTGATTCTCGACTTCGAGGGTACCTTAAGAAGTGGAATAAGAGAGGCAGGATTTGTACTCGTTAAAGATGGTGAGATTAATCATATCAAGGAAATATCGAAGTGTACACATAATCACACAATCGAAGATCTGGTTGTAAATTATTTTCAAAATAAAAACTTAGAACAAGTAGATTTATTTGTGTCACATTCTGCTTCGGTTGAACATAATTTTTTAAAAAATATAATGCCGTATCGAGCACAAATATTTGGAATTAGAAGAAAAAACTTCTATTGGGATCCATGGATTGACACGGTGAAAACTTATAAAGCACTATATCCTTCAGAAAAGAAATTTGATTTAAAATCACTAGCAAAAAGATTTATTGATGTCGAAATAATTCAAGATATAACCATGAAATATTGCATAAAAGAAAAACGGACATTTCATCACTCCGTATTCGATGCTATAATATGCTATCTATTGTTAAAACGCGTCACAGAAATAATAGATCTTAATAAATTATTATTGCGTTTCAATAGTGGGAGATGATTGAGAAGTAATGTCGTTATTTGTTACATCTGTAGTCTCATCTTGACTTGCCTCATCTAGCATTACAACCTCCGAAACACCTATCAGATGGTCTTTATCCGAGAGATTAACCAACCTAACTCCTTTGGAACCTCTGTTTGTTTCACGAATGTTTAAAACGGGACAACGGACTGCTTGGCCTTTTTTTGTTATCATTAAAATTTCGCTATCTTCTTGAACAGAAAGTGCATCACAAAGGGAAGAAGTGTTCATTGCCGTGACTCCTTGACCTCCGCGTTTACGAGGATTTACAGTAGTTTCATCACCTGTATTTGCACCACCATTTGGAAGAAAAGCTGAAAATCTGGTTCGAATGCCCAATCCATTTCTTCCACAAAGTAGTAAGAGTTTAGAGTCATCGACGACTAACATATTTATGACAGCATCATTTTCTTTTAATCGGATGCCACGCACACCTCTGGTTACCCTACCTTGATTCCTTAGTTGGTTACAGTCAAATCGAAGACCTTTTCCATTTTTCGTCAATACAAGCAAGTGATCATCATCACTTGCAAGCATTGCTTTCAAAACCCGATCGCCATCGTCTACATTAATACCAATGATTCCACCTTTACGGTGATTTTTATACGCAATTAATTTTGTTTTTTTTGTAATTCCTTTCTGTGTGCAAAGAATTAAAGAATCATCAGATTCAAATGATGTAATAGATAGCAATGATGAAATTTTTTCACCTTTCTGAAGATTAAGAAAATTAATAATATTTCTTCCTTTGGATATTCTACTGCATTCCGGAATTTCATAGGCTTTTTCTACATATATTCTACCATTATTCATGACGAACATAAGAGTGTCGTGTGCATTACATGTTTGAAGCACCCTGACAGGATCTTCCTCTTTTTGCCCACTACCAATAACTCCCTTACCCCCTCGGTTTTGTAAACGATACTCTTCAACTGAAGTACGCTTAATAAAACCGGTTTCTGTCACTGTAATTACACATCCGTCATTTGGTATTAAGTCCTCCATCCTTACTTCACCTTCAGCTTCAGTAATCTCGCATTTCCGAGAATCACCATAGGTTTCTTTGAGGTGTAATAGTTCAGATTTAATGAGGTCAAGTAAGACGGATTCGTTATCAATTATATTCTTGAGTTCATTAATTTTTGACATCAATTGAAGATACTCCTCATCGATCTTATCTCTTTCCATGCCTGTCAATTGATATAATCGTAGATCTAATATTGCATTAGTTTGTCTGTCAGAAAGATTAAATTTGGCTATTAAATTAGTTTTGGCCTCATTGCGATTTGATGAAGCTCGTATTACTCGTACAAATTCATCTAAATTATCTAGTGCGATTTTATAGCCCTCTAGAATATGTGCTCTATCTTCAGCTTTTCGCAATCTGAATTGAGTTCTCCTTAGAGTAACATCTCTACGATGCTCTATGAAGCATACTAGAGCCTCTTTTATTGAAAGTTGTCTTGGGCGCAGTCGGTCAAGGGCAAGTAAGATTACACCAAAGCTACTTTCTAGTGCTGTAAGCTTAAAAAGTTTATTGATCGTGACACGCTCTATTTCTCCCATTTTAAGTTCAACAATAATGCGAGTATCTTCGGTAGATTCATCTCTTAGGTCACTGACTCCATCAAGAATTTTATCTCTTACCAAATCTGCTATTCGCGTGACTAGTGTGGCTCTATTCACATTGTAAGGTATTTGAGTAATAACAATCTGTTGTTTTCCGTTTGGAAGGTCTTCAATGTGCATGGATCCTCTCATCCTCACAATACCTCGACCAGTCTTCATGTATGAATCAATGCCAGATTTACCAAAAATACTTCCACCTGATGGAAAATCAGGGCCTGGAAGGATACCCATTATATCATCGATAGAGATTTGGGGATCATCGATAATAGCACAGATCGAATCTATCAGCTCAGTTAAGTTATGAGGAGGAATATTTGTGGCCATGCCAACTGCAATTCCTGTAGACCCATTCATAAGAAGGGTAGGTAAAGCGGACGGTAAAACGGAGGGCTCAGTTGAGCTTTCTTTATAGTTAGGTGCGAAATTTACGGTATCCTCATCAATATCTTTTAAGAGTTCCTCAGCAATTTTTGTAAGTCTACATTCTGTGTATCGATATGCCGCAGCAGAATCGCCATCTACAGAACCAAAATTGCCTTGCCCGTCCACTAGGGGATATCTCATTACCCAGGGTTGTGCCATACGTACAAGGGTGTCGTACACCGAACTATCTCCATGGGGATGGTAGTTCTTAAGCACCTCGCCTACCACGCCAGCACATTTATCATAAGCACGATTGTGTAGTAAACCCTCTCTGAGCATCGCATATAAAACTCGACGCTGAACGGGTTTGAATCCGTCTCTCACATCTGGCAGTGCTCGACTCACAATTACCGACATAGAGTAGTCGATATATGCAGATTGCATAATATCGCTTATATTTCTTTTTGAATGTTGTGAAGTTTCCATAATCTTAAATATTAGGCGTCTAAATTAGTCACATTTAACGCATTATCTTCAATAAATGCACGCCTCGGTGCAACCTCTTCGCCCATTAACATAGTAAACATTTCATCCGCTGCGACTGCATCTTCTATTTCGACTTTAATTAATGTTCGCTTTTGTGGATCCATCGTTGTTTCAAACAATTGTTTAGGATTCATTTCTCCAAGGCCTTTATACCTTTGAATTTGTAATCCCTTGCGCCCTAAAGACCGTAACTCTTTGAGATAGCCTTCTATATTGTGAACAGGTATTGGAGGTGCTTCACCAGAGCCGATTGTTAACAGTGTGTAGCATTCAGAGTTTTTTCCATTTAGGAATGTAGGGTCTATTCCTGCATTAATACAGGCTAGGAGTAGCTTTTCTAGTTCTAAGTTCTCGAAAATTTCTAGAATTGATATTCTTTGCGAAACAGTTTCTGTTTCAACTTGCACTTCTCTGTTTATAACGCCTTCCTCGCTATTTGCATTGATTGAAGTAAGAAAGCCTTCCTTGGCATCAATATCTGCTAGAAATCTTAACTCCTCATCATTGCCGGTTCTTATTCTAGCAACAAAACGTGGTAATTTTCTAATTTGTTCATCATAGTGCGTTAGATAACGTTTCAAAGAGCTTCCATATCTTCCAATATTTTTACCAATTTGCTCTATTTTAAGAAATTTTTGGTTTAATTCTTCTAAAGCTTGTTCAGCAATTCCCTGACCTGTAATATTGTTACGAAGTTCAATTTCATCGCAACCTAGCTTGATTAATATTCTGCTCATTTCATTGTCATCCTGAACATATTGCTCGGTCTTTTTTCGCTTAATTTTATAAAGGGGAGGTTGAGCTACATATACATACCCATTTTCAATCAAACCTTTCATTTGCCTGAATATAAAAGTCAGAAGTAATGTGCTAATGTGAGCACCATCTACATCCGCATCTGTCATAATAATGATTTTATGATATCTAGCTTTAGCAGCATCAAAGGAACCCTCGCCTTCATGGTCTCCAATTCCAGTTCCTACTGCTGTAATTAAACTCCTTATTTCAGCGTTATTTAGAACTTTATCTAATCTAGCCTTTTCTACATTGAGCAGTTTTCCCCTCAAAGGCAATATTGCTTGTGTTAAACGATCTCTGCCTTGTTTTGCTGAACCGCCAGCAGAATCTCCCTCAACTATGTAAAGCTCGCTTTTAGAAGGGTCTTTTTCAGAACAATCTGCCAATTTTCCCGGTAGCCCACCCCCAGAAAGAGCTCCTTTCCGAACAGTCTCCCTTGCTTTTCGAGCAGCTTCTCTTGCTCTGGCTGCATGGATTACTTTTTGTATTATCAATTTTGCTTCTTCAGGATTAATTTCGAAATGATTCTTTAATTTTTCACCCACTATTTTCTGGGCGATTCCATCCACTTCACGGTTAGACAGCTTAGTTTTCGTTTGCCCCTCGAATCTCGGCTCAGGGACTTTCACGGAAATAACAGCCGTTAAACCCTCTCTTACATCATCACCCGTTAGGGAAAGTTCTTTTTCCTTTAAAAGATCATTTTGGCGTGCATATCCATTAATCACTCTTGTCAAAGCTGTTCTAAACCCAGATAAATGAGTACCCCCTTCGACATTATGAATTGAATTTGCATAAGCAAAGAGCTGGTCGTTAAAGGTATCATTGTAAGTCATCGCCACTTCAATGATAATTGTGCCGTCACCCGATTCAGTCGGAGCTTCTCCATAAAAGGAAATTGGCGTGCTCAAAATTTCATTTTTATTTTTATTTAAATAGGTTACATATTCAGAGATTCCATTCTCAAAATAAAAATTTTCACTCCTGTTATCACGATCGTCTACTAGTATGATCTTAACCCCTGGGTTAAGAAAGGCTAATTCCCGAAGACGTTTTGCTAAAAGTTCAAATTTGAATTCTCGAGTTTCAGTAAAAATTTGATGATCAGGAAAAAAGGTGATTTTAGTTCCAGTGCTATTTGTTTCACCAATAATATTTATTTCCTTTGTCGTCTTACCTCTTGAAAATTCCATTTGGTACACTTTTCCCTCCTTACGCACTTCAGCAATAAACCATTCAGAAACTGCATTTACGCATTTTGCACCAACTCCATGGAGTCCACCTGAAACTTGATACGCACCTTTGCCAAATTTCCCACCTGCATGCAGGTTAGTAAGAACCAATTCTAAGGCAGGGATTTTATGCTTAGGGTGAATATCTACAGGAATTCCCCTTCCGTTGTCTTGAATGGTGCAAGAACCGTCACCATGTAAATGCACCTTAATTTCACTACAATATCCCGCTAGAGCCTCGTCTATCGAATTATCTACTATTTCAAAAACGCAGTGGTGCAGACCTCTTTCGTTTGTATCCCCAATATACATGTCTGGGCGTTTACGAACTCCTTCCAATCCTTCCAATTTTTGAATTTGAGATGAGTCGTATTTGTCACTTTGGTTTTCTTTTGGGTTCATAAGGAAATTTTGTGAAAGTAATATAAGTTTTTCTAATGCAGAAAATGCTTCTAATGTTGAATACTCGCTTCTAATTTAATAAGTATCATGTCTAAATATATTGTTTAAATACAAGATTTTGGTCAAGGGGAGATTAAGCGTTTCTACCGTCTTTTTGATTTCCTCTAGACTTGTAGTCATTAAAAGTTCACTAATTTTGTATATACCTATATACCAGTTACATAAGAAAGTGTAAATTAAAAGATTAATGCCTGGAATTTTGGTTTTTTGTTGAGTTTTGTTCTTGTTGTGAAGTTATTCACAAGCATTGCGGAAAAATTTTGGCTTTATTTTACCTTAATTCAACGATTCATACTATTTTTTATGTCCATACAGGCAGTATATTTTACTAATCAAAACATCATTTTTGATTAGCTTGGTTTATCTCGCTTACTTAAATGAGGGGAAAAAACCCCAATACCATGAAACAAAAAAGGTTGTCCCTATCGTGTACAGGAGCATTGGCCATATCCCAAACTTTACGAAATCTTTAAATCGGTACCCACCCACTCCGTATACAAAAGTATTTGTTTGATACCCAATCGGTGTAACAAAGCTGGCCGAGGAAGCAATGCAGGTTGTTAAAATAAACGCTCTCGCTGCAGATTCATCCAGTCCAATCTGGTAGGCAACAGCCAATGAAACAGGAGCCATGATTGCTATGGTGGCGTTGTTGGATAGTAATTCAGTTAATAATGCTGTGATGAGGTACATTACTGCAATTGTGAAAACCAACTTCCAGTCTCCGTCGAATGTTGTGAGTGAAATTTCAATCACGGTTTCTGCTAAGAGTTCTGAGCCGCCACTCTTTTCCATAGCAACTCCGATAGATAGCATGGCGTAGATAAGTAAAATAATATTCCACTCAACCGCACGCAGTGCCTCACGAAAGTTGATAAGACGAGTAATGATCAAAATAGCTACACCAGAAAGAGAGGCTACCGATAAAGGCAGTAAAGATGTGGTAGCAGAAAAGATTATCCCTCCAATTATTGCCAGTACACCAAATGCTTTGAATACTTGTTTTTTTAGAGGTATTGGAGGATGGTCCAACAGGACAACTTCTTCAGATTCTCTCAAGTGTTGGATATCTTTTTCCGTCCCCAAAAATAATAAAGTATCTCCAGGTCGTAATTTTAAACTATTAAGCCTTAAGTGAAGATTTTTCCCTCTTCGATGTACGGCTACAATAGTCAGATTATACTTATTTCGAAAATTTGCATCTTGTAAACTCTTACCCGTAACAGAGGATGATGGCCTAACCATTCCTTCCACCATCACCGCCTCTTCTGCCGAAATACCTTCGGCTCCAGTAGATAAGGAATTAAAAAAATCAATACCTGCCTCTTCCCTTGCATCTAGCATGCTTTGCGGTTTGCAGGTTAAAATTAACCGATCGCCTAACCTAAACTTTAGGTTCTTACTTTCTAGCGATTCACTTTTCCCGCTTCTTATCAAATCAAGGAGGCGAATTCCTGAAGTACTATCCAAAGTTGAATTTTTTACAACCTGTCCGATTAAAGGTGAACCCCCGGAAACTAAGGCTTCTGCAAGAAATTCTTTTCGCCCAATGCTTGAAATAATGCTACTTAGGGCTTCTCTATTCGGTAGAAGTTTATATCCGAAAAAAACAAGGAAGATTAGTCCAAAAAATAAAAGCGGCAGCCCTATCTTAGCGAGCTCAAACATACCCATTGCCTCCATATCAGGATAATAAGCAGAATTCGCCATAAATCCACTTGCTAGAATATTTGTACTTGTTCCAAGAAGGGTGCAACAGCCGCCAAAAATTGATGCATAGGATATAGGAATTAGCATCTTGGAAGAAGATACTCCAAGGGGCTTGGATAAGCTAATTGCGACAGGTAATAATATTATTACGACAGGTGTGTTGTTAACAAATGCAGAAAATATCGCGATTGAGAGTAAAAGCAAAAACATGAAGGGCTTGTATCCATATGGTGTAAATCCCTCTAAATATTTTGAAAGTGTCTCGATCAGCCGATGTCTTGTAAGAGCCGCACTGACCATGAACATCGCAACTATCGTAAGAGGTGCCTCGCTTGAAAATATCTTCATCGTCTCCCCAAAAGTGGGCCACTTGGGTAACTCAAGTCCTGCAATTACCAAAACACAGAGCAACAGTGAGGCAGATGTAATTTCCATCCTAACTTTTTCCCAAACATAGGAAATCAAAGCTATTAATAGAATGCCCAAAGCTAGCCAAATCTCTACATTAGCATAAATATCCATAGGGTGGTTTTCTGCTTGGAAGGTACTTTAAGTTTGCGAACCAATCATTTTATTTAAATCATCTTGTTTTCCACTTGGATTGTCGATCAAATCCTCATTGCATAAAGACATGACCTTGAATTTAAAATGTCGTCCACGCAGACTACGTAAATCACCATCTACTCTTGCTTTAATACAGGAAACCCAGCTTATGTGCACGGATCTTATTCTGCCCGTATTCATTCACTGTGGTCATGAGGTAGAAGAAATTGAAACCATGCCTGGCGTCTTTCGTTGGCCCCTTGAAAGATTAGCAGAACAGCTAGCAACTTGGCATAGCAATGGGCTTCGTGCTTTTGCTCTTTTCCCCAAAATCCTACCTAAGTTCAAAGATGCTAGTGGGGGCGAAATTCTAAATGCTGAGTCTATAATTTATCAAGCTGCCAGAATAATAAAAGGGACTGGACTAGATTGTGTTTTAATTGCTGACTTGGCTTTAGATCCATACACAACACATGGTCAGGATGGCATCATCAATAAAAGTGGTGTGGTTGTGAACGATGATACAGTGGAGATTCTTGCTCAGGCATCCACCCTATGTGCACGTGCTGGATTTAATTGGGTAGCTCCATCTGATATGATGGATGGGCGTGTTGGTTCCATTCGTCAAGCTTTAGACCAAGAAAATTTCCATGATGTTTCAATCATGGCTTATTCTGCTAAATTTTGCTCTGCTTACTATGGCCCTTTTAGGGGTGCTATCGGTTCTTCAATAGAGGGTGAATACATTGATAAGAGCACCTATCAATTAAACCCATGTAATCCACATGAGGCTCATAAGGAACTAATTTTAGACGATTCGGAAGGAGCTGATATACTTATGGTAAAACCCGCAGAGACTTATTTAGATATTATTTATTGGGCAAAACAGAATTTCAAAACACCAATCGCAGCATATCAAGTATCTGGGGAATACTCGAGGATTTGTGCAGCAGGGCAGCTTGGATGGTTAGATCAAGAAGCTTGTGCAATGGAGTCTTTGGTCTCAATCAAGAGAGCCGGGGCTGATTTGATTTTAAGTTACTTTGCGGATCGTATTGTAAAATTATTGCAATGAATTTGATTGGCTATTGTTCATCTGGGGCACCTCCCTCATAAGGAGTTGCTTCTTCTTCTTTTTCCTCTTCCTCATCCCATTTTAAATCTTCGTCTGGTAGTAATTTTTCTTCCTTGTCAGAAACATCTATCAAATGAGTATCTAAATCTGAATAGTCCTCACCGTTGCCTTCTTCATCATCTTCATTTTCGTCTAAATCAGCATCAATTTCAAATCCGTCTGGTACAAATTCTAAGATAGAAATTAATTCATCGCTGAAGTGACTTCGCCTTCCTTCCAAAAAGTCGTTGTTAAGTCTTTCAGAAAGAATTTCTTCCATCTCTTCTAAAGTATAAGGCTCTGCAAATTCAATTAAATCATTAAGCATAGAGACTCTTACCTGAGAAACATGACTTAAAAAGTCGGCATATGGTCCTTTTTCTTCATCTAAAACATCAGGGAGTGCAAACAGCATATCTTCCGCCTTCAATAAAGAATCTTTGACTCGAAGAAGTTTTACTTTTTCCTCTTTCAATTCTTCAGAAATTTCAAAGGTAAAAAATGCTTCATCTACCATTTGTGATTGCAGGCCAAATTCTGTCATAGAGTCTAAGAGTTCACTTATATAGAGAAATTGTTTCGGGTCTATAATTCCCAAATTATCAACATCCCAATTTTCCGTGTCACTAATCGAATCAACCCACCATTTTTTCTGTGCATCACAGCGAACAATACACCAATCTAAGCTCGGACTTGTTTTTTTCATTGGTTTGCCATAAGGCATCTCTTTTTTATATGTCAATCTATTGCGTGCTTTTTTACTAGTTTTTCTCCTTTTTATCCAATTATTCGCCATTTGAAGGTAAATTTATGATACCAATCTACCAAAAGCTTCTCCGACCCATTTTATTCAAATTAGATGCTGAAATTGCCCACGAACAGAGTGTTCGTATTTTGAGCCTTCTTTCCAAATCCATGTTAGTCCGAAGAACCCTTCACTCACTAGTAGGTTTTCATTCTCAAAATAAAAATAGTTCTGTTGATTGTATGGGGCTCCATTTCCGCAATCGAATCGGTCAAGCTGCGGGTCTTGATAAAAACGGCCTATTTCCAGGTATTTCGGAAGCTCTTGGTTTTGGTCATGTTGAGGTTGGAACTGTCACTCCCATTGCACAAGAAGGTAATGAAAAGCCTAGGCTTTTTCGTTTCCCCAACTCAAGTGCACTCATTAACAGAATGGGCTTTAATAATTATGGGGTTTATTCTCTAGTTAAAAATATTGAAAAATATTACCCAAAAAAGATTCGGAAGGTGCCTTTAGGAATCAACATTGGAAAAGGGAAGGCAACTCCGATTGAAAATGCCTTGGAAGATTACATTGAAGGCTACAAAGCTGTGGCCACCACCGCAGACTACATTACGATAAACATCAGTTCACCCAATACCCCAAACTTGCGAATGTTACAGGATGTTAGCTACTTGGAGCCTTTATTGAAGGGATTCATGGAGGTCCGGAAATTTCGCTCAGAAGAATCAGGATTATCCAACCCTCCCTGCCTCGTGAAAATTTCTCCCGATGAACCTTTGGCACTCGTTGATAATATTGTTGGACTCATATTGGACAATGGCTTTGATGGAGTAATTGCATGCAACACTTCCGTGGAATCACCAAAGGAGTGGCAGGGTAAGAGCATACCAAAGGGCGGCATAAGTGGAAGACCTATTGAAAAGAAATCTACAGAAATAATCCGTTTTATTAATAAATTAACCAACGGAAAACTACTTATAATTGGTTCAGGAGGCATACATGACCTGGAAAGTGCTCAGCGCAAATTAGATGTAGGTGCCTCACTTTTACAAATTTACTCTTCTATGGTTTACCGAGGTCCCTTATGGCCTTCAATGTTAGGAAAGAGAATACCCCTTGCCAAAGGGTGGTAATGTCAGCAGTTTGTAGATATATTATTTAAAGCAGAATGAAAAAGTTTTTATTAGTATTATCTGCTATCACACTTGCGACTTCTCTCTTCGCTTATTTCATTTTATTTGATGGAAGCACTTCAAAATTTTTTACAAAATGGCAGGAGTTTACACGTGAATATCCATCACTGCCTTTTAGTGCTTATAAAACTCGCAGGGTTAATTCAGCCAAAATTGAATGGCGTAAAGCCAATAAAATAATATTCACAGATAACCACTTATTCTGGAAGGGTAGTGGCGCGGTTGCCCTACCTGAAGTGACTGAAAGTGGCGAACTTGTTAATTTAATAATTACAAATAAAGGTAAAGGCTATTCAAATGCTGTTACAGCTCATGTAGAAGGAGCACAAGGGAGTAGCATTATACTCGGAAACCCTTATGTAAACAAAGGGCACATTCAGTCTATTCCAATAAAAGAAACAGGTAAGTGGAATGCAAACCCCCTGGCGTTTCACAAAGGTGAAACTAAGCCATTTTCTGGAATTTCTGAAACCATTCTGCCCTCAGGACAAATTATTGCTGAGACTCCTTATTTAATCGGAAAAATTCATGGTAAGGCACTTAAATATACACCTTCAGGAATTCCCGTTTTTTCAAAAGAATACAAGATGGGCCAAAAACATGGAACTCACATATTTTGGTTTGATGATCCACAAGATCCTGATGATTATACTCCTAGTAAGTCAAGAAGCGGGGAACTATTGCCTTCTCTTTGGGCGAAAGTAAGAGATGAAGCAGAAGAAAAATTCGGCGAGGACAACCTTGGCTCAGGTAAAGCGAATAAATGGGTAGTTGAAACATATCGCCTTAAAGGTGGTGAATTTCAGGTAAGGTTGCTCGAACACTGGCATAATAACCGGAAAAATGGGTTATTTGAAGGGTTTGACTACCTTGGAAACAAAACATTTAAGGATGAATATAAACTCGGCCTTAGGACCAAACATAAAATATTTGATAAAACAAAATGAATGGTGCTCAAGGGGGGACTCGAACCCCCACGCCTTACGGCACTAGATCCTTAGTCTAGCGCGTCTACCAATTCCGCCACCTGAGCATCTATTTTTTATGACACATTAATCGATATGGTGCAAGCATGTAGAAATAGATTATGATAGTTTAAAAACTTCAATTTCTCTTTTTAAGTCAGATGTAAAACTGAGATTTACAGATATACTTAAAGAAATATCAGATAAGATGAATGGATCGACCCACTCCATGTATAAAGAAAAGTTCCCGAGAAGAAGTGGAAGCACATCAGTTTCAAATATTTCTTCATTCCAACCTGTTCTAAAAAAATCACAATGTAATATAGGTGGATTTAAAGAATAAGTATTAACGATACCATATGATGAACTGTTGGGAGTGACATTTGAAAGATGGCGTAATATAGAATTAACTAAAGTGGTTTTACCAACGCCCATTGGTCCATTAATAAAAAATATCGAAGGAAGCCCAATATAGGGTTCGAAAATTTTCTTAACTAAAATATCTATATTATTTAAATCGAAGTAGAAATTAGCCATGACTAAAAATAATGTGCAAAAGCATTAAAACATTAAAAAGAGAATGGCAAAAAACACAATAAATCCAATTTCTTGTTAAAACAATAGTGATTGAAAGTACAATTCCCAATATGAATAGGGTAGGGAAAGCAAAAATATTTTGATGAACAACGCCAAAATATAAAGAACTTAAAATTATTGATATAAAAACATTAAAATTCTCTCGTAAAAGATTATATAAAGTTTTTCGAAAATAAAATTCTTCTATAATAGGTGCTATTAACACTATTGAAATAGCACTAATTAATTTATCACTCAAAGAAAAACTTGCAAACTTTATGACAATATCTTGTTTTTCAGCAAATGGCATGAAAAAATTTGTAATAAATCCAACCAATAAGACAAGTGGAGAGAAAAATAAGAAAATTAAGATACTGTGATAGAATTTTTGACTAGAGAAATTAACGCGTGCTTTGTATGTAATATTATTGTAGAGTATAAATAATAAAAATAAAAAACTACCACTAGGTAACAGAAAAGCAATTCCTGAAATATAGATGACGAAATTCTTAATATTAAGAAAGGTCACTAATATTATTTGATTTATATGCAATTAGACCGTCTGCTATTGTTAAAATAGGGCTTGCACTAAAGATTTTGTAATTAAGTGGTGTATTTTCTGAATGACTCGTACCTAATGCTAGATCATATTTCAAAGGTTTGTCGAGTGCTATAACAGTAAAATTTGCGGTTGCACCCGACTTCATATAATTTTGCTTCAACTGTAATATTCTACGAGGAGAATAAGATAACAGATTTAAAATTTGAGCTAACGGGTCTTTGTGACATTTTTTTAAAACCTCATACAAGCCCGAAAAGCAAACTTCCAGACCAATTGCTCCACTGGGTGCAATGTCAAACTCTACTTGTTTTTCATGTAAAGAATAAGGATTGTGCGCCGAAGTTACTGCATCTATAGTACCGTCGCATACTCCGCTGACTAATGCATTTCGATCAATTTCTTCGCGCAAAGGTGGATTTAATTTAGCAAGAGTATTATAGCCCTCAATTGCAGTTTCATTAAGGAGTAAATGGTGTATACTAACATCAGTTGTAATTTTAAAGTTCAACTCCTTCGCTCGCCTGATTAATTGAACTGAATTAATTGTTGAAATAGAACTAATATGAATATTTACATCAAGCTCTTTTGATATTGAAATTGCTCTTTGAACAGCTAATTCCTCGGCAATTCTTGGTGTACCACCAATACCAAGCTTTAAACTATATGCACTTTCATGAGTGAAATTATCAGAACCAAAAGATCGATCAAACGGAAATTCAATGACAGGTAAGTCAAACATGCTTGCATATTTAATTGAATTTATAAATATTTGATTGTTATTTGGTGAGTAAGGGCAATCCGTGATTGCGATTACGCCTGCATCTTTGAGAGATCCAAGTGGTGCAATTGATTCACCCTTAGATCCAGTTGTTAAACATCCAGCTAACCACATTTTTACTAAGGACTGTTTCTCGACTCTATCTTTAATATATTGAATCGTCCCAGGGTTATCAGCGGCAGGAAGGGTATCTGGCATTGCAAGTATATCGGTAAAACCACCTCTTGCCGCTGCTTCACTTATACTTTTTATTCCTTCACATGAGTTATTTCCAGGTATGCGTGTATGAACTCGTAAGTCAAAAAAGCCGGGAACTATTAGATGGTTTTTTAAATTAAGTGTGTAAATATTTTTACTATCAATATTATCACACTCGTATAAAATTTTACCATCCCTAATGAATATATCAAGAGTAGCGTTAAGATTGGATAATGGATCGTAAACTCTTGCATTTAGCAAATTTAAATTTTTTATCTCCATATTGTACGGTTGTTTCTTAATTAATTGAAGTACACAACTTTAATATTGCCATCCTGACCGCAATTCCGTTTTTAACCTGATTTAAAATTAGTGATCTTTTACTGTCTGCAATATTTGAGTCAATTTCTATTCCTCTATTTATTGGCCCAGGGTGTAATATTACCGCATCATCTTTTAAATATTTAAGCGTGCTATTATTTAGGCCAAACATATTTGAATATTCGCCAAGTGTAGGGAAATGCTTTGTGCTTTGTCTCTCGTGTTGAATGCGGAGAAGCATTACAGCATCGGCTCCAGTAAGGGCATCTTTTAAATTATGACTCACATTCGCACCTAGCTTCTCAAATTCCTTTGGGACAAGAGTTGAGGGACCAGCAAGCGTGACCTTAGCTCCCATTGTAAGTAAGCCAAAGAGGTTTGATCTAGCCACCCTACTAAAAAGAATATCTCCTAAAATTGTAATTCTTTTATTTTTGAGATCTCCAAATTTCTGAATTAATGTATAAATGTCCAGCAATCCCTGACTTGGGTGCTCATGTGCACCGTCGCCTGCATTGATTATGGGTACATCTACTATATTAGATAGAAATAAGGGAGAACCGGGTGCTGAATGTCTGATAATTATTACATCTGCACCTAAAGCTCTTACATTAAGGGCTGTATCTCTTAAACTTTCGCCTTTGGTTAGGCTACTGGCTTTGGCATTTATTGTTATTACATCTGCACCTAATGATTTTGCCGCAATTTCAAATGCAACTCTTGTTCTGGTGCTTGGTTCCATAAAAAGGTTGATGACTCGCTTACCATTTAACAGAGACTGATTTGAATTACCCTTTTCCTTTTTTGAATTTAATAATTCAGCCGTTTCAATTATTTTTCTGATTTCCCATTCAGCTAGACCATCAAGCCCTAGTAGAGATTTTCTTATCCACTTCTTCATTTCCAAAAAGTTTCTTGCTTTGAATAATCGTCCCTATCTATTGGCGTGACCATGGGCAAATGCTTCGGTGCTGATTTCGTATTTCTGTCAAGATTATCAGTCCTTTTTTTAATCATTGCCCTAAGTGTGTCTCTAACTTTTTGCTTCATCCAAAGGCAAGTTGTTGAGCCTGGTGAATAATCTGCTGGCCCATTATTGTGAACCCTCGAACTTTCCACTAGTTCGCATGTCTGAGCAAATTCAACTTCATTTTTTTGATCATACACTGCGTATGCTTTTCCGCCCATTTGTTTAACAACAGCGAAAACTGGTACATCACTTGGTCCATCTGCCACATAAATCATTTGGTCAATGGGTATGCGCCTATCCTCATCTTCAATTGCTGAGTTTACATCAATGGAAGAATTCTTGTTACATCCTTTATTGATTTCAAAAATAAATCTTGTTTTTATGGTATTATCAACAGTCATTCCAACCTGAGAAATCTCAGGCTCAATAGGCAATGAAAATTCCCTTTGACTTAAATAGTTAGGAGGGAGAGGAGACTCAATAAACTCACACGCAAATACATCTTCAAGATAGATGTTTATTTTACTTCCACGAATAATTTGAGCGAGTCCTGTACTTATAACATAATGCTCTAACTTAAAGTCGTGTATTTCGAATTCTTCTTCACTAGGGATCGCTTTGAGTTCCGAGAGGAAATTGGGTAATCCAGGATTAAATTTAAGTTCTTTACCTAATTCTTGTAATTTTTGATTTGTTAAACCTCTTAGCGGACCATTTTTAATATAACTTAGAAGATGATTTAAATAAATGGTTTCTGAAGATACCCTAATTCCTCTTTCCTTATACAATTTTGGCAACTGATTTACTTCCTGCCAAAATAAATGTTCATTGATACCAAAATGCTCAAATAAGGGAGTTTGCATGTAACCAGGAATCAAAGTTTTGTCAAAATCCCAAATGCATGCCATTATGTTTTGGCTATGCACCTGTCTTCTTTTGGATATTTGCTTCAATTTAATGGTTTATTTATGTTGGATCTTATATAGGAATTGCCCATGGAACAATTACCAAAAATTGAGCCCTTTCGGCAACGCTTCACTGCATTGGAGGCACAATTATCTGATCCAGACATTTTCAAGGATGCAGATTTAGCTAGTAAGTTGTCCCGCGAACACAATCGAATACAAGGTATCATTAATATTTTTGATAATGCCACTGATTGTGCAAATGAAATAAGTGATTTAGAAGAGTTAACAGAAGATCCAGATTTAGGTGAAACAGCTAGTGAGGAACTTCATTCTGCTAAAGAAAGATTTTTTGAATTAAAAGAAAAGTTACTATTGTCCATGCTTCCTCAGGATCCTGATGATGGAAGAAACACAATCGTTGAAATTCGCGCTGGTGCTGGTGGAGATGAGGCTTCTTTGTTTGCCGCCGATTTGTACAGAATGTATTGTAAATATGGAGAAAAAAGTGGGTGGAGTTTTGAATGTTTGAGCCAAAGCCCATCGGAAACAGGAGGGTTCAAAGAAATTGTTTTCGTTTTTAGAGGTGATGATGCATGGTCTAAGATGAGATTCGAAAGCGGGGTACATCGCGTACAACGGATTCCAGTAACTGAAGCAGGCGGAAGGATTCATACCTCTACTGCGACTGTAGCTGTATTGCCTGAGGCTCAAGAAGTTGAAATTAAAATAGATCCAAATGAACTTGAAATTAGTGTATGTAGAGCGAGCGGACCAGGAGGTCAGGGAGTTAATACTACGGATTCAGCTGTGCAATTACTACACAAGCCCACTGGCATTAGCGTTTATTGTGCAGATGAAAGATCTCAATTAAAAAATAAGGCAAAAGCAATGACTGTTTTACGCTCGCGTTTGCTAAAGTCAAAGCAAGCTGAAGAGGATGCAAAATACGCGAAAGAAAGAAAGGATCAAGTAGGTTCAGGAGATCGCAGTGAAAGAGTGCGAACATATAATTTTCCCCAAAGTCGCATTACTGATCACCGCATAAACTACACAGCACATTCCTTGAGTGATACCATGCTTGGCGAATTAGATCATTTAATCTTTGCACTGCAGGACTATGATCAAAAAATTAAACTAACTGCTCTTGTTGAAGAATCTGATGGCCACTAAATTACTCACTATTAATGAGGTTTTAAAAAAGTCTTCCGAATTCTTAACGGAAAAGGGAGTGCCCTCGCCAAAGTCTGACACTGAATGGCTAGTCGCTAGCTTGCTTAACTGCTCTAGGATAGATCTTTTTTTAAATTATGAAGAGGTATTATCCGAACAACAATTAAACCAAATTAGAAAATTGGTTATTTCGAGAGGTAAAAGGATTCCACTTCAACACTTGTTGGGTAAGGTTCCGTTTTGTAATCTTTCATTAAGTTGTGACTCTCGAGCTTTAATTCCTAGACCAGAAACTGAAGAATTAGTCGAAGTATTACTAAATAGAATTCCTTCTTCCTATAAAGGAAACATAGTCGATTTGGGCACAGGAAGCGGTGCAATTTTATTAGCCCTGTGCTCATCCTTGCCAAACTGTTTTGGGTTTGGTCTTGAAAAGTGTGCAAAAGCAATTTCTCTGGCTAAAGAAAATATTTTGGCATGTGGACTGACTTCGCGGGTTAGTGTATCTGAATTTAATTGGGTAACAGACAAATTGCCCAATATTAACATCGATATAATCATATCAAATCCCCCATACCTAAGCAAAGAGGAATGGCAAATTGCAGAACCTGAAGTAAGGGACTTCGATCCCTACGAAGCACTTGTCTCTAACGACGCAGGTTTGTATGATCTGCTTCAAATTATTAAAATCGCCAAAGCAAAATTGAGCAAAGGAGGTTATTTGGCACTAGAATTTGGCGTTGATCATGCTAAGAAAATTGAAAGTGCAGCAATTGATTCATTTTCTGTCGAAATAATTAGAGATTTACAAAAGCAACGAAGATTTGCTCTATGTATTAAAAAGTAAAAAGTGTAATAATTTCTTTGTGGCGATTATTATATTTGTCTTTTGCTTACTGAATTCTCTTTAGAAGAGATATTTTGATTAAGGAATTCAATCCAGTCCGTCATTATCCGAATAGATTCATGTAGGCGTATGTCCATTGAATCAGGTTTTTCAAATGTCTGTGAAGACTTGCTTACTTCAGATTTTTCTCCTCGTGCTTCCATTGATTTAATTTCTTGTTGTCTGACTATTTCGAGGATCAGACTTTTCTCTGGGTAAGACTTGGAGGCCAGAGATTTATAAATGAGCTCTAACTCTTTGGAGCGATTTTGGTCGAAAAGTTTTTCCTTTAATCTACGGTCAAAATTAAGGCTTGCAGATTGTTTTTTTCTTCTTTCCTGAAACCAATCGATATTGTCTTTGAGATAATTAAACTCCGGTGATTTTGATTGTCGAGCGAGACTTTTTGTTCTTAGCAAATCCAATGTTAAATCATTATATCTAAATTCAGAAGAGGGCCTCCTAAAATTAACTGAACCTATTTTGTCCCAAGAAAGTGCATTTTTTAAATCACCTTCACCAATAGGAAGGTATTCATTTATTGATGCCATAGGTATATCGCTTTTAACACCACTTAATTGGGTGCTTTCACCTGAAGGTAGATAATACTTTTGGATTGTAATTTTAGCAGCACTCTTTTTCCCATTAGAATTACTGGGATAAAATGGGCTGTTCATTGGTAAAAGTGATTGAACCGTCCCTTTGCCATGTGTAGCGGGATCCCCTACAATAATCGCACGACGATGGTTTTTGAGTGCACCCGCAACAATTTCAGAAGCAGATGCACTATATCGGGAAACCAAAATAATTAAAGGTCCATCCCAAGCAAGTTTAGGGTTAAAATCAAACTTTTTCCTAATTTTCCCATCAGTACTTTTAACCTGAACAACAGGCCCCCTAGATATAAAAAGGCCGGCAAGGTTGACTGCCTCACTTAAATATCCGCCTCCGTTTCTCCTTAAATCAAGTATCAAGCCCTGTGCACCTTCTTTTTTTAAATTATTTATCAACTCTTCTACATCGTCGGTCGCTTTGTTGCCTTTCCCGTTTGATCCATAAAATGAAGGTAATTCGATTTTCCCTACAAGTATTTCGGATTCATTTCCGAGTACTTTGTGAAGTGATGAGGATGCCAAATTAGCTGTAAGTTTAACTCGGTCTCGAATGATATCTACGGTTTTTAGTGAAGATGGATCATTGATGGGTTTTATTTTGAGTCGTACAAGGGTATCCTTGGGACCCTTAATAAGTTCAACAATTTTAGAGAGTCTCATATCCACAACATCAATAAACTCCTCATCTCCTTGTGAAACTTTTAAAATTATATCCTCAGGCTCAAGTTCTCGTGATGCTTCAGCTGGCCCTCCTGGCAATAATTCTTTAATTGTGCAAAAGCCATCTTCATCAGTTAATACAGCACCTATACCAACAAATTCGTTCTGCATGGTCTGGTCAAATCGCTCTTTTTCTTTTATGTTAAGAAAAGAAGTATGTGGGTCAAATTGTTGGGTTAAGGTACTCAGATATATTTCTTGCAAATCAGTTGCTTCAAACTCTTGAATATTTTTGATCCACCGTTCGTATTTTTTTATAAGACGCATACGAGCTTTTTCTTTAGTCGAGTTTGATATTTTTGCAGCGATTATATTAGTGAGATTATCATCTAGTTGTGAGAGTAACTCATTAATATATTCATGAGTGATTAACTTGATCCATTTGCTGTTTAAACTGACTGGGTCATCAGACCATGTAACTTCTTCAGGTTCATTTATCTCAATTGATTCATTGGAGTCTATTATGGGGAGTTTCTTCAAAAAATTGATAGACCAACCTATGCGGTTCAGTGATTTTTCTTTGTACTCTCGATAAATTTCAAACCCAGGGAAGAGGTTCCCTTGTTTAAGATAGGTGATAAGGGTTGGTTGGTAGCGATCAAGGTAGTCTTGTAGATCAGTGGATGTAAAAAATATTTTGCGTTTGTCTAAGTTGTTAAGAAATTCTTCGATAAAAATTGATGTGTTTAAATCATCCACATCGACTTTTTCGAAGTGGGCTTGCTCCAATGCCTGTAAAAGCCATTTGGTTTCATGTGCCATGAAATCCGATGGAACAAGTAAGGAAGATTTGTCAGCAAAATCATCCGAAAGATTCGGTTTTTGTGCGAGAATCTGATTATTTACAAGAAGTTGAAGGGATAAAATTAGCAACTTGAAGAAAGAGTTTTTTAAAATGATCATAGTTTTATTCTCTACCCAAAATTTCCTTGGCTTGTTCTAAGCATCGCTTCTCTTCTTTAGTTAATGAACCAAAACCATGGGCATTGATCTTATCTAGGATGGTATCTACTTTCCGCTGCATATCTTGATCCGTAAAATTCACACTATAATTAGTACTCTGATTAGCAACAGTCGGATTAAGTTTTCTTTTTTGAAACTTTAATTTAAATTTCAGTGGAAGGGATACCTTATTATTTATTATTAGGAAACTAATTATACCCGCAAGAACACCACCTAGATGAGCCGAATGTGCTATAGATGTTGAACCCCTTAACTCGCTAAAAAGAAATCCGTATAATTCTATGCCTAACGTACCTAAAAGGATAAATTTGGGTTTAAGGCGGACAGGCAGCACAAAAAATAAAAGTAAACTTATCGGTTTATCAGGGTAATTTAAGCAAAAGAATGTCAACAGCGCTAACACACAAGCTGAAAATCCTATAAGGTTTGCGTTTGACTGGTTAAATGTAAGCCAAAATGTTCCACCCAAGATTAAAGAGCCAACACAAAGATATTTGAAATCGCGTGGACTTAACAAATTCTCAACATTTCTACCAATAAAGTGTATGCCAAGTAGATTAAATAGAAGATGTATCGGTCCATCATGCAGAAAGCCGTATGTGATTAATATCCAAATGAATCCGTTAAGAGATAGAGAATTCATGTTTAAAGAAAAGAAATTCTCCAAGGGAATGTTGTACCCCAAGAGAGTGGCAAGACACTGAACGACAAAAGTAATCAAGAGGGAAAAAATAAGAACATCGCAAAGAGACTTGTTAAATCTCAAACGAGGAGACTTCATGTAATGCCGGTCGTATAACATCAACACAAAGTTAATACTGCATTAAATAAATACTCAAACGCAAACCGGTGAGAAAGAATTTAAAACTTAAGGACAGTTTAATTCTATTATTAGTTTGGAACACATTAAGCATAGCTTTATTTGACATATTATATTTGTATACAATTTTATATTTTTTAATATTTACAAATATAACTTTTATATACTTTCTTTTTAAAAAAGGAATGTCAAATATAAGTTTGAAGAAATTAATAATTATATTTTTTATTTTAAAAATTTTATTAATAAGTATTTTATCAAAAGAATTTTTTTACAGAAATGAAAAGAGTTTTAATGGTAATAAAGATTTTATTATAAAGGTAACATACGATAATATTTTCAAAGACCTAAAGAATAATAGATTGATTCGATTTAAGATAAAAGACCAAATAGAAAGTAATTTATTAAAGGGAATTAATTATATCTATGTAGAAAAAGAAAGCAAAAAAAGATTTATCGATTCTTCTTCATATCTAATTAGATTCAAAGATTATAAATATTATAAAAATGGATTATTATTGCAAAATAAATACAATATAAACAAGCTCAGAAAAAACATTTTTATAAATTACTTTGGATGGAATAAAAATAAAATAAATGAATTCCTAAAACAGGACTTTAATCGACTTTGCTGGTCGATTGTGACAGGAAATTCTAATGTTCTAAAAATGGAAGAAAAGAGAAAATATAAAGCAACAGGTACAGCCCATCTATTTGCAGTAAGCGGTTTACATTTAGGTTTTATATTTTTACTATCGAAAGTATTATTGATGAATAGCCGAAATAGGCGGTTAAACGCAATAGTTTCTTTATTTTTCTGCTTTTTTTATTGTTTTGCTGTGGGTTTTCCCCAGTCAGCAGTTCGTGCTTTTATTATGGTTTTAATACTTGAGAGTTCAATGATATTTCAAATGAAAACGAAATCTATATATGCATTATGCTGGACACTATTCTTGGTGATATTTTCAAGTTCGTACTCAATATTATCATTAAGTTTTCAACTATCTTTTACAATTGTTGCGTTTATTATTTTCTTTATTACAAAAAATAATCCATATCAATCTCATTATTCGATAAAAAGTATTATTTTAAATTATCTTATTATAAGTACTGCATGTTACTTTGGTTCTTTTTATCTAATTTGGGACAACTTCGGATACTTTCCAAAGACTTCTATATTAGTTAATTTCTTTATATCACCCATTGTTTTCATATTTTTTTGTTTTAGTTTTATAAACATTTTTTTGTTTTTTATTTTTGATTTATCAATTTTTTATTACCTCACAGAATATATATATATAATTATTAACTCTATTATTCATTTTTTTGATTCTTTAGAGAAGATTATTGAATTACAAAATAAGAGATTATCAATTCATGATATTTTTCATCTTTTCTTATTTGTTTTTATTATTTTATTAAACTTTCTTTATCTCAAGCAAAATACAAAGTTTTTAATTATAATATCTTTTTACATTTGTACAATATTATTTAGTATTTTATAATTCTGATAATTGTTTAGGTTTAGACTTGGTGTTTGCTTGGTGTATGTTTATTTAAATAAGGCATGTATCCACAGGATAAACTTAGTAATTGGTTACAAGGAAAAGGAAATTGGTCTTATGTTGATGACGCCTCTTGGTCTAACTGGAGGTGGCAGTTACAAAATCGTTTGTCTCGAAAGTCTGATTTTCTTAAACACATGGAATTAACTGATGATGAAATTACTGGATTTGAAGTAGCTGAAGGTAAGCTATCTGTTTCTGTCACCCCTTATTTCTTCAATCTTATTGATAAAAATGACCCTGACTGCCCTATCCGGAAGCAAGTTTTACCACAAGGTGCAGAATCCTATGTATCACCAGAGGAAATGACTGACCCTGTGGGTGAAGAGGCGAGCATGCCTGTTCCGGGAATCGTGCATAGATACCCTGATCGCGTATTGTTTCTTGTGACGGATAGATGTGCTTCGTATTGCAGATATTGTACCCGTAGCAGAATGGTTTCAAATGCTCAAGGTTATGGATTTAGTCCTTCTGTTGAAATGGGCTTGGATTACATACGTAAAAATACTTCTATACGTGATGTATTATTGAGTGGAGGCGACCCTTTATTATTATCTGATGATAAATTAGCTAATTTATTATCAAGCTTAGCAGATATTGAACATGTTGAATTTGTACGAATAGGTAGCCGCATACCTGTATTTCTCCCTCAAAGAGTTACAAATTCTTTGCTTAAATCTTTAAGTGTTCACCCAAATTTATGGATTAGTATACATGTAAATCACCCTGCAGAATGCACTATTGATTTAAAGAAGGCCTGTCATAAATTAGCTGAATGTGGTATTCCTTTGGGTAATCAGTCTGTTTTATTACGGGGGATCAATGACGATGCATCTTGCATGCAGCAATTAATTCACAGACTTTTAATGATGAAAGTGAGACCTTATTATATTTATCAGTGTGACCTGGTCAAAGGAAGTTCACATTTACGCGCTGATGTGACTAAAGGTGTCGAAATAATTAAACAGCTCAGAGGAAATACCACCGGTTATGCTATTCCTCAATTCGTAATTGATGCTCCTAAAGGTGGGGGAAAGGTTCCTATCAATCCTAATTTTGTAGAAAGTTGGAATGATTCAGAAATTGTTCTTAGAAATTTTGAAGATCATCTTTTCTCTTATCCTCTTTCTAGCTAATAACCCACAAGTGAATTAGTCAGTACGAATTGGCATTACAACGCAAAGTATATCTGGTTTTAATTGTTCTTTTCCGTCTACTTTAAATACTCCCGGACTCATATCGTCCCTAAATTCAAAGTTTATTTTGTCTGATAATATTGATTTAAGTGGGTCTAATAAAAATTTTGGGTTAAAAGACACAACTGAATCATCTCCCTCGTAAGAAATACTCATTGATTCACTCGCATCCCCTAAAGTACTTTGTCCAAATATTTCCATTTCGTTATGTTTGAGCCTTAAAGTAACTTTCTCATCTGAGACAAGAGCTGCTCGATGTACGCATTCCTGCATTAATTCTCTTTCCACAACAGCTTGATTAAAATCGTCCTTAGGTATGACTTGCTTAAAATTTGGGTATTTTCCCTCTACAACTTTAGAAACAAGATATATCGAATTACTAAATCCGCTATTTTCTGTTTGCTCCAAATTCATTTTTATAGATACCTGTCGATCAGTATAAGCTATATCGATATTTTCTGATAGTTCTGGTATTTTTTCTAATTCCGCAACTGTCATTGAGGGAAGGATAAACTCTCCTTGATCGTTCAATGTCATTTTCTTTGTAGAAACCGCTAGGCGTCTTCCATCAGTTGCTACAAGAGATAGCGAATCTTCATTTAGTTGGAAAAAAACACCTTTAAGCATGTAGCGTTCTTCGTTTACGGATTGTGCGTAAGATACGCTTTTCAACATATCTTTGAGTTCTTGGCTTGGAATGGTAAATGTTTTATTATCCGATAGCTCAGGGAGTGGAGGAAATTCTTTGCTTTCCATTCCAATAATATTAAAGATTGATCCCCTTGTACTTATCGTAGCTTTCGGTGTCCCTGATGATGAGACGCTTACTTCCATATCTGCTAATTCACGGACAATTCGACTTAAGTCTTTAACGGGAAGGGTCACTGAACCTTCATCTTTAACATCTGCTTTCACAGAACATTTCATTCCTAGGTCTAAATTTGTTGTAGTTAGTGAAACTTGACCTTGCCTTGCTTCGATTAAGACATTTTGCAGGATAGGCATAGTTTTGCGGGCACCGACTACACTGGATATAAGTTGTAAACCTGAACTAAAATGGTCTCTGTTGATTTTAAATTTCATTTCTTTTGTTTTGTAGAAAATCGTCGAAATTAACAATATCTAATTATTAAAGATAGATTATAAAAGATGTAATTCTTCTCTATTATGGGATAAAAGAAAACCAACAATATTATAAGTATTTAATAAACAAAGACTTAAGTGTTTTATGAATGTTTACAATAAAGTGAATAAACATGAATATCTTTCTTTTTGATAATAAGTTTTGAAAACAAACCAAAAAAAACAATGTAGTTCGCAAGTTATTGTTTATTTTTTGAGAGAGATTCCAAATATTCCCAAAAACTACCGTGATTTTCAAGAACAGCAGAATCAGATGAGGGTAATTTACACCTAAAGAGAAAATCATTAAGGGAATTCTTTGGGAGGATGTAGTGACAATGAAGTGCAATATCTACTTGTTCAAAATATATCCTAAGTTCACCTAGCCTAATCCTAAAAAAAGTTTTGTCTTTTCGAAAGAACTTACTAACCGAATCATTCTTTTCCTTGAGTATATCACTAGAAAAATTTCCCAACTTATCCATCAGAGAGAGTTGATCTGATTGAGGCAAAGAATTTAGAACCTCAAGGCTTTGTTCTGAAAATGTAACCTGGTACACATCTACACGATAAGTAAGAAATTTTAGAAATCAACTAGAACAAGCTTATTGCAATAGGAAAATTTTAGTCCTTACATTGTTCTTAAAAATTGATATTCGTTATTGTTAATGGGAAATATTAATACAAAGGCATCAAATGATCTAGTAGAAGCTAGAAGAGTAATGCTAGAAGAATCGAAAGCATTACGAATTGCAGCTGATCGACTAGAAGAGTCTTTACTGAAACAAGCGATAGACATGTTGCTAAAAACCACACACAAAGTGGTCATTACTGGTATTGGTAAGTCAGGTCATGTGGGAAAAAAAATAGCGGCTACCTTTAACAGCACAGGTACACCAGCGGCCTTCTTGCATCCATCCGAAGCAGTTCATGGAGACCTGGGAATTCATCAGGATGGAGATGTTGTAATCTTCTTGTCCAATAGTGGCTCAACTCCAGAATTACTTTTTCTAGAGCCCATTTTAAGATCTAGAAATGCTAAAATAATTGGTATACTTGGTAACATAAACAGTCCACTCAAAGAAAAAGTGGATGTTTACCTAGATGGCTCGATAAATAAAGAAGCTGATAATTTAGGTGTTGTTCCTACTGCGAGTTATGCGGTTGCCTCCTCACTGGGAGATGCGATTGCATCCGCCTTAATGTTAAGAAGAGGCTTCAAATTAGATGATTACGCAGAAACCCACCCCGCAGGACAACTAGGAAGAAACTTGATATTAAAAGTCGAAGATGTGTTACACAAACCCCCAAAGGTTGCTTGTTTATCAAAAGGTGCAACCATGCAAGAAACTATAATAGAGATGTCCAAACGGCCCCTTGGTGCCGCCTGTATTATAGAAAACGATAAGCTATTAGGTATTGTAACTGACGGAGATCTACGAAGAGCTCTGAATGAAAATGACAATCTGTTAAAATTAAGTGTCTCCGAAGTGATGTCCACAAACCCACTTTTTATTGACCCAAAATCAACTCTAGGAAAAGCCCTTGAGTTAATGGAAAAAAGAAGTCCTAGTCCGGTATCAGTTTTACCGGTTATCGAACAAAACACTCAAAATTTTTTAGGAATCTTGCGTTTGCATGATATTTACAACGGATGACAAAAAAACAAAAGGTAAAGGTATTGCATAGATTAATACCAGCACTTGTAATGGTTTTGCTTTTTTGCGGACTTTTTTATCTTGGGCTACAAGCTAACAGGGCGTATTCCGAGTATCGTCATTGGAAAACAAGGGAAAGTGTACTTGTTAAAGAACTAGAAGATCTCAGAGAAGAAGCAAAGCAGCATCAAACATTTCTAGATCGGTTAAGAAGAAACCCTGATTTTCAGGATGAGGTGGCAAGAAAAGAACTAGGCTATGGATACAAGGATGAATGGCTTTATCGCTTTCCACCCACAAATAGCAATATTGAATGAAAGGTTATTCCGACAGGAAAACTCAAGAGATAAGAGACAAACTTGAAGACTTCGGTCAATCTGAGGTTTTGCGATATTGGGGAGAGCTTAATGAACAAGAAAAAGATAAATTAATTCAACAAGTTTTAACATTAGATTTTGATGAATGCCAAAAGGCATGGGAAGACATAACTTCACCTTCACCTTCTCCAAAGAACCTTTCTGTCCCCAATAATGTTTTCAACGAGAAAAAAAACCCACTAAAAACCAATGAATATAGAGAATTAGGTGAATCCCTAATCTCATCATCAAAGGTTGCTGCTTTTACTGTAGCTGGAGGGCAGGGTACCCGGTTGGGACACAGTGGACCAAAGGGTACATTCGTAAGTGGGCCTGTCTCTCATAATACATTATTCCGACAATTTGCAGAAAACCTAACATACTTTTCTAATAAATTCAGTATCTTGCCTTTCTGGTTCATCATGACCAGTCCAGCCAACCACTCCCAAACTGTAGATTATTTTAAAAAATCTAATTACTTTGGGTATTCAGAGAAAAACATAAAAATATTCTCTCAAGATACGATTCCTGTTTTTGATGAGAATGGAAATTTTTTACTAGAACAAAAACACAAAATAGCAACTAGCCCAAACGGGCACGGTGGGTCACTCAAGGCTCTGGCACAGTCTGGCTCATTGGAGTTAATGAAAAACGAAGGTATCGATTACATAAGTTATTTTCAGGTAGATAACCCATTAGTCTACTGCTTAGACCCCACATTCATTGGTCTACATGCCAACGAAGAAGCAGAAATGTCATCCAAGGCAGTACGAAAAACAGAGCCCAATGAAAAAGTGGGCTTATTTGTTGTAGAAGGAGAAAATTCTGAAGTCTTAGAATACAGTGATGCACCCGAAAGCACCCTCAATGCCCGTAACCCAAATGGCACCCTAAAGTTTGGATTGGGTAATATTGCAATCCACATGTTCTCAAGAAAATTCGTGGATCAATTAAGTGGTGTTAAGAGCAGCTTTAATTTTCGATTACCGTTTCACGCAGCTCGTAAAAAAGTCTCTGCTGTTAATCGAAAAGGCATCATTGAGACACCTGATAAACCAAATGCAATTAAAGCTGAAATGTTTGTTTTTGATGCTTTGCCTTTAGCGAAAAACAGTCAAATTTTAGAAATTTCTAGAAATCAAGAATTTGCTCCTATAAAAAATGCACATGGGTCTGACTCAATAAAGTCTTCGGTAGAATTGCAGCTTGAAAGAGCTAAAGATTGGATTCAAGACGAAGGAGAAATCGCAGAGCCAATTAATAACTTGGAAATTTCTCCTCTTTATGCTCCCACAAAAGCTTATTTTAGAGAAGAAAGACAAAAAAATACTCCTTACACTTTGCACAAAACAAAAAAGGGTACACTCTTGCTACCAAAACATAACTTTACTTACAAAGATGATTGATAAAAAACTAAACCAGGCAAAAAAAGATAAACTCATACTTGATTCTACATTCAATAATGTGTGTGAGTTTTTAGAACTCAAACCTATGCCAACTTGGGTAATTGAAAGCTTGGAGGAGTTGGTAAATTCTGAAAACTGGCAAGAAATCAATGACCGCTTCCACACTCATCTTGCCTTTGGTACGGGTGGGATGCGGGGGCGCACCATTGGTAAGACGGTAACTACAGCTGAAAGAGGTGGCACAAATGAAGATGAAGCCCCAAAGTTTGCTGCCGTTGGAAGTAATACTTTAAACGAACTAACACTTTTACGGGCAACCAAAGCACTTTATCAGTATCTTGAATCTTGGTTGGCCATTGAAGATGAACTAGAGCAACCCCGATTAGTGATTGCTCATGATGTTCGGCATTTTTCTGCCAAATTTTCAAGTATAGTTGCTGGAGCCTGGAAGCAATTAGGTGGATATGCCATGGTCTTCGATGGTCCACGCTCTACGCCTCAACTAAGTTTCACTATACGAAATCGCTTAGCTCATGCTGGCGTTGTTATTACGGCTAGTCATAATCCGTATCATGATAACGGATTTAAAGCATACTTTTCGGACGGAGCCCAACTAGTCTTCCCACACGACCGGGGTGTTGTTTCTCTATATAACGAGCTTTGTTTTAATGAAATAACCCCGTGGTTAGAAAAAGATGACCTCCCCAAACCGGTTACCTTACCGACAAGCGATGATATGGCTTACAAAGGTGCCCTTGAAGATGCTGTCTTAAATCCAGAACTCTTAAAATCCAATCCTCCTAAAATTGTGTTTACGCCTATCCATGGAACAGGTGCCATATCATCAGTGCCGGCACTTTGGGATCATGGTGTTAATGTAGCCTTAGTTGATGAGCAAGGAATCCAGGACCCCAATTTTAGTACTGTCTCTTCTCCAAACCCCGAAAACCCCGAGGCACTGGCATTGGCAATTAAAGTAGCTAAAAAAACTAAATCTGATTTTGTGATGGGCAGTGACCCTGACTGTGATCGGATAGGTTTGGCCGTAAGAGACTCCAAAGGACAATTCCAATGCCTTTCAGGCAACCAAGTTGCTTCTATGTTATCCGAATACAGACTTAGTGCACTAAGAGCTAAGCAAGTGATACGTGATGGCAATGAGTCGAGTTTTGTCCTCCTAAAAACTTTTGTAACCTCACCAATCATTTCTAAAATAGCGGAAAATTATGGTGTTGGCTGCATTAATACACCTACAGGCTTTAAGTGGATGGCAGAAAAAATGGGAATTTATGAGCAAACAGCGAGGCTAAGGGCAAAAGAAGAAGAAGGAATAGCAGTTGATTTTGATGAGACTGAGCTATTTGCAAGAATGGACATTTTATCCCGCTACTCTAAATGCGTGGTTCTTGCCGCTGAGGAGAGCTATGGCTATCTACCATTTGACCTTGTACGCGATAAGGATGGCAATGCATCTGCACTTGCTATTTCTGAAATGCTGGCACATCTCATTTCCCTCGGAACAAGCCCACTTGAGTTTCTTGACACCCTTTACCAAAAATATGGGTTTCATATGGAGAAAACAGAAAATATTTACTTTGAAGGTGCTGAAGGTAGTGCGATTATCAATAAGCTCGTTAGCTCATACCGAGAAAATCCACTTAAAGAGGTTGCTGGCGCAAAAGTAACTAGGGTTAAGGACTATAACGAAGACGGATTTATGGATGAGGATGGGGTTGAGTTACCCCAATTAAACTTTATTGAGCTCACTCTCGACAATGCGTTTTCAATCGCAATACGACCTAGTGGAACAGAACCGAAAATAAAATACTATCTTTTTGGATGCGAATCCTCTAATCCGACAAACCTAGAGGAATCTAAAAAGAATGTTGGCGTAAAAATGGATGAGATAAGCAGTTTTTTAGTCCAAGATGCTCATGCAAGAACAGCAAAGTAAAGGTTTCCTAAACCAATTTAGGTTACGAGCGTTTTAAACCAAAAGTGATGCTGGGCATTCTATTGCCTGCCCAAGGCTTTGCAGGAAAGTGGCACCAACAGCACCATCAACCAAGCGATGATCGCAGCTAAGGCCTAAAATCATTCTCTCTCCAGCCACCACACTTCCATCTTCTGAAACTACAGCTTTCTTTTTGGCTGCCCCCACAGAAAGTATAGCTGCATTGGGCGGGTTTATTATCCCACTAAAGAAATCCAAATCATACATTCCTAGATTGGTGACAGTAAAGGTTGATCCTGTCATTTCCTCGGGTGTAATTTTCTTGGTACGAGCCTTTGCAATTAAGGCTTTAGCGGTATTGGATACCTCCAGAAGGCTCATGTGGTCTGCATTTCGAATCACCGGAGTAACAAGTCCATCTTCGACTGCAACACCAAATGCCAGCGAAATTTCTCCATGAATCAAGATATGATCCTCTTGCCATGATGAATTAATTTCTGGAACCTGTGAAATGGCAGCGGCACATGCCTTGAGTACTAAATCATTTATGCTGACCTTAAAAACAGAATCACCGCTAGGTTCACCCATATGTGCAAGTTTTCGGTTGATCGATTCTCTTGCTAGCCTAAGAGGGCGTGGATCTACCTCTTTTTGTTGGTAGAAATGTGGTTTTGTGGTC
>JAYNZN010000015.1:0-20014 GCA_038103695.1 Opitutales bacterium
AGGGCACAAAAAAGGCCAGGCACCCCACAGCACACAACCATTGCGATTACCGCTGCTTCCTTCCGGACCTCACGGGGTTCATCCAATCGTCGTCGCATGGGACCCGACCTTAAGGGAATATTTTTTACATAACCTTCCCGTGTGAGCAATCCCAATTTAATATACTACTTAGCTTCCTCGGAAAGATGTACGCTTTTACTTTGCTTTTTAGACTTAAATCTTTTGTAAGAGACAGATGGGAAATACTTTCGGAAAGCTATTTACTATTAGTTCTTGGGGAGAAAGTCACGGTGGAGGAATCGGAGTAACAATTGATGGTTGCCCTCCCCGCTTGCCACTGGATGAAAGCGATGTGCAAAAAGATTTAGAACGTAGGCGTCCTGGGCAAAGTAAAATCACCACCCCACGGGATGAAACAGACAAGGTAGAAATTATGTCTGGTGTTTTTGAGGGCTTAACCTTGGGCACCCCGATTGCCATGCTTGTGCGCAATAAAGATGCCCGCCCACAGGCATATGATGAGATGAAGGAGAAATTTCGCCCATCCCATGCCGATTTCACCTATCAATCCAAGTATGGTCACCGCAATCACGAAGGGGGCGGCCGTTCCTCAGCCCGCGAAACGATTGCCCGTGTAGCCGCTGGTGCAGTGGCCAAAAAGATATTATCTTATCAAAAGATTGAGATCCGGGCCTATGTTGAGCGAATTCATGACATAGAACTTCCCAACAACCTTGCCTTCCCTAGCTTAAGTGATGTGGAAGCCTCTCCGACTCGTTGTCCCCATTCCGAAACTGCTTCAAAAATGGAAAATCGTATACTTGAGGCTAAAAAATCCGGTGACTCGGTTGGAGGTTCCATTATCTGTCGCGTACTTGGATTACCTGTTGGCTGGGGATCTCCAGTTTTTGACCGCATCGAAGCAGACCTTGCCAAATCTATGCTTGGCCTGCCCGCGACCAAAGGCTTTGAGATAGGGAGTGGATTTAGTGGAACCTTTCTGAAAGGTTCTGAACACAATGATCTATTTGAATCTCGCGACGGGAAAGTAAGGACATCCAGTAATCGCTCAGGGGGAGTTCAGGGAGGAATTAGTAATGGAGAAGAATTATATTTTCGCACTGCATTTAAACCCACTGCCACTGTTCTCCAGAAACAACAAACCGTAGACCAAAGTGGACAGGAAACCGAACTCATGGGCCGTGGTCGTCATGACCCCTGTGTTCTCCCACGAGCTGTCCCTATTGTGGAGGCTATGACTGCATTGGTTTTGGTTGACCACGCCATGCGCCACCATGCCCAGTGTGAATGTTTTGACTTTAATCAAGGCTAATTGATGGAAAACATTCTTTATCTGGTGGTAGCAACACCCGGTGCAGGAGCTTTTTCTCTTATTGAATCAGCCACTTCTGAAGACTCACCACTACCCAACCTGTATTCTAATTCCTCAGATCAAATAGGTTCAAAGAATGAAAAAGCTGGATCATTTGATGTGGAAAATGGAAATGTTTCCTTTTCCGGTGTAAACATGTCAACGGGTCAGGACAATTTTGTATTTTTATCTAACTCTATTCCATTGGCAGATCAAATCGAGGCCTTTGTCAAATTGATCAAAGAAAAGCAAGAGATTAGTATGGGCAGAATTCTCACTTTCTTAGATTCAAATATTCTTCCTTCTCCCCCACACCAATTTGAAGAATGGGCGGATGCAGTGTCACATTTTTCAGATTGCATGCTTTTCGTTAATCGTACCAATGAAAATGCCTCGGCTATCCAAAGAGTCATAGATCGATACGGTAATATGCACTATCCGATGGAAACATTTATCTTGGGAAAAAAGAATAACCCATGGTCTCGCATACTCGACCCGACCCCCCGCAGACTGTCTCATGTCTTTGACGCCCCTGAACTGCTTGACAGTGAAGACTTACCAGAAAATGACCGCTTCTTGGCAAAAATTGCAACGGGTGACCGAAAGCACCGAATTCCTCTTCCATTTGCCCAATAATTTAGAAAAATCGTACATTGGATCCTAATTTACTCGACCTTCCTGCACGATTTTAGCATTTAATTCAATTTCCACACATGCCGGGGTGGCGGAATTGGTAGACGCGCTAGATTCAGGTTCTAGTGTCTGAAAAGACGTGCGAGTTCAAATCTCGCCCTCGGCACCAACTCTCCACTCTTAAGACAAACTGTTACATTAAAAGGCTTGATTTCAAAGATCCATTTCGATTATTAGTAATCTTCTCCTCTTTATTTTAAACAACCTCCTCCATTAAAATGAAAAACCTTCATTTATTCCTCGCACTCTTTTGTGCAGCCATCATTTTACCACTTAATTCTTCATTCGCACAGGATGGAGACAAAGAAGGCGACGCCACAGATGGTGGTGCTGCCGGCACTTCTGCAGGCGGTGAAGGTGGAGGTGACGCCGCGCCTGCGGCTGCGGCTCCTGCTGCTGGGGGCGAAGGTGGTGGTGATACCGCACCTGCAGCCTCAGCTCCTGCACCAGCCGCTGCTGCTCCAGCCGCTGGAGGCGACACAGCACCCGCACCTGCAGCTCCAGCACCGGCTGCTGCCGCACCTCAGGTTGCCGCCCCGGCTCCTGCTCCCGCTGCCGCCCCATCTTTTGATATGGGTGCTGCAATGACTTCGACTGTTGCGGCTCCCCCACCTGCTGCGGTTGCCACAGAAAGTAATTCCGTAGCAAACGCAGTGAAAGTATCCGCGGCAAGTGGAGGGTCACTCAGTCTATCAGATGCTGTCAAAATTGGTGCATCAGCTATTAAAAAAATAGCCAACGATAAAACTGGTGGTGCAGCTTCTTTTGCCAACCTTGCACGAAACATTGATGCCAAAACCAAGGTAATCAAGGCATTTGGTGGAATTGATGATTTGAGCAAACTTGATAGCATAATTGAACAAACTGATGAATTCACTTCTGATGATCTTGAATCATTTCAGACACTCAGCCTAGATGAAGCAAAGTCCGTCTCTAAAGATTCAAGTGGTGCTATGATCGATTTAAGTCAGCTTAAAGAGACAGTAGCAGTTAAGGCCAAGGTTGCTAAGGCTGCTAAAGATAATGGTCTAACTGTCGCTTCTCAGCTTTCAAGAATCAACTCTCTTTCAACAGATGAACTAAAAAACATGAGAGAAACCAAGCTTGATGACTTGGTTGTTGCAGTTAAAGCAGTCGGAGCAGATGCTTTAGCCGATGTATCCAACTTAAAGTCTGTTGCAGATACAGTTAAAGTATCGGGTGCTGATGCTGTTCTCAAAGAATTATCCAATGTTATTCTTAAAGACGCCAAGGGATTACCACTGGTTATTCAAAGTGGAGATAGATATGTTTGGTCCTCCGATGTGACCAAAGGGCGAGTTTTTCATGGAGTTTTCAGTGACTTTGAAGATGGTGATGGAGAGCTAGGTGTTTTCAGAATTGCTTTAGACACAAAAGGGAATGCCAATGGACTTGACATTATGGGTAGTGCTTACGGGGACAACTGGGAGGAAACCTTTGTCCTCCAATCCGATCAATCCATTTTGAAGGGAACTGAATATGATGAGAACGGAAACCCAGAGGAAGTATTTTTTATAAGGGTGCTCAAAGGTAAAGATGGAAAGCTAGTGCTTGGAACAGTAAGTTTCGAAGCAGATGATGACCTAGACGATTATGAAATTGCTAGGGGTGAGTTACCTTTTTCAAAACTAGATACAGCCGAAGGAAAAGCAAGGATTGCATTACTTGGCGCGGCTAAAACTGAAGCTGATTTGATCAAAAGCAATATGGACGAATCCGTCGTTTTGTTTGGGACTGAAGCAGACGCCTTGAAAAGGTATAACACTCTTTTCGATGCGAACGCCAAGGTAGAGCTTAAAGATGAAAATGGTAAAGCGATCGTTGTTAGCATGGGATCAGGAAATGATATTGAGTATTATTGGGCTCGCGAGCTCAACGGTGTAAAAATGCGTACTGCAGTTGGTTCTAAAAATGATTCACCTGATCAAGAAGTTATTAATGCAACCGCAACTGGATGGACAAGTGGTTCTGATTCTGGCACCTACTCCAACAAAGGAAAAGTTATCGTCACAAATGAAGTTATTGGAGGGGTTACAGAAACTTCCTATCACCGTATCATTAAGGATTCAAATGGTTTTAGAATGATCAATATAACAAGGACCGACGGTAAAAATCCTTGGGATGCGGATGAAGCACTTTGGGATAAATTCCTTTGGTGGGATGATTCCTACTGGGCAAATACAGTTGTTCCTGGGGTTGATGGATCAGGCAATTGGCAAAACGGGGGTGAAATTGAATACATTGCCGGTACCGCATCCGAAGCAACTGCCCTCTACAATGTCCTCCTTAATCTTTGGCACAACGACGATCCTAACCGTAAGGATACTGACGGTGACGGAATCCCGGACTACAAGGACATTGACCAAAATCCTACTGGCCAAGACTCTGATGGCGATGGTATTATTGATCAATACGATAATGACAAGGCACACAAAGTGACCTTAGACCAAGTCCTCAAAGACCTATTCCCTGCTGATGATGGAGCAGCATTTCTTGCGAAAATTGAAGAGATGAATTTAGGAACCGAGGCAAGTCATAATGCAGTTGCTGCCACCGTGGAACTCATTGTTAAGATTCTCAAAAACAGAAACCTTAACGGCACAATCGATGGAGGGAATTCTGACTGGGTAAGCATGGCAGATTTGAATAACTTAGTTGTTCCTGATCAATTTATTAACTTAGTATCACAAGCTAATCTGATTGGTACGAGTTCAAACAAGGAGGCTATTACAAACTTCCTTAATCAATTCACGGATAACAGTGATTTTGATTTTGAACAAGATATGACTCTACAAAACTGGGCACCCCTGCTGGAAGACTTGCTTACCTCAAACGATGGAACTGGTGAGGACAGTTCCAACCGGGCCCGACTGAGCAACAACTTTATTTCGCGCTCTGATGACCTCTCCAAGCAAAAACCAGGAGATGCGGACAATTCTCGTGGCCTTACTTGGAACCTTGACGAACCCGACCAAGGCAAAAAGATCGATCTTAAAGTACTGTCAGGCAGCGAGGTAACCATCGCAACAGGTGTTACATTTAATGCTCAAGCTACCGACCGTACAGATGTAACCATCATTGCTGCCGCAAAAGATGTAACGATTGGGACTTCTAACTCTGGATTGGATCAAGTAGTGACAATTGACACCCCTGATTGGGAACCTGGCAGACCCCAAGGCGATGAAGATGTCTATGTGATAGCTGCTGCAGATGATTTACAGTTCCGCTCGAAGGCAAGTGGATCTTCTGCCGACTACAACAATCCCAAAAGGTTAGAATTAGAAATTGACCACTCCTCCCTCGCTCTTGCATCCACCGATACCATGTACATGGTAAATGTGGATGTTAGCACTGGTGGTGGATTGGCAATCTCCACCTTGGACGATCTCAACATCTACAGCCAAGATGGTACAGACAGCGAATTTGACATTGGAACCAATGGAAATGATTTCGAAAGCTTGTACTTATACGCTCAGAACGAGATTAATATCCGTAATCTTTTGGTTAAAGGACATGTTGACGATGTCTACATGGAAGCTAAAACCATAAATCTTTATGATGTTACCTTCCCTAAATCTGCTGCTGTTCTTTTACGCTCCGAACTCGGAAAAATGACTTTTGAATCAACTCCATTACCTGGATATGTGAATTTTAATAATGTAGTTCACAAGGGTATCCGTGATTCAAAAATCCTCTCAACTGATTTTAGTTCAAATGCGTCAGGTACAAACCATAAAACCGGCAATGGTGGTTCTGGTCGTCCTCACATAGAGGTCCAAAACTTCCGCAGTAATTAATTCCAATTTTAAAATTTAGAAACTATTTAAAATGAAGAAGATCCTAACCTTCACAAGTTTGCTTGCTTCTGCAGCACTCTTATCCGCACAAAATAAGATCGATCAAACCACCATTGATCGTACTACTACCACTCCACCACAAAGCCTAAGCAGTGGTGGTGGATCTGGTGCAGGAGTGTCTGCAAGTGATTCGGGTGCTCAACGCCCTGTATTCCTGAATACAAATTTGCTCACCGCCTTTGCTGGGTTTGACGGTTCCATAACCTACCGTTCAAACCCTCTCACCCTTCCAGGAGATATGAAACAGGCGAAAACCGGTATTTGGCAAAATAGTTTTTCTGGAGGGGCAAGCTTATCCCCTATCGATACTGATGTTGCTGTGGTTACTCCCTTCTTTGGTGGTGGTTGGACAATGTCTGATTATTTAAATGATAATCTTTCCACACTCAATGATTATGCTTCCAGTGCCTATGCCTTGCTCATGATTCAACATGAATCGGGTTGGGGGTTTCGAGGTGGAGTAAGTTATGCCAATGTTCGTAATAATGATACAGATAGTGAAGACTATTCAGAATTCTATCCAAACATTGGTGCAATGACCACCTATTCGCTCAATGCTGACACCCTTGCCATCATTGACTTCTCTTGGGGCTATCACTTATCTAAGTCTGATTCACTGCTCGGAGGAAACACTCAGTCCCTCAACAATTGGGATGCTGCATTCTCATATAGTTTAAGACATACCTATGGCGACTTTGTGATTACACCTAACTACCGCCTAGGCTATAAAAGATTCACTGAAGCAGGAACCATCAATGATGGTAGAAAAGATGTGATGCACACGCTGTCTATTCGTGCAGATTACCCAATTGCTGATAACCTTAAACTTTCAGCAAACACATCGTACAGCCGCCGGAATTCAAGCGGTGGAGCAGGTACCGATTATAAAAACTTTGATGCCGGGGCAACAATTAGCCTCAATGTCAATTTCTAGATTTCTGTCTTCAATCGCTCTTGTATAATACAAGGGTACCTAAGGATTATCTAGTATGCTCGGACGTTCTTCGTTTCAGCTGCTTTTCTTTGGTTGTATCATCTCCAAATTATGGAGTTATGAAGTACAATATGCCACCAAAGGGGTGGATCACTTATTCGAACTCAACGGCATCCCGAACGCCTTACCTATTCTAAAAGGGGAAAGGTTAAACCCAAAAGAATATATCACCACCGGTCCATCTGCGTTTGTTGAAATTTACCATCAAGATATAACGATTAGACTTGGTAAAAATGCGATTGCTGAGTGGGTAGACGCCCGGCACTGGAAAATTCATGAAGGATCGGGTCTCTTTTGTTTAGAGGAAAAAGATTCCTTAAAGGTTTCTTCCTCCAAAGGAAGTTCTGTTATTACTGGACCCTGCACTTTCATCGCAGAAGCCACCAGCAACGGCGGATATAAAATGATTTGTTTGTCTGGACGACCTTATGTTCAGTCTGGCAAAAAGAAGTCCAAGATACCCGCAGGTAGGCTCGTTTTGGTATTAGGTGAAACCAATGCATTGGGAAATGCATACGACATTGACCTCATGCTCCTTCTCAAGTCTAGTCTTCTGATCAATGCTTTTGCGGAACCGCCACCCACTATGAAAAAAATCGGTCTTGCTGTATATTCCCAACAAATGCGCATGGGGGGAAAATACGATGCACTTATTGGAGATGCCACAACAGATAAAAATTTACAAATGTGGGTGCTAGGAAAAAAGGGCACAGGCGAGAAGACTGGTAAGTAATGCTTGGCACTCTTCGAGTTCTTTCTTTCTTTATCATCCTACCAGCTCTGCACCCCCTTATTTGTGCAGAGCCCATTGAGTTGCTTAGAAGAGCTGAATCTGGCCACCTTGAGTCACAAGTAAACCTTGCAATCCTCAAGTCACTGGGTGGAAAACACAAGGATGCCCATTACTGGTATAAACGGGCAGCTAAGCAAAACTCTCCCCTCGCCAGCCGTATAGTTGGGTTAAATCACTTCAAGGGGATAGGCACGAGCAAGAACCCGAATATTGGCAAGAGGTGGCTTGAACGTGCTGCCAAACTTGGGGATTCTGATGCCATGCTGGCATTAGCCAATTATAATTATGAAAATAATCATTCTATAGATGCCATGGCATGGGCACTTATTCATCAAAAAAAGACGAGTGCAACCAACCTGCCCCAATGGGCTCAATACCAGGATCAAGAAATACTTGAACTTGCTAATCAACAGGTGTTGGGGTTTGAAAATAGCGGCCCTTTACCATCCTACCCTATCAGACAATATAAAAAAATATCTCCAAAATATCAGGAAATCTACTTATCAAATGGGGATAAATATGAAGGAATGACTCGAAAGGGAATTCCAAATGGTGCAGGAAAAAGAATGGCCAAGGATGGATCGTACTATATTGGCGAATTTCTTAATGGTAAGGAACACGGCCATGGTAGTTGGTTTAATAAACAAGGGATCATCGTCACCCAAGGATTATGGAAGCAAGGAAATCCGGTATTTCCTAAATCTATAAAATAACTAGTGCAGTTCTACCCAAAGGATGTGCCCTGAGGGTATACTCTAAAATTATCCTATGAAAGAGAGGCATGGGCCCCATCACAAAAGGGTCCATTCGAAGAATGCTTGCAGTTGCAAAGAGCCACTTTCTTTTTCTCCTTTATCTCCACTTTTTGAGGAGTGAAACTTGTTCCCTTGTGAGAACCATCACAAAATGGTTGCTTGGAGGATTTGCCACACGAACACCACCAATATTCTCCTGGTTCTAAATCCAAAACCTCAGGCAAACGTGAGGCAATGACTGGTTTATCGTCGCTCATATTAATTACTCAGCAAGAGTTTCTTCGGTGGGTTCTGAATAGAGAACAGCATCAACATAGATTTTGGATGCCACTATTCCAAGCAGTAATACAGCAAACATGATCACAGGCACAAAAATAACTGGTAAGCGCATGCGGGTATGTCCGAACTTTGGGTCGTCAATGAATTCTTGTGTACTCATATATATAAAATGAAAAGATAAATTGTGGATTATTCAACCACCCATGAATTTTTACCCGTCAGCAATTCCTGTAAATTTCCTGAACCGTTAGCTTGGGAAACCTTGATTTGTTGATGCAGAGCATCCTCATAAGTTTCTCTACCTTCAATCTGTCTAAGTATACCAAAGGGAGTCGGGAAAGCCGGGTAAGCCATTTGAGCAAGGATGGAAGCGTAGGCAGGGTTATTTGTTTTGGGTTGATGAACCAGTAAATCTGAATCATCAGCACCATCGGTAAGTTCAACTACTTCCGGATCAAATCCATTCAAACGAATGCCCTTGTTTTCTCCAAATCGTAAAGGTTTCCCTTCCTCGAGCATGAGAGATTGTTCACTGCGAACTTCTCTTCCAGTGACAGGATCGAATGCATTGTTATTAAAAATTACACAGTTTTGAAACACTTCAACGAAAGATGTGCCTTTATGAGCTTGGGCAGCTTTGAAGGTCTCAACCATGTGCTTTTGATCGGTATCACTGGTACGGGCAATAAAGGTGGCTTCACTGCCAAGTGCAAACAGAAGTGGGTTAACAGGATAATCCAACGAACCCGCGGGTGTACTTTTAGTCTTTTTTCCAACTTCAGAAGTCGGGCTGTACTGCCCTTTCGTTAGGCCGTAGATTCGATTGTTGAAGAGTAAAACATTGATATCAAGGTTACGTCGAAGCAAATGCATTAAATGATTTCCACCGATGGATAATCCATCCCCATCTCCGGTGATCATCCATACCGAGAGATCAGGGTTGGCAGATTTCACACCGGTGGCAACAGTGGGTGCCCTTCCATGAATGGTATGAAATCCATAGGTGTTCATATAGTAAGGAAACCGACTGGAGCAGCCAATCCCACTTACGACCACAAATTTTTCCTTAGGAATACCTAATTCGGGCAGGGTTCTTTGAACCGCGTTGAGGATTGCGTAATCTCCACAACCTGGACACCACCGGACATCATTTTCTGTAACAAAATCCTTTTTAGTCAGGTTGCCTTCTTCCGTATTCGTAGCGCTCATGAAATTTTATAAGTTAGGACAATTCCTTGTGAAATGCATCCCGTAATTCAGATACCTTAAAGGGTTTTCCCTGAACTTTGGTAAGTGGGACCGCATCGACAAGGTATTTAGCGCGCAGGATCAAGCTGAGCTGCCCTAAATTTAATTCGGGAACGATCACTTTTTTGAATTTTGAAATAATATCACCAAGATCTTTAGGGAGTGGATTGAGGTGACGAAGATGAAGACTGGAAACTGAAAACCCTTCGGCCTGCATGGCCTGCACAGCAGAGGTGATAGCACCATATGTTCCACCCCAACCAATAACCAGAAGGTCGCCTTCCCCATTGCCATGAAGTTGGGTAGCAGGTAGTGAATCTGCAATCCGTTCAACCTTTTCTGCGCGTAAATGGGTCATTTGCTCATGATTTTCAGGATCATAACTCACTCCCCCATCTTCTGATTTTTCCAAACCACCGATACGGTGTTCCAAGCCAGGTTGTCCAGGGATCGCTTGTGTGCGGGCGAGTGTATCAGGATTTCTTCTGTAAGAAACATATTCCTCATTAGGGTCAGCAAACTTCGACTCAATGGAAGGTATTTCGGCAGCATTTGGAACCAACCAGGGTTCTGCCCCATTCGCTACATACAAATCGCTAAGAAAGATAACAGGAGTGCAATAAACCAAGGCTATTCTACAGGCTTCAATTGCACAGTCGAAACAATCAGATGGTGAGTGAGCAGCGATCACAGGGAGTGGGCAGTCACCATGCCTGGAAAACAGACTTTGTAAAAGATCGCTCTGCTCAGTTTTGGTAGGCAATCCAGTACTTGGCCCTCCACGTTGAACATTACAAATGATAACTGGCAATTCAGTGATACTGGCCAAGCCAATAAATTCACTCTTGAGACACATTCCGGGACCACTTGTGGCAACTACAGACAAATCACCTGCAAAACTTGCTCCTATAGCAACTCCCATCGCAGCAATCTCATCTTCAGCCTGTACCGTTTTGACCCCGAATTTTTTCAGGGCAGACAGACCCTCAAGTACAGGAGATGCAGGAGTTATGGGATATCCGGAGTAGAGAAGTTCGCGTTTAGCAGATTCCGCACCAGCAACCAGCCCATAAACCAAGGCTTCATTGCCTGAGATTTTTCTGTAAACACCCGGTTTTACAACAGCCTTGGCAAGTTGATAACGGTTACGGGCTGTTTCCATAGTGTCGCCCAAGTTGTGGCCTGCTCTTAAGGCAGTCGAGTTAGCTTCAGCAACCTCGGGTAAACGCTTCCCCCACTTCTGGTCAAAAAATGTAAGAGTTGGCTCAAGTGGACGGCCATATACATAGCACATAAATCCGAGGGCAAAGAAATTTTTACAGCGTGCTTTGTCTGATGGTTTGAGTGGACTGTCAACGAGTGCGTCTTTAGTGAGTGTGGTAAGATCTAACTCTATGAGCTGATATTTTTTCCGGAACTCTTCGTCCTCAAGGGGGCTGGTTTCATAGCCAGCTTTTTTGAGATTCATTTTTTTGAAGGAATCTACATTGACTACAAGCATCCCACCCTCAGGCAGGTCATCTATGTTTGCCTTGAGTGCGGCCGGGTTCATAGCCACAAGTGCATCGGGTTCATCCCCTGGAGTGAGAATCGAACGACTACCAAACTGCAACTGGTACCCAGAAACACCTGCAAGAGTACCAGCAGGGGCACGAATTTCAGCGGGAAAATCGGGCAGCGTGGCAATGTCATTGCCTGCAAAGGCACTGGAATCGGTGAATCGCTCGCCGATCGTTTGCATGCCGTCGCCAGAGTCTCCAGCGAAGCGAACTACTGCGGATTCGATTTCTTCAAAAGAATCGGTTGCTTGTGTCATGAATTGCTGTGGGTAGAAGTTAAATAAAAAACGAAATATTTTATGATCTTCTTGGAAGCAATGTACAACGAAATTCGGTAGAAAAATGAATGAAGAAAATATCTTATCTACAAATCGATATTAAAATCACAAATTAGTGATTGGTAGAGGGAAGGGAAATAAGTTGAACGCCAAGGATAAACGCTCTCTATCAGAAGAGTTTTTTCGGACTCCATGCGGCATCCAAGGTTCAAAGAGTACAAGCTTTCCTACTTGTGGCATAATCTCCAGATCTACTTCACCTTCTTTGCGAAAATACAGGTTACCAGAATTGGACTCACATGAAATGTAAAACACTCCAGACACCTTTGAGAGAGAAGCGTGATCATGCAGACCAGTAGATTCGCCCGGTTTAGCTAAATTAAACCAAAAAGGAGGGTTTTGATTTTCTGCCCCTTCCAATGCCTCATACAGGATTACACTTGAAATATCCAATAATTCACGGGCAATATCACGAGCAAGTCGGATCGGATTACGGGCACTGGGAATTTCTTCTATATCGAGGTAGAGATTTTCCCATCTACTCCCAATCTTATGAGATTTTTTGGCGTTTGAGAAGTTACGGCTAAATTCTTTTCTCAAAGAAACGAGCCAATTGTCATAGTCGTTCAATGTAGTTTCTATTATTTTCCCACCTGACCATGAGTAGACTTTTTCCATACTATCTCCCAATATCAACAGAAACGGATAACTTTTCAAGCAATTCAGTATGTTTTTTGAATTTTAATTTTAGTGTTTCAACATCTGACCACGCAAAGCCTTGGTCCCAAAATCCGGGACAAACCGAACAACTCACAAGAGAAAATAAAAAATTAGACTTTTGATCTGGAATTGCTCCGAAAATGGTTCCTGCAGTGATCGTTACTTGGGGATTAGCATCTGGCTGATCGACTGGATTCCCAAGAATAAGGTCGGAATAATCATCTTCATGAAAAAGGTGTAAATAAATTGGGGCGCCATGATGGAAATACCAGGTCTCATCTGCGTCTAAATAGTGCAACCGGGACAACTCATCTTTTTTTGAGGAGATAATAAATGGCCGTACCGAGAGGTCTTATTCCATTAATTGTTTCAAAACAACTGGATGATTCAAAAGTACGCCTAAACCAACCTCCCTCCGGATGCGGAGTTAATGAAAACTTTTCGATTACTTGATCGGCTGATTTCAATATTTTCCTGTCCAGTCTAATTCCAAAATTCTTTGAAGAAGAGATGCTGCAGTAAATGCTGATACAAGTTCCCCTTTTTGAGGGGCTAGTTCGACCATATCAATTCCTACACATCTTTTTCCAACGAATGCAGACTGAACTAAGTCAATTACCTGATAATACTCCAAACCACCTGGCACAGGAGTACCAACACCCGGCATGATACTGGGATCCAATACATCCAGATCAATGGAAAGATAAACCAATTCCGGAAAATCCTCGGGAAGAATAATAGAGGAAATATTTTCACGCACTAACTCCTCACCGTCTATGTAAAATATATCGTTTTGCTTGCGATAGACTCTTTCTTCTTCACAAATCGCACGAACGCCAAGGGAGGCCAAGCTGAACTTTTCCTGAACCAGCAAGTTCATTACGCTAGCATGTGAGTGTTTATTTCCTTCATAACTTTCACGCAAATCCGCATGAGCGTCTAGTTGGATAATTCCCACTTTTTGTTGAAGGTGTTCAGATATCCCACGAACGGCAGCCCATGTAAGAGAATGCTCGCCGCCCAAAGTAACCGGCAGTTTATTTTTTTCTGCAATTCGATAGGTTGTTTTCTGAAGATTAGCTAAACAAGTGGAGTGCTCAACAGAGCAATCAATTGGTTGATGGGTAAAAATCCCACTTTCACAGATTGCAGTCCTTTCCAGTTCCTGGCTTGCCTCAAGAAGTGCTCCAGGCCCCTCAGAAGTTCCTACCCCATAGGATACTGTTTTCTCCATTGGACATTGGATTATTTGGAATTTTGCAAAGTCCTCAAGGTTTTCAGAGCGTTTAAGCTCAGACCCCAAAAATTGAATGTCTTGTTTTTCGTTCATGACAAGCGGTTTACAAATTCATCATATTTAAATTCCTTGATGATCGAAAGCTGGTCGGTCTGTGAATCCCAGAGTGCAATCGAAGGCAGGGGCACACCATTGAAAGTATTTGTTTTCACCATGGTGTAATGAGCCTGATCCAAAAATGCCAGTCTCGCACCTTTTACCAGAGGTTGATCCATATTGTATGTACCAAAACTATCGGCAGTCAAACAACTCGACCCGCCCAGAATGTATTGATATTTTCCACCTACGGATTCACCGAGAAGTGCCGGTCGATAAGGTGCCTCGATGACATCAGGTGCATGGCAGGTGGCACTTAAATCGAGAAGCGCGTGTTTTTTTTGGGCATCCATGACATCAAGTACGGTACCGATCAAGATCCCCCCATCTAATGCAACTGCTTCTCCCGGTTCCAAATAAACATCACATTGATACTTCTTAATAATTGCGGAAATTAAGGCGATCAAGCCATCACGGTCATAATCTGCACGGGTGCAATGATGACCGCCTCCTAGATTAATCCAGTTTAGATTATGCAAAGGAGTACCGATAGACTGCTCAACCTTGGTCCAAGTTTCAAGAAGTGGTGGAAAGTTTTGCTCACAAAGAGTGTGAATATGCAAACCCTCAAACCCAGAAAACTCAGAGCCTAATACTTTACTTATCGGGTAACCCAATCGCGAATTTTCAGCACAGGGATCATATTTGGGGTCAAGCCCAAGAGAAATTTCGGGATTAATCCTTAACCCCACCGACACTCCAGATGTACGGGCAATCTCAACCTCATCCGCAAATGGGTGATTAAAGATAAGGTGATCTGAAAGGGCGCAAATTTCGTCGATTTCATCGGTACGAAATGCAGGGCAAAAAGTGGAAAGAATCTGAGAAGATTCTTTCCCCACAAAGCCCTTTTGTCTCGCTAACCTAGCTTCCCATAAACCCGATGCACAACATCCATCGAGATACTCACTGAGCAGTTCGGCAATGGACCACATCGAAAATGCTTTAAGAGCCAATAGTACTTTTGCCCCAGATTGCTTTCCAATGTAACGCAAAATTTCGAGGTTAGAGCGAATCTTTTGCTTATCGACCACATAGCACGGGCTCGGCACCCTGCTTAGATCAAAATGGGCAAAAGCACCCGCCCCGCCACTTTGAGTAGGGAGCATTAGAAAGGGGGTGCTTTCTCCAAATCGCGAACTTCCCAGGGTAAGCCGTGATGATTGAGCATATCCATAAATGGATCGGGGTCCAGTTGCTCCATATTGAAAACTCCCCTGCCCTTCCATTTTCCCTGCAGCATAAGACACGCTCCAATCATTGCTGGCACTCCAGTGGTGTAACTGACTGCCTGACTGCCCACTTCCCGGTAGCAATCCTGGTGATCACACACATTATAAAGGTATTTCGTAACGGATTGCCCAGATTTTTCCCCAGATACAATGTTTCCTATACAGGTCTTTCCCTTGGTATGCACACCCAGTCCTCCAGGATCTGGAAGCACAGCTTTCAAAAATTGCAGAGGTATAATTTCATGCCCTTGGTACATGACTGGCTCAATGGAAGTAAGTCCGACATTTTGAAGTACTTCCAAATGCTTAAGGTATGCATCACCAAAAGTCATCCAAAAGCGAGCTCTTTGGATTTCCGGAAAGTGCTTCACCAAGGATTCTAATTCCTCATGATACATGAGGTACATACTTCTCTCTCCAACTTGAGGGAAATCAAAAGAATGGTTCTGAGAAAGAGCTGGAGTTTCGACCCAATTTCCATTTTCCCAATGTCTAGCGGGTGCAGTTACTTCTCTGATATTAATTTCCGGATTAAAGTTAGTTGCAAATGGATGGCCATGATCCCCGCCATTGCAGTCCAAAATATCAAGCGTATCGATACGGTCAAAGTGATGCTTACGCAGCCAAGCAGTAAAAACATTGGTTACACCTGGATCAAAACCCGATCCAAGCAAAGCCATTAGCCCCGCTTTCTCAAACCTTTCTTGATATTCCCATTGCCAACGGTACTCAAACTTCGCCATATCCTTGGGTTCATAATTTGCTGTATCCAGGTAAGAAACACCTGTTTCTAAACAGGCATCCATTAGGGCAAGATCCTGATAAGGCAGTGCTAAATTGACTAAAAGATCGGGTTGTACAATGTTAATTAACTTACAAGTTTGCTCAACAAAATCAGCATCCACTTCTGCAGTTTCCACTTTTACTCGAAATCGCTCCCGTACGGACTTGGCAATTTTTTTACAAGAAGAAAGACGTCTGCTGGCCAAAGTGATCGAAGAAAACACCTCGGGTAATTGTGCCATTTTATGAACTGCAACCGAACCCACACCCCCTGCCCCAATGACCAGTACTTTAGACATAATAAACTCCTTTTTTAATCAGATTCATAATAGGTATATCCACGTAAACTTTCCCGATAAGTGGAAACTAATTCTTTAAGTTCTTCCAAAGTGGCTCCGTGCTCATTGACTGCTCTCTCTGCCCTTACCTTAAATCGTTCAAGCAAACGCTTTGGCTCATACTCCACATAAGTTAAAACCTCAGAAACTGTATCACCTTCGACTTCGTCCAAAATTTCAAACCCCCCATTTTTTGTAAGTCGAATCGTTACCACGTTGGTGTCTCCAAACAAGTTATGTAAATCGCCAAGAGTTTCCTGATAAGCACCCACAAAAAAGGCACCCAAATAATATTCTTCATTCTCTCGAAGAGTGTGGAGAGGAAGGCAACTCGAGATACCATCGGCTAGTACAAAGCGATCAATCCGGCCGTCACTATCACAAGTAACATCGCATAAGACAGCATTCCGATCTGGTTTTTCATGCAATCTGGTAATTGGAATGATAGGGTGTATTTGATCAATGGCCCAGACATCTGGTAAGCTTTGAAACAATGAAAAATTACAGTGATATATATCGGCCATCCCTTGTACCCTGCAATTAAGTTCTTCGCTACATTCACTGGCACTTAACTCATCCATCATCTTCCGAATTTGCCCCAACACTTTTTGGTGAGCTCGTTCAGTTCTTGCAAGCAAAGGAAGGGATAAAATTCCTCTTCTAAAGGAGGCACGCAGCTCATCCCGGTAATAAGTGGCTTCGTTAAGCGATTCTAAGAGATTCGTCGGAGTTAACTGATCTGTAATCTCAATCAGAGATCGAAGAATTGGAGGATCCTCCTTCTCGGAACATACTAACTCGTCTCTTTCGTAACTGGTGCTTTCAAGCACGCTGAAAAGTAGCATCGATGATTGAGCGACACAAGCCCGTCCACTTTCAGTAACAATACAAGGGTGGGAGACTCCCGCGTCATTCATTTCGAAACAGACTGTTTCCACAACGCTGTAACAATATTCATCTAAAGAATAATTAATTGAATTGGGGCTAGATGTATTTTCCCCAGTGTAATCCACGCCTAAACCTCCACCCAAATCCAAATATTGAAGGTTGGCACCAAGCTTCTTAATTTCAATAAACAGCCTACTGGCTTCCTGGGTAAACTTGCGGATCTCAACCATATTCGGAACTTGGCTACCGAGGTGTGAATGTTGCAGAACTAAACAATGAAGAAGGTTCTCATTACGCAAGATTTCGACAACCTCGACTACTTGGGCGATAGACAATCCGAAAGAAGAACGATCTCCACTGGTTGCTGCCCAATTCCCACTCACCACATTGGCTAGTTTAACTCTAACACCCAGCGTGGGAGAAATTCCGAGCTTTTTAGATACTTCGATAATCAATCGCACTTCCCGCACGCTTTCCATTACAATGACGGTCTGCATACCAAGCTTTTTAGATAAAAGGGCTAACCGAATAAATTCAGAGTCTTTATAACCGTTACAAATAATCAAACCTTCGGAGTGGATGTTTTGAGATAATGCAATGAGTAATTCTGCTTTTGATCCAACCTCCAAACCAAAATAAAAGGGCTCGCCATACTCTGATACTCTTTCCACAACATGAGCTTGCTGATTCACTTTTATCGGGAACACACCTCGGTATTCACCTTCATATTTAACCTTTTTTATCGCCTCAAGAAATCCTTCATTGATTGAGCGGATTCTGTGTTCGAGAAAGTTGGAGACTCTTAAGAGTACAGGCAAAAGAATTCCCCGTTGCTGAAGCTTGCTAATTACTTCCGCTAAGTCGACTGGTGGAGTACCGGGATCGAGTGGGTCAAGTAGACAAACATTTCCATTTGGTAAGATATCGATGAGTCCATCTCCCCAACGGTTAATTCCATACAAATCCTGAGATATCATACTGAGTAAGCCACTTTAGTTTCAAAAAATGGAAAATAGAGATGGTCGGGACGGAGAGATTCGAACTCTCGGCCTCCTGCTCCCAAAGCAGGCGCGCTAACCAGACTACGCTACGTCCCGTTACCAAAAAGTACTACCTTGAACTATTTTTGACGATATGGCAAAGCCAATTGATCGATCTGGTAAAATTCATCTGCAAGAAATAAAGTTGGCAAAACGCATCAACGCATCATGATATGATGATATGTCCAAGAAAGACTTCTCCAAAACTCGTCCAACAGAAAAAGATCTCCAGGAACTTTTAAACGAGCGTATCCTCATTCTTGATGGAGCAATGGGCACCATGATTCAGCAGGAAAAATTGGAGGAGAATGATTTCCGTGGAGATTTATTTACACAGCATAAAAGTGAGCTCAAAGGAAACAACGACTTACTAAGCCTTACCCGTCCAGAAATTATTCGGAATATACACAGCTCATACTTTGCCGCAGGCAGCGACCTTGTAGAAACGAACACGTTTAGCGCCACGACCATTGCGATGGCAGACTATAATTTAGAGGATACAGTACATGAATTAAATGTTGCCTCCGCCAAACTTGCACGAGAAGCCGCAGATGATGCAATGAGCAGGGATCCCTCCCGACCAAGATTTGTCGCCGGTGCCATAGGCCCCACCAACCGTACGGCTTCTCTCTCGCCCGATGTAAACGACCCATCCAAAAGGAATGTTACTTTTGACGAGTTGGTCGAGGCGTATTACGGACAGATTGTTGGCTTAGTTGAGGGTGGCGTAGATATTTTGATGCCAGAAACCACCTTTGATACCCTCAATCTAAAGGCCGCGATTTTCGCACTCGAGAACTTCTTTGATGACTCAGGGAAACGCCTACCAGTTATTTTGTCTATAACCATAACCGATGCTTCTGGACGCACATTATCTGGTCAAACAACTGAAGCCTGCTGGAATTCAATTGCTCATGCCAAGCCTCTTGGGGTTGGCCTAAATTGTGCACTCGGTGCGGATGCCATGCGTCCTTATCTACAGGCACTTTCTCAAAATGCTGATTGTTTTGTCCATTGTTATCCAAATGCCGGTCTTCCCAACCCGTTAGCCCCAACTGGTTATGATGAAAAACCTGCCGATACTGCAAAGTCCTTATTTACATTTGCAGATGAAGGCTTACTCAACATGGCCGGAGGGTGTTGTGGGACTACCCCCGATCATATCCATGCAATTGCAGAGAAAATGGCGGAGTCGGCTCCCCGTAAAAAAGTAGAAATTGAACCAGCCATGCGCTTGAGCGGATTGGAACCTTTTGAGATGAAAGGTGAGTCGAAATCACTGATCATGGTGGGTGAGCGAACAAATGTCACCGGTTCACCAAAGTTTCGCAAACTTATCGAAGCGGGAGATTATGATTCTGGGCTAAAAGTTGCCAAACAACAGGTCGAAAACGGAGCAAATATAATTGATGTAAACTTTGACGCCGCCCTGCTCGATGGAGAGGAATGCATGACTAAATTCCTAAACCTCGTGGTATCTGAACCCGATATATCGAGGGTTCCCATTATGATCGACAGTTCAAAATGGTCTGTGATCGAAGCAGGATTAAAGGTTATTCAGGGGAAATGCATCATCAATTCAATTAGCCTCAAGGAAGGAGAGGATGTTTTCAGGACTCACGCTCGTCTGGCCTTACGATATGGGGCGGCTGTTGTTGTAATGGCATTTGATGAAAAAGGACAGGCGGCTACTTTAGATGACAAAGTTCGGATTTGTGAACGAGCCTATAATATTTTGGTCAATGAGGTAGGGTTTCCCGCTACGGACATC
>JAYNZN010000015.1:20024-32094 GCA_038103695.1 Opitutales bacterium
AATGTACTCACTTTGGCCACTGGCATGGAGGAACATAATACATACGGAATTGATTTCATTGATGCGATCAGAGAGATTAAAAAAAGATGTCCGCATGCACGCACGAGTGGCGGAATTAGCAATGTTTCTTTTTCTTTTCGAGGCAACAATCATGTTCGTGAAGCCATGCACGCCTGTTTTTTATATCACGGATGCCAGGCAGGTCTCGATATGGGCATTGTTAATGCCGGTATGCTTGCAGTCTATGACGAAATCGAAAATGAGTTAAAGGAACGAGTGGAGGCCGTAGTTTTAAATCACTCCAAAAGAGCCGGTGAAGAGTTACTGGAGTATGCCGAGCGTATCAAAGATTTAAACGAAAATCGAAAGTCTGAAGGGCCGGACCTTTCCTGGAGAGAAAAACCTGTTTCCGAAAGACTAACTTACTCCCTAGTCAAAGGAATCGGGGACTATGCGGAAGAGGATGCTGAAGAAGCCCGACAACTACTTGGCCGTCCTCTCGAAGTGATCGAAGGTCCCCTCATGGACGGCATGAAAGTTGTGGGGGATCTATTTGGTGATGGAAAAATGTTTTTACCCCAAGTTGTTAAAAGTGCCAGAGTCATGAAAAAAGCAGTGGCCTATCTTGAACCTTTCATGGAGAAAGACAAAGATGCTGCGGGTTCTGGGAAAAGAGGAACTATGGTAATTGCAACGGTTAAAGGTGATGTTCATGATATTGGGAAAAATATAGTTGGCGTAGTTTTAGCCTGCAATAACTGGGAGGTTATTGATTTAGGGGTAATGGTTTCCTGCGATAAGATATTGGATGCAGTAAGCGAAAATGGAGCAGATGTGCTAGGACTTAGCGGTCTCATTACACCATCACTCGATGAAATGATTCATAATGCCAAAGAAATGCAAAGGCGTGGGCTTAAAATTCCTCTGCTAATTGGAGGAGCGACAACAAGCCGTGCCCATACGGCCATCAAAATTGCTCAGCATTACAATCCACCAGTTATTCAAGTACCAGATGCCTCTCTAGTGGTGAATGTTTGCAATGATGTCTTACATCCCGAAAAGTCTGAGGGATATATTCAAGACTTAAAGGCCGACCAAGAAAGGATTCGAAAACAACACGAGGCACAAAGTGAGAGGCCATTGCTCAACTTGAATGAGGCAAGAACAAAAGGCTTTTCAATAGACTGGAAGGAACAGTTAATTGATGAACCTCTGGCTGACAATCTCGGGACACATCACTTGACCCCTGACCTTGAAGAAATTCTCGAATTTTTTGATTGGTCCCCCTTTTTCTGGGCATGGGAACTCAAAGGTACATACCCAAAGATTTTTGACAAAAAAGATACCGGGGAAGAAGCACGAAAATTATATGACCATGCACAGGAACTGCTTGAAAAGATTGTTAATGAGAAACAATTTTCATGTGAAGCCATGATCGGATTATGGCCTGCTCACGCTGTAGGGGACGATGTCGAGTTATTTAAAGATTTATCCAAAAAAGAGAGCCTTGGTTGTTTTCGCTTTGTTCGCAGGCAACAAGTCATTCCAAACCAGGAACAGTTTTGTCTTTCTGACTTCATCGCACCCAAGCAGGCAAAGCGTATGGACTACCTTGGAGCCTTCGCTGTAAGTGCTGGAGAAGAGGTGGATCAAATTGCCGAAAAATACAAGATGGAAAACGATGATTACACATCCATCCTGATAAAATCTCTTGGGGATCGATTTGCCGAAGCAACCGCAGAATATGCACATAAAAAGATCCGTGATCTTTGGGGTTTTGGTAAAACTGAAGCCTTAAGCAACGAAGAATTGATCTCTGAAAAGTACCAAGGAATTCGTCCGGCATCGGGCTATCCCTGCCAACCCGATCATACTGAAAAAGATCTGATCTGGGAATTATTGGATGTTGAAAAAAAGATTGGACTTCAACTCACTGAATCACGAGCGATGAATCCTGGGTGCTCGGTGTCTGGCCTTTATTTTTCGAATCCAAAATCGAAGTACTTTAATGTCGGTTCTATCGGAAGAGACCAGGTGGAAGATTATGCTCATCGCAAAGGATGGTCCTTTCAAGAAGCGGTGAAATGGTTACGTCCCAACCTCGGTTTTGATGCCTAAATCCAATAAGTTTCTAGGTTAATTAGTAGCCCTTTGGCATTGCAGAATTGCATGCCTGAAAGTATTACATAGCAATTATGAAGGAAATGTCTCCCCTAGAGGAAATTCGTCATTCCGCAGCCCATGTTTTAGCCACTGCGGTTATGCGATTATATCCAAATACCCAACTTGATATTGGTCCACCAACCGATTCTGGATTTTATTACGACTTTGATACAGAAATTTCATTCACTCCTGAAATTCTTCTCAAAATAGAGGATGAAATGAAAAGAGTGATAAAAGAAAACCAAAGATTTGAGCGTATCGAAGTTAGCCGAGACAAAGCTATTTCCATGATCGAAGAAATGGGGCAGGCAACCTACAAGTTAGGAAGGTTGGAAGATATCCCTGCGGGAGAAACCATCTCCTTTTATAAGAATGGTGAATTCTTAGACCTGTGTGCCGGAAGCCATGTTTCTTACACCAAGAAAATTAAAGCCTTCAAACTTCTTAATGTGGCTGGTTCCTATCATCGTGGAGATTCTTCACAAAAACAACTTCAACGAATCTATGGAACCGCATTTGCATCCAAAGATGAACTAAATGAACACCTTAAACGTATTGAGGAAGCGAAATTACGAGATCATCGGGTACTAGGTAAAGATCTTGGCCTCTTTCACATCGATGAGCAGGTGGGTCAGGGTCTTGTTCTTTGGAAACCAAACGGTGCAATTATTCGACAAGAGCTTGAGTCATTTATTTCAGAACAGCTCAAAGACCAGGGCTATTCGCAAGTTTACACACCCCACATAGGTAAACTTGACCTCTACCGTACTTCTGGACATTTCCCTTATTACCAAGACTCGCAATACCCGCCAATCATTCACCGTGAATGTCTTGAGCAACTTGCTACTGAAGGGTGTTCATGCTCTGAATTATCCAATAAATTAGATAAAGGAGAAATTGATGGATACCTTTTGAAACCAATGAATTGCCCAATGCATATCCGTATTTTCAAATCGGAACAGCATTCCTACCGGGACTTACCCATCCGATTGGCAGAATTTGGAACCGTATATCGATGGGAACAATCGGGTGAGTTAAATGGCATGACGAGGGTTAGGGGATTTACTCAAGATGATGCTCACCTTTTTATTCGTGAAGATCAATTACAGGATGAGATCCAAGGCTGCCTGAGTTTAGTAAAATTAGTTTTTTCCACTCTTGGAATGAATGAATATAGAGTGCGTGTGAGCCTCAGAGATCCAAATTCCGATAAGTATGTCGGTGAAACCAAAGCATGGGACAAAGCTGAAACGGCTCTCAAAGAAGCAGTTAAAGGATTGGGTGTAGATTATGAAGAGGAACTAGGTGAAGCAGCTTTTTACGGACCCAAAATTGATTTTGTGGTAAAAGATGTCATCGGAAGAGAATGGCAATTAGGAACCGTTCAGGTAGATTATAATCTACCTGAACGGTTTGATCTTTCCTATGTCGGGAAGGATAATAAGGACCATCGCCCAGTCATGATACACCGTGCGCCCTTTGGTTCAATGGAGCGGTTTTGTGGAGTTTTAATTGAGCATTTCGGAGGCAACTTCCCAACATGGCTCGCCCCAGAACAGGTTAGGTTACTCCCCATGAATGACGAGTTGATCCCATATGCAGAATCTTGCCTCAAGAAACTTAAATCGAATGGTATCCGTGCATCGATCGATATTCAATCTGCCAAACTAGGTGCTAAAATTCGCAAAGCTGAAACAGATAAAATTCCGCACATGATGATTATAGGGAAAAGAGAAGCGGAGGAAGGACATGTTTCACTTAGGTCAAGAAGTAACCCAGAACTCGACGGCCCTAAATTGATTGTTGATGCAGTCCAAGAAATTATGTCTGAGATTACATCGAAGGCTCTACCTAAGACCCGCACACCCACTAATTAGAGGACTGCTCAAAAGCATTGCTCGATTTGTCGGACCAATCTTTTCTCGATAAAATATATTTAACAGTGGATTCGAAACATACACTTTCTCGATCCAAAAATTGGATTGCTCTGCCATTCCTTTTTACAATCAAGATTTATCGTTTTTTTTCGCCTATTAAACAACTTATTTTGGGTCCAATGGCCCGTTGTCGCTTTCATCCTACCTGCTCTGAATATGCACTAGAATGTTTCAATTCACTTCCTTTACACACCGCTGTATTGCGTTCTCTTTGTAGAATCTTCAAATGCAATCCCATGCATCCAGGTGGATATGACCCTGTGCATGATAAGAATATAGACAAAGAGGGCTCTTCTTGATGCTTCCTTCATCCACCCGACCCCCTTCTCGCTGTGTCCCCGGAGATGATTTACAGGAGTATCTTGCTGCTATTGTAAAACAATCTCAGATATGTTGTCATTCTTTCTTTGCTAGTATCTCTTACAAAACAACTTTCTCAGACCCTCTGGCTCTTCTTGAAGCTGAAAATAGACCAGATTCCCAACACTGTTATTTTGAAAAATGTACAGATGAGTTTTCCATTGCTTGTGGAGACAATTTAATCAGCAAACATTTTCATGGTAATACAAGATTTCAGGAAGCAAAACTTTGGGCAACCGAGTTTCTCTCCTCAATCGCACAAGCGGGTGATGACCCTCTTGCTGGTACGGGACCGACACTTTTTCTGAACGCATCTTTTGAGGCGGAAAAAAGTCAAAAGGCAAATTCCTCTCTAGAGATTTTTCTACCCAAGTGGCAGATCGTTAATCAAAAGGGAGAACACTACGCCATACTGAACCTCGAAATAAAACCCACATCAAAGCCCGAGGAACTACAAAAAAAACTGGATACTCGTTTAGGCCAGATGATTGGATTGAAATTTGGGGCGAACGCCCAAGTCTTAAACAATAAAACTGTCCTCGAATCATCCCAAGAAAATTACGATTATTTAGCAGGTGTTCGCAAGGCACTGGAAGCGATCCAAGGCGGCAGGGTCTCTAAAATTGTATTAGCAAGACAACTCACTTTCGATTTAAACTCCAGTCTGTCTCCCTTCCAAATTGCTCATGCCCTGCGGGATCGGTTTCCTGATTGTCATACTTTTTCTCTTTCAGCACCCCAACATGGGACATGGGTTGGAGCGAGCCCTGAAACGCTTGCACGACTTAGAGGAAATAACCTTAAGACTGAAGCTTTAGCTGGATCGGCACCACGCGGTCCATCGGCAGGAAAGGACGCTCTTTGGGGAGAAACATTATTAGCGCGGGAAAAGGAAGTCAGGGAACACCAACTGGTTATTGAAAGTATCCGTCGTAGGCTTTCCTCAATTGGAACCACAGATATAAAACAGGGCTCACCTCGTCTTTTACGATTAGCCAACTTACAGCATGTGAAAACACCTGTGGAGGGAGTAATTCCTGATGACCTTCATCCATTCGAGGTCCTTGAAGCCCTTCATCCCACTCCAGCAATGGGTGGGTCTCCTAGATCACTCGCTCTTTCCAAACTCGCAGAGATTGAAGGAGCCCCAAGAGGTTGGTATTCAGGCGTGGCTGGGTGGATGGATTCACGCGGAAGGTCAGAATTTATCGTCCCGATACGCTGTGGCCGAATACTCCCTGATTCTCTAACTCTCTATGCAGGTGCTGGAATCGTAAAAGGATCCGTTCCAGAATTGGAAAAAAACGAGACTGATTGGAAATTACAAGCGATGCTTGAAGTCATCACTGGAAATCCAAATCTCTCTTTCTAAATGAATGATGTTCTTCATTCTGTAGCGAATTCCAATTTTCTATGGGGTCATTGCATTAGCCGTGGGCTGGCCGACCTGGGAGTTCGTCAGGTCTTTTTTTCGCCGGGTTCTCGATCGACTCCCCTTGTTCTTGGTTGCGAAAGAGAGGAAAGAATTGATTGCCTTCCGGTATTAGATGAACGCACCGCTTCCTTTATGGCCATTGGACAGGCTAAGAGAACAGGTTTCCCCACTGTTCTCATTTGTACTTCCGGTTCTGCCCCCACCCACTGGTATCCCGCTGTAACGGAAGCACATTACTCTGGAATCCCTTTAATCCTCCTATCAGCAGATCGACCATCTGAACTGCAAGAATGTGGAGCAGGCCAAACAATCAACCAGCTAAATCTCTTTGGGAAATTTGTTCGATCTTTTCATTGCCTCCCAACCCCTAACTCTTCCATAGAGAAGATTAGAGAATTACAGGATATCCTGAGCAGTTCCTATGCAGATGCAACTTCGCAAACATCAGGACCTGTTCATATTAATGTTCCTTTCCGGGAGCCTTTATGGCCTTTAAAAGGAAGTGAGCCGAAGCTCCCAAACTTTGAAAAAATCACCTTACCCACCGGTATAGCAGATCGAAAAGAAATTACTCAGACTGAAAAAATATCCCAGTATGCACAAACTAGTTCCCGTCCGATTATCGTGGCAGGACTGGATTGCCCTGACCATATATTGAGGGAGTTTAAAAATATCCCTATCTTTTGTGATTCCCTGAGTCCTTTGCGTGAAAACGAACACCCATCCCGTATACTCAGGTATGAGAATCTACTTCGTAGTGAGTCCTTCAAGAACTCCAATTGCCCAGATCAATTTCTAATTCTTGGGTCTCTTCCAACCTCTAAAACCTTACGGGCATGGATTGAGCAAAATAATTCCACGCGGATCGTGATTGAGCCAAGCGGGCGCAGGGTTGATCCACTTTCTGGTGAAAGCAAAGCTTTCAGCATTAGTTTCAAAAATATTATGGGACTCAAATATCCTAATGTAGAATTAGGCTGGTTGGAAAAATGGCAATTAGGCGAAAGTAAGATTGAAAATTCATTTAAACAAATTTTTGAAACAATTTCCTTTGATAAGGAACCCAAAATTCTCAGAATTTTATCTGAAAGCCTGCCACCTCAAAGTCATTTATTTATAGCCAACAGCATGCCAATTCGTGATGCTGAATGGTTCTGGCAACCAAGTGATCATAAACGGTTTTTTTACGGTGCTCGTGGTGTCAATGGGATTGATGGCACCCTAGGCACAGCATTTGGAATTGCCCATGGAAATGCATCTGCAACTTTTTTATTAACCGGAGAACTTGCATTTCTTCACGACTCCCATGCCCTTCTTTCGGCGAAAAATCTCAACGGCTCACTTACTGTTTTTCTAATCAATAATGATGGAGGAGGCATTTTTGAAAATCTTTCGGTCCGAGGATTACCCGAATTTGAAAAATGTTTTGCGACCCCTCAAGCATGCAATTTTTCTGAACTTTGCAAAGCGCACGACATAGAGTTTCGTTTATGCAGTTCTGAAGAGTGCATAAAATCATGGGCAGAGAAACCCCAAGAAAAGGGTATCCGGGTTTTAGAAATTCGAACTAACCGAAAGATCGATCGAGAAATCAGGCAGCAACTACTCTCAATTTCCCCCTAATAATACCATGCCTGAACTAGCTGAAGTAGCCTATGCATGTACAGTATGGAAAAAAGGGATCAACCAACGAATAGCATCTGTTTACACCCACCCTAAGTCCAGGGTCTACCGCGAAGAAAATCGAGCACTCTACTCTAGCGAGATTGAGGGTAAAAGAATTAGGTCCGCCCAGACCCATGGCAAACAGATGCTTTTTACTTTTTCCCGTGATGTATGGCTGGGGCTGCACCTTGGTATGACTGGTTGGCTATTCATTGAAAAATCTGAATATCAGGCAAGAAAGCATGATGCCCTTGTTTTGAGACAGCCCAAGCAATGCCTCGTTTTTCGGGATCCTAGGCAGTTTGGTCGACTTCGGATTCATCTAGAAAAAGAACCGCCTTCATGGTGGGATAAAAGACCGCCCTCTATGCTTAGCAAAGACTTTAAGTATGACATTCTGTCTACTGCACTGCTACGCCATCAGAAACGCCCGCTCAAAGCTCTGCTTCTTGACCAGCGTTATTTCCCTGGTATGGGAAACTGGATGGCAGACGAAGTGCTTTGGCGGGCATGCATCCACCCGGAATCGCGATCTTCCCAATTGAATGATTCCCAAAAAAGAAACCTTTACCGCGAGGTCAGAGCTGTCGTTCGCGGTGCAATGAAAACAGTTGGGAAGCACGGGGGAGACCCGCCTGCCACCTGGTTATTTCACCAAAGGTGGAAGGATGGGGGCACCTGCCCAAAATCGAAACTTCCTTTAATTCGTGCTCAAGTGGGCGGACGTACCACCTGTTGGTCACCCTCTTTACAAATTTTGGGTAAATAATTTTCGTGCTTCATCACAATCCCGTTTGATTTGCGACTTTAGCTCCTCAATATCGGCAAATTTTTTTTCCGGACGGATCATTGTGCTTAGTTCCATAGAGAGCAAAGTCCCGTGCCTCCAGAGGAAAAGGTTAGGTTCTTCTAAGCAGTGAATTTCCAATAAAGGCAACTTATTTCCTTCTTCCAAGGTAGGTCTAATTCCATAATTTGCAATCGCTGGGATCCTGTTCCCACTACTCATTTCCTCTGCCCATCCGGCATAAACTCCGTATGCGGGCTTTGCCTCAGGTGACCAAGACAGATTAAGCGTGGGAAAGCCAATGGTTCGCCCAAGTGCCTTTCCGGATATAACGGTTCCACTTACCTGATAATTTCTGCCAAGCATCTGGTTCACCCGTTTAATATCTCCCACGGATAAGGCCTCTCGTATTCTGGAACTACTCACCGGGAGATCATCCAAAATGAGGGATTCAGCGACTTGAACATTAATTCCACCAGCCAATCCATGATCGATTAGGCTTTGTGAATCCCCTGCCCGATTCTTTCCAAAACGAAAATTTTTACCGACACACATGGAACGAAGTCCTGGAATCATTTTCTTTAAAAAGCCAATAAACTGGTCTGCAGGGACTTCGGAGAGCTGTTGATCAAAAGGCTGCATTATTACCGACGACAGTCCAAAGGAAAACAACTTCTCTGCTTTTTCCCTTGGCGTCATAATCAGTGGAGGTTCCTTGCCTGGTCGCAGCAATGATGCGGGGTGCTTAGGGAAAGTTAGGGCTGAAGTTGTTCCAGAAAACCTGACTGCTTCCTGGACCGCATGATTGAGCACAACCTGATGCCCTCGATGCACACCATCAAACATACCTAAGGCAAGACAAACATCCTCTTGCCACTCCCTCCCAAAATGAGCAATCGAGTCAAAGACTCGGTCCATCTTAAAGAACATGGGAAGGGACTGCCTGACTGACTGGGATCAAATGACTTTGCAACTCCCCCAACGGAATTTCGTAAATTTCATCAAGAGTACGAGCATTCGAAATTTCAAACTGGTCAATTCTCGTACGCCTGAGACTTTTTAAATGGGCACCACATCCAATTCGCTGCCCCAAGTCATGGACTACAGTTCGAACATAGGTTCCCTTACTACAATCCATAAAAAACTTTCCCTGGGGAGCCTCAAATTCCTTAAGTTTCAACTCATTTATTCTGATGAAACGGGGCTCTCGCTCTATGGTCTTTCCTTTGCGGGCTATTTTGTAAAGAGGAACACCATCAATCTTTTTAGCGGAAAACATTGGAGGTGTTTGGTACTGATCGCCAAGAAAACCCTTCATTTCTTGAATGAGCATTTCTTGGGTTAGATCATCAGGTAAAGGTTTTTCTTCAACGACTTCACCATCCGCATCCTGACTATCTGTCTCAATGCCAAGCAGAAAAGTACCCTCATATGCTTTGTCTAGACTTATCAGAAATTGAGAAACTTTGGTCGCTTTTCCAATAAGCATGATCAAAAGTCCGGTCGCTAGGGGATCAAGAGTTCCCGCATGACCAATTTTTTTCATTCTCAATTTTCGGCGCAAACGGTCCACGACATCGTGAGATGTGATGCCCTGGGGCTTGTCAACTAAGAGGATTCCCTCAAATTCAATATCCTGCCTTGTGCTCATATGAGATTTCCTTTTTCAACTTGCTGTAAATGGCAACCGACGGCTTTAACAAGAATTGGGTAGAATTGCTCAATTGTGCTGCCCACATTAAAACCTGCCGCACAGGCATGACCTCCTCCATTAAATTCTTTAGCCAGAATATCTACTCGTAATGATTCATCTTTTGCCCGAAAGCTTCCCTTAATCTTCTCTGACCTCTCTTCAATCAAAACTCCTATTTTTACGCCATCAATAGATCTAGAATAGTCGACAAAGTTTTCGGCGTCTTCTGGTTTAGTTCCCGTCTCTTCGTAATCCTGCCCCTTGATCGAACCGATACAAACTGAATGATCAAATTCCATACGAAAGCTAGCTAGAAAACGTTGGAGTAGTTGGATGCGCCCAGGCTTTTCCTTCTCATAGAGTTCCTGTGCAATTGCAGATGGGTTAGCCCCAGCTTCGCAAAGCATGCGGCAGACTTCAAATACTGCGGCATTCGTTGCCGAATAGCAAAACTGTCCTGTATCCGTACAGATGCCTAAATAAAGAGCTTCAGCTGTGATCAAATCCACCTCATATCCGGAATCAAAAAAGAACTTGGCCAAAATTTCACCTGTAGCCGCAGCATCAGGTAAGATGAAGTTTTCATTCCCATACTTGGTATTGGAGACATGGTGATCGATGTTGAGATGCACCTGTGGGAAGCGATTGCACAAATTTTCTCCTACCCTAGCGTGATCGGCACAATCGACAGTGATTACCTGATAGTCATCCTCTGGGACTTCTGCAGGTACAATAAAGGGGGTATCTCCAACAAATTTAGATAAGGTTCTCGGGATCGGATCCTGATTTACCGCCTTAGCCTCTTTTCCAAGAGAAATTAGTATGCGGGTCAAGGCAACCTGAGAACCTACACAATCTCCATCTGGGCGTTTATGCCCAAGAACCAAAATTGGGCGCTCATCTAATTTTGATAAAGATTTTTGAAAAAGAAAGGACTCTTCGAGGAATGCAGGCATGATCAATTTAAATGGCGTACCTTATCACAACTAGGATTGCAGGAAAAGCATGGAACTCGTCTCACTCGCAAAGCAAAAAGCCTTCCTCGTCCATTTTGGCTACTCCCCCTAATACCTCTGGCTTCCCCACTCCATCGAGTAGAAATGTCCCCTCTTCCATATGGTATGAGTAACCCGGCAGGAGCCGACCCAAAGTATTTTCTTTTTGGCCAAGCTGTTGATCGGACCCATATTGCTCATTTGGCAATTGCAACGAAACCAATCCATTTTGCCCACTCGCATATCCACTTACCAGGTGACAAGGTAGGGGGACTTCTCCGCCCTTTTGCTTCACCCACCCCTGTTTGCTTGTCTGCTCCAAACAACAATGTGCCAGCAAAGGAAACCAAGGGAACCACTGTTCATTCCACACTTTGCCTGCAACTGCAACCTCCAGGTTGGCATGGTCCAATAAGTTTGTTTCGTTTAGGCGGACCCAGTTTACCCAGGGCAGGCAAAAGCCCTCGCTTCCTCCTTCTAAAACTTTTTTTACCCCTATTGCCCACGCATTATAAGGTTCAGGCAACCCGGCACCTCCGTCCTCGACCGCAGATAAAAAAGTACCTCTCTCCACAATAAATCCATCTAAGCTTTTAAAAAGAATTCCTTGTGCGGACCGAAAGATCTGCCTACGTAAAGCCCTGCATGCTTGGCCTGTTGGCATTAATCGCTCTTGAAAGGAAATTTGTCCAAGGTCCATCACTGCCCGCCTCACCGACTCTGGAGTAGCAGTATCTGGACGAATCAGCGGCCCACTCCTTACGGTCATAGAATAGGGAAACTTTCTGGGAAACTTTTTAAAAAAACGGCCTCCTTGATTACTGAAGATCGATCCCCATACTTCATCGAGATGAACAGGAACAATTGGCACATTGCTTTGCTTGGCCAACAAAATAGGGCCTCTTTTAAACGGCAGGGTCACACCAAGCCTTGAGATACCGCCCTCGGCAAACAAGCACAAAGGAGTGCCTGATTTCAAGGACTTAATCGACCGCTTTAAGGCGGTTAGGGAATGAACCGATGAAACGGTCACTG
>JAYNZN010000056.1:0-6730 GCA_038103695.1 Opitutales bacterium
TCTTCTTGGGTATCCAAGGCATAACCGCACGTAAACTTCTTCCAGTTACCTCAATTGGGTGATTCTCACCTTCTTCAAGCAATTTGTTATAGTTTGGAAGACCGGCTTGGTGTTCTTTGATCCACTCTTTGGCAAATTTACCACTTTGGATTTCCTTGAGGATGGATTTCATCGATTTTTTTACATTGGCATTCACCACTCTAGGTCCACGGGTAATATCTCCATATTTTGCTGTTTCAGAGATGGAAAACCTCATCCCGGCAATACCAGATTCGATCATAAGGTCTACGATAAGCTTAAGTTCGTGTAAGCACTCAAAGTATGCCATCTCGGGTGCATAACCTGCTTCTACAAGGGTTTCAAAACCCGCTTGGACAAGAGCTGAAGCACCTCCGCAAAGTACTGCTTGCTCCCCAAATAAATCGGTCTCTGTTTCTTCCTTGAAGGTGGTTTCTAGTATACCAGCCTTTGCTCCGCCTACTCCAGCAGCCCATGCAAGGGCAATTTTCTTGGAATCTTTGGAAGATCCTTTGAGGACAGCAAAAAGTGCAGGTACGCCTTTACCCTCCTTGAATTGAGATCGAACTAAATGCCCCGGCCCCTTTGGTGCAACCATAATGACACTTACCCCACGCGGTGGTTTAATCAGGCCAAAATGAATCGCAAAACCATGTGTAAACAAGAGGGTTTTACCTTTTGATAAGTTGGGTTTGATTTCATTTTCATACACCTCAGCTTGCTTCATGTCGGGTACGCCAATCATGATCACATCTGCTTTTTGGACTGCTTCAGCCACCTCAAAAACTTCGAAACCATGACGTTTTGCCACTCGAATAGACTTACTACCCTTGTACAGGCCAATGATCACATTCAACCCACTTTCTTTCAAATTGAGGGCATGGGCATGGCCTTGTGAGCCGTAACCAATAACGGCAAGCGTTTTCTTTTTAAGAGGTGTTATTTTGGCCTCTTTGTGAGTGTATACTTTAGCAGGCATTATGCTATTTTGGGTTTACTAGGTTTTTCGATTTCGTAAATTAATTTTCATACATCCCTCTTCTGAGGGAGACCACACCCGTTCGGGCAAGTTCAGAGACCCCAAATGGGGAGAGCAAACTTAAGAATGCTTTAATCTTATTCTCATTCCCGGTTGCTTCAATAATCAGGCTGGAAGGAGCAACATCAATAATTTTTCCCCTGAAAACATCACATATTTGAGTGACATCAGAACGGGTTTTTGAATCAGCATCTACTTTAAGGAGTACGAGCTCTCTCCCTACGGCTTCATTACCATGGTAGTTCTCAACAGAAATTACATCGATCAGCTTGTCCAATTGTTTGATACACTGATCAAGGGCTTTTTCATCCCCATTGAGTGTGGCAGTAATTCGGGAACGACCATCTGTATGGGTTGGAGCAACATTTAGGGTGTCGATATTAAAACCTCGCCCACTGAAAAGACCAGCTATTCGAGCTAGCACACCGAACTTATTTTCAACTAATACGGAAATGATGTGGCGCATGGGAGTTTAGAGGGGAGTGGTATGGTGGACGGCACAGGATTCGAACCTGTGACCTACTGGGTGTAAACCAGTCGCTCTAACCAACTGAGCTAGCCGTCCGTAATTTAAATTCAAAGAGAGAATCGTAATGATTAGAGAAGTCGTGGCAAGCGTGAATCAATCTGAAGTCCCCACTTCTACTCGAATGGTTTTAGGACCAAGGATCGGCTTGGGAGATGTTTTGAAATTTTTTCTTGGCTTCACTGAATTTACAGTACGAGAATCAGGATTATTAGAATGTGTAGGTCTATCCACACTGGAGGATGACTTAGTGCGCTTCGGACCCATCCAGTATGATTCACTTCCAGCATGTGCTGACTTTCCTTGCCTAGGTTCAACACCACTTTGAATTAGAGGAGCACTCGCAGATGAACTGCCGGACAAAGAGGCACCAGCACGCTGAACAGGAAAACCTGGTTTACTAGGACGATCTCTTCTAAATTGAAACCGATTCACATCCCTTAATGACATATTGTTTACCTTTTCCATCCACTCATCTACTCGGTCGTCCAACCTAGAGTAGTATGCGTCCCGAAATTCTACAGAATTTGATGAAGGAGCCTGTTTATTGAGATTAGGATTGGTCACACGCTTAACATTTTCATCAGCGACTTGGCTATTTAAAGGAGTCTTTATCTCGATCTTAGTAGATTTAATCCGTTCACTCCCCCATATTTTTGCTTTTCCCATAGGAAATCGTTTACCACCAAAAGGAGAGAAATGAGATGGCCATTCTTCCACAGAAATACGCCTAGCCGTCGATGGATTAATCCGACTTAGCTTGGCAGAACGACCACTCATTCCACTTAATTTTCCATCTATAACCCCAACGCGCTTAGTAAAGTCATTGGCTTTTTGTTGTCCAATCAGACATGTGTTCCAAACAAGGATTAATGAACCAATCAAACAGGATAGCCTCGACTTCTTAAGCTGTCTCATAAATAAAATCATACCTTCCTATCCATTCACATTCAAGTATGATCCCCTAGGCAAATGAAGACATATCTTTCACTTCTCGAACATGTAATCGAAAATGGTTTATATCGCGACGACCGAACAGGCACAGGTACCTGGTCTGTTTTTGGAGAACAGGCTAGGTTTTCTCTTCATGATGGTTTTCCCATTCTTACAACCAAAAAACTTCACCTTAGATCTATAATTTATGAATTATTGTGGTTCCTCAAAGGAGATACAAATGTCGGATACCTAAAGCAACATAAAGTATCAATTTGGGATGAGTGGGCGGATAAAAATGGTGATCTGGGCAGGGTCTATGGTGCCCAATGGACTGACTGGCAAAAGCCTGATGGCAGTGGCTCTGTAAACCAAATTGATGAAGTCATTCGTTCCATTCGGGAAAACCCTGACAGCCGGAGACACTTGGTTTGTGCGTGGAATCCCGGAGAATTGCACCTAATGGCCTTGCCCCCCTGCCATGCCCTTTTTCAGTTTTATGTGGCAGATGGGAAATTAAGCTGCCAGCTATATCAACGCAGTGCCGATCTGTTTCTGGGAGTGCCATTCAATATCGCTTCCTATGCTCTGCTTACCATGATGATTGCCAAGATTTGTAATCTTGAGGCTCATGAATTTGTTCATACTTTTGGCGATCTTCATCTGTATTCCAATCACCTTGAACAAGCCAACCTGCAGCTTTCAAGAACTCCACATGCCAAGCCCAAAATGATCATCCATGGCGAACAAAAAGAAATCACAGACTTTAAATTTGAGGATTTTGAACTGGTGGATTACCACCCCCACCCTGCAATCAAAGCTCCCATAGCTGTATGAATTCCTCTTACCCTTACAAAGCAATTGTAGCAGTTGCCGAAAACGGTGTGATTGGACGCGGGGGGGATCTCCCATGGCGGCTTCCTGGTGACCTTAAGTGGTTTAAGAAGATAACTCTGGGGCATACTATATTAATGGGCAGAAAGACTTGGGATTCACTCCCTGGTGCATTACCAGGCAGAAAAAACTGGGTACTGAGCCGTCATGCAAGCCCAGAGGATGGTATGTCTGTTTTCAGATCGATGGCAGAGGTAAAGCAAGCACTTGATCCATCCCAGAATTTATTTGTAATCGGTGGGGGCGAAATCTACTCTATGGCCTTGCCCCTCTGTCATGAGCTCTACATCAGTGAGGTCAGGCAGAAAATCCCTGACGGAGATGCCTTTTTCCCTCCATACAAGGATGAATTTATCCCACATGAAGTATTGGATGATAATAAGGATTTTCTTCTCCGCAGGTGGCTTAGGTCCGAATAAAGAAAAGAGGATCAGATTTGTAAATCAAAGGGGAGAAAACTCTCCTCTTCATCCTCGCCCACTTTGATTTGTGCCCACAAACGATAGTTTCCGGGTGCGGGGGATTTAAAACTAAAAGTGAGCGGTCCCTTTTTTGTGTCATCCAAAGATTTGGGAGGTTCGTACTCGAGAGGGTGCAAGTGAGCAAACCCGTCAATACTCGGTTCAAATGCGACCAAGTGAGCAAACGCACCCATCACAGGTTTCAGTTCTAAGTTCTTGCCGTCCTTATCGAGGGCTGAAAATTTCAGCAACCATTCATTACGCCCCTCCTCTGCAACCGATACATCGATTAGGAATGTGCGGTCTTTTTGCTGTAAACTTAAGGAAGAATCTCCACGAGGGCGACTCTTATGATCGCCAGGCACAGTAAAGGCCGACCCAAGCAAGACTCTCCGAGGGCTACGTAGTGGGATTAAGTCTAAATACACCCGGTATTTACCTGGTTTACTCGGTGTCAGTGTAAAACGCCAAATGCCAGTAAATAAGGGGTCGGGCTGTGGATGAAGATGTTGGTAATCATCCATGGTTGGATCAATCGCCAACAGATGAATTCTCTGGGTGTGGCTGAGGGCCACATCTTCTTTGCCTAAAGGGGAACCATCTGCCTGTTTGATATTCATCTCAAACCGACAAGGTTTGCCAACCTCTAAGGGATCAAGCGGGCGAAACTCTAGGCTCATTGGCCAACGGCGAATGGAGAGGTCAACAAACCCTTCTTCGCCAGGTCCGCAATAATCTAATTCACCATCGAGGTTGTATGTTTCTTCATGCAGAAAGTCACACTGTTCGACGGGCAAAGAACGAACCAAAAAATAAATTAGAACAAAAGGGATCGTTAATAAAACAGGAGCAAATTTATTGGATAAAAAAGGGTTCATTGTACAGATTCCCCCTCAATCCCTTCTGGCAAACGAGACAAGAAATCTTCCACGGACCATTGGCTGCCAGGGAATTGATAAATGATTTGTCTTTTGGAATTTATTATCATTGTTCTCATGGTGTGGTCCAAAGGTAAATCCTCCACATTCTTGCGGAAAATACCAAACTGGCGGGTCAGGTCATCAATGACAGCTTTATTGGCCGTTCCCAAACGGAAGTTACCCTCGTCCAAACTGTAGGCTCTGGCGTAAGATTTAAGAACCCCTGGAGTATCAAACTCAGGGTCTAAAGTTATGGAAAGGAAACGGACAAAAGGCACTTTTGTTTTTTTTGCTAGAGTTTGAAGTTTTTTCATCCTCATTGTAGAAGCAGGGCACATTTCGGGTATGGAGCATCTGGTAAATATAAAATTTAAAACTGTCACCGAGCCATCGAAATAGTCGGTTGTGATGATTCTTCCATCCTGGTCATAGAGGGCAAAGGGTGGTAGCGTATCACCTACTGATCGAATCATGCTATCTCCCATGCTCAGAGTATCCCTCCTAAGCAGTCTGTTGACATTATTTACCCGAATTCGCTCTGCTCGATCATCAGGCCAAACACCAGTCAATAAGAATCCTTCCCCTTTTGCAGGGGTAAATGTTTCTCGGGCAGAAGCTCGAAACACATTTGTGTGAGAAAGTAAATTTAAAGCACCCGGTTGCACCGCAAAATCCTTTTCAAAGCCAGAAAAGCCACCCCACTTTTTACTCAAAAACTCTCCACATGCCAAAACTTCAGCCCTAACCATACTTGAGTTTGTATCCACAACTAAAACTCTTGCTCTGATTTGATTTTGAGGAAGCAAATCATCGAGATTTTTTCTCACAGGAAAATCGCAAGATGAGAAAAATAATGGGATCAGGTAAACACTCAATTTGTACATATTCACAGCAATTTCCTATTGCACAAGGATCCCCCAAGCAATTTCATTCCAAAATAGAGCCATTCTTTGCCTAGGTTTTGTGTAAGAAATTCGGGCACTCATGTTAATTCAACTATATTGAATTATTAGCTCAACTTTCATTGAGAGATTAATATTCTATCACCTTGCTTGCTTTTGTTTGCCTATTCATAATCGATTTATTAGAAATTCTACTGACGTGAGTCTAGGAAAACCCATACCCGTAAAGCCCCACCCCGGCTCGCTTTCAAGTACGCCGGGCTTCTCTGTGCATGGGATGTACGAACTCACCAAACCTCGACTTAGTTTGTTATCTGTTTTTACCGCATCTCTTGGCTACCTTGTCCGGGAACCCCTCCAGTCTGATTGGTCTATTTTTATCTCACTGACCCTTGGCACAGCCCTTGCCGCCGCCGGGGCTGCTGCTCTCAACCAATGGATGGAACGGTCTGAAGATGCCCAAATGGCAAGAACCTCCACGCGTCCGCTCCCTGCCGGGCTGGTCAGCCCTCAGTTTGCTGTCGTTTTTGGCATTATTCTTTCCTCTCTTGGTCTTTACATTTTATGGTCGGGGACCAACCCATGGGCAACCATCCTCACCCTTGCAACCCTAGTAGTTTATTTAGTCTTATACACTCCCATGAAAAAGTGGAGTCCCTATGCCACCGAAGTTGGTGCCATCTCTGGTGCCCTGCCTCCATTGATTGGGTGGGTCGCTGCCGAAGGAGCTCCCACCATCTATGGGTGGATTTTATTTGGCATTCTTTTTACCTGGCAGCTCCCTCATTTCATGGCGATTGCATGGAATTTTCGTGACGATTATTCCAAGGGCGGGTTCAAGCTCCATCAGTTGGGGGATCCAGATGGTCGTGCTTTAGCCCGTAAAAGTTTGCTATATTCCTTTTTGCTCACCGTATTTGTGTTCTGTCCCTATTTCCTTGAGCTTGGCCAATCCCAACCAGGTTCCTTCTACCTTGCCTCAGCCGTCTTCCTGTCTCTTTATCTCATCATCCCAGCAATCCGTTTTTTTACATCCC
>JAYNZN010000016.1:0-31430 GCA_038103695.1 Opitutales bacterium
AAGACCTTGCCCAATTAGTTTCTCCCGGGGTGAAGCAGTTGCTCCCACCACCCACGGCCAACCCAAGGGTTGGCTGGCGTACATTAGATGAGCATGGGGTGGAAGAAAAATTTGGGGTTCCTCCAAGCTTGATACTTGATTACTTATCGATCATTGGTGACCAATCCGATAATATCCCTGGGCTTTCTGGTGTTGGTCCTAAAACGGCGGTTAAATGGATTAAAGAGTTTGGGGACATGGAAAACTTGATCACCAATGCGGGTAGACTTACGCCCAAGCGCTTTTGCAGCATTGTATATGAGCACAGGGAAGATTTAAGAAGAAACTTAGAGTTGATCCAATTGATTTCGGATGCGGAGTTTTCCGAGACTTCGCCAAGTTCCGTTGCTATGGATAAGTTGGAGGAAATATTTTCGGCCATGGAAATGACCAAGTCCTGGGGAGAGGCACAAAAGAGATATTCCTGAAGGAAAAGCAAACTTCCTTTCTTTGAGGGTAAAAGAGGCTTTTCCCCGGTGAGCCTCTTTGATATTAATGAAACCAAATGACCACTTTACTTAGTTTTGGACTGCCAAAAGGAAGCTTGGAGGATGCCACTCTAAAATTGTTCTCCCGTGCAGGATTTAATATCACCAAGGGTTCCCGCTCTTACACACCTAGCTGGGACGATCCGGAAATAGATGGCCGCTTTGTTCGGGCTCAGGAAATGAGTCGATATGTGGAGGATGGCTTTTTCGATTGTGGATTAACTGGTCGGGACTGGGTGAAGGAAAATGGGTCGGATGTGGAAGTGGTGACCGATTTGGTTTACAGCCGGGCATCGAACCGAATTTCCAAATGGGTACTGGCGGTGCCTGAGGCATCTGAGATTAAATCTGTTAAAGATTTGCAGGGTAAAAAAGTTGCCACCGAGTTGGTCCAGGTGACCAAAGATTTTCTGGCTTCCCATGGTGTGGAAGCTGAGGTGGAGTTTTCCTGGGGTGCGACTGAGGTGAAAGTACCGGAATTGGTGGATGCCATTGTGGATCTTACCGAGACCGGCAGTTCTCTGCGTGCCAACAAGCTTCGGATTGTGGATGTTTTAATGGAAACCAACACCGTTCTTATCGCCAATAAGGAAGCCTGGGCGAATTTAGAGAAACGGGCCAAGGTCGAGAGTATTTCCTTGATGTTGGATGCGGCTTTGCAAGCTGACGGAAAGGTCGGACTGAAATTAAATTTGGAAAGATCTAAACTGGCAGATGCACTCAAACAAATGCCTGCCCTGCGAAACCCTACCGTTTCATCCCTTGCGGATGATAGTTGGGTAGCCCTGGAAACTGTGATTGAAAAGAAGGTATCCCGTGATTTGATCCCTGCACTCAAAGCCATGGGAGCGGAGGGGATTGTCGAATACCCGCTCAATAAGGTGGTGCCTTAGGCTTTCTTTGTTTGCACCACGATCTTTTCTCCTTGCCGGAGAACCGAGATTCCTGCATTTTTAATCCTTCGTTCTTTTTCACTCACTTTTGTAAACCCTCAACCCATCAGTTGGGAATTGCTCGCAATTTTGTAACCCGCGATTTTATGCATCCCTTCTGCTTGGCAAGAATAACATACCAAACAACATCATGAGTACCGTCATGGAAGAATTGCTCGCAGAGAGCAAAATTGAACAACTTAAGGAAGGTTCCGTAATTTCCGGTACCGTCATGGAAATTCGTCCCACAGAAGTGGTGATTGATTTTGGTGGCAAAGCTGAAGGAGCCATTCCTGCACACGAATTTTTAGACCTTAGTGAACTGGAGATCGGTTCCGATATTGAGGTTTTTCTCGAAAGACTTGAAGACCGCGATGGTAATCCGCAACTTTCTTTCGATAAAGCCGAGCAAAAGAAAAATTGGGAAAAAATAGTCAATACCTGTGAAGAAGGATCAGTTATTACTGGTCGTGTACGCTCTAAGGTTAAAGGCGGCTTGGTTGTTAATATAGGTGTGGATGCTTTTTTGCCATCTTCTCAAGTAGATATACAAGCCCCTAAGAATTTGGATCAGTTTGTTGGACAGACTTTTGATTTCAAAGTCGTTAAAATAAATCGCGAGCGTAAAAATATCGTGGTTTCCCGTCGTGAATTGATTGAAGAACGCCGCCAAGACAAGAAGCGCGAAATTCTTACTGGAATTAAACCTGGTGAAACTCGCCGTGGAATGGTTAAAAATATTACCGATTATGGTGCATTCATCGACTTGGATGGTTTAGACGGCTTGCTACACATCACCGACATGAGTTGGGGTCGTATTTCTCACCCAAGCGAAATGGTGAAGACTGGCGAGGAAATAACGGTGTGCATCATCGAAGTGGACCAAAAGCGCGAACGTGTGTCTCTTGGTTTGAAACAACTTTCATCCAACCCATGGGAAGAAATTGAAAACAAGTTTCCAATTAACGCTAAGGTACGTGGTAAAGTGGTAAACTTAGTTCCCTACGGTGCCTTTATTGAACTCGAAGAGGGTGTCGAGGGTCTTGTTCATGTGACCGAGATGTCTTGGACAAAGCGCATCACAAAACCAAGTGAAGTTCTCAATGTCGGAGATGAGGTGGATGCAGTTGTTCTTGGCATACAAAAAGAGGATCAGAAAATATCTCTTGGTATCCGCCAACTCGATGTCAATCCATGGGATATGGCTACTCATAACTATCCTCCAGGTGCCCGTGTTCGAGGGAAAATACGTAACCTTACTTCCTATGGTGCATTCCTTGAGCTTGAGGAAGGGATTGATGGTATGGTTCATGTTTCAGACATGAGTTGGACACGCAAAATCAATCATCCTAGCGAAATGGTAAAGAAGGGTGATGAGGTTGATGCGATTGTTATCGAGGTCGACATTGATAACCAAAGAATTTCTCTTGGAATGAAGCAGCTTACTGACGATCCTTGGGAAGGTATCGACCGCTTGTTCCGTATGGGAGATGTGGTATCTGGTAAGGTTGCTCGGGTTGCTGGTTACGGTGCCTTTATTGAACTCGATCATGATATCGACGGGTTAGTACACATTAGCCAAATCAGCGAGGAGCGAATTGAGAAAGTAAAAGATCATCTCAAGGAGGGTGACGAAGTTAAAGCTCGTGTAATCAAAATTGATAAAGATGAGCGCCGAATCGGACTAAGTATTAAAGCTGCTGATTACGATGAGGATGCATTGGCCAAAGAAGTTGCTGCATACGATGAGTCAGGTGATGACCTGACTACATCACTTGGAGACCTTCTGGACGAAGCAACTGCAGATTCACAAGAATAATTACTTGGTAATTCTTACTTTAAGAATCCCCGATCGGATTATTCCGTTCGGGGATTCTTTTTGATCTTTACTAAGCAGGATATGCTCTGCGGTCTAGAACTGCTTTAGATAATTGAAGGCAGTAATCAGGTAGCTGGTGTTACTTTAGAGTTCTGAGTATTACCTTTATTAAGAAGATCTTTTAAGATTTTTGCTCTTTCAGCTTGTTGTCTTTCATGTTCAACCTCTTCAATCGTTCTTTGCTTTTCAAACTTGGCCATTTTCTTGCGTAAATCTCTTAGAGATTGTTCCTGAAGTTGCCGAACCCTCTCGCGGGTTATGCCAATTTGCTCTCCCACTTCTTCAAGTGTAAGCGGATCTCTTCCATCTAGCCCAAATCGTAGACGAATAATATCAGCCTCTCTAGGTTCAAGCATAGATAGGACTTTATTGACATCCCCAACCAAACTTTTTGATTGAAGGGATTCAAGAGGAGTAACCGATTTCTCGTCAGGTACAACTTCTCCCAAAGTAGAACCATCATCATCATTGATAGGTGAGTCTAGAGAAGCGGGTCTTTTACTTACATTTCGTAAGTGTGAAACTTTAACAGATGGAAGGCTTACCGCCTCGGCCAATTCTTCATCCGTAGGATCTCTTCCCAATTTTTCCGAAAGTTCTGCAGTGGTTCTTCGAATTTGAGTCACTCGGTCAACCATGTGCACAGGCAAGCGAATAGTCTTACTCTGGTTGGCGAGAGCACGCTTAATGGCTTGTTTGATCCACCACGAGGCGTAGGTACTAAGTTTCCCCCCCTTGGATGGGTCAAATCGTTCAACCGCTTTCATTAACCCCATATTTCCCTCATTGATTAAGTCTAGCACTGAAAGTCCAAGATTAGAATATTCCTGAGCTATTTTGACCACTAATCTAAGATTGGCCGTGATCATGGTATTGCGGGCTTCTTCGTCTCCATGTTCAATCTTTTTTGCCAAATCGATTTCATCTTGGACTGTAAGCAGATCAATCCCGGATATTTGTTTCATGTAAATATCCAAGGAGCTTTGTTCGGGAGAAGATGACATGAATTTAGCTAGTTTGACGATTTGATTGAGCAAAGCGTTCAGCTAATTCAATCGCTTTGAGCATACCCTGAGCCTTGTTAATTGTTTCTAGATATTCATTTTCAGGAATGGAATCTGCCACGATTCCAGCTCCAGCTTGTAAATGAATGTTTTTGTTTGTCAGCATAGCTGTCCGAATAGCGATACAGGAGTCATGATTTCCATCAAATCCAAAATATCCGAGAGCACCTGCATAGGCATTCCTTTGAAGTTCTTCCTGTTCGGCAATAATTTGCATGGCTCGTACCTTGGGAGCTCCACTCACGGTACCTGCAGGGAAAGTGGCTCTCATCAAATCGTACGCATTTTGGTTGTTTTCTAATTTCCCAACCACCTGAGATACAATGTGCATTACATGGGAGTACCTCTCAATGGTCATGAATTCTGCTGCTTTCACGGTGCCAATTTTGCAAACTCTACCGATATCATTTCTTGCTAAATCAACTAGCATCAAGTGTTCTGCCTTTTCTTTCTCATCAGCAAGTAAATCTTTTTCCAGTTCATCGTCCTCATCTTTTGTTGATCCACGTTTTCTTGTTCCGGCAATTGGGCGAATTAATACCTCATCGCCTTGCAGGCGAACATGAACTTCGGGAGATGCTCCAACTATTGAAAAGTCATTCCCCTCTAAAAGGAACATGTAGGGGGAAGGATTGATTGCCCGGATAGCTCGGTATAAATCTGTTGAAGTTCCCGAATATGGGATTTTGAATCGTTGAGAAAGCACGGTTTGAATAACATCCCCGGCTTTGACATATTCCTTCACTTTTTCTACACGCTCTTCAAACTCGTCTTTGGAAAGATTGCCATCAGGTTGCGGGATATTGGTTATTTCAGACAAGGCCACAGGAGCGAGGCTTGAAGGAGATAATAGCTGTTCGTAAGTTTTGGAGATTCTTGAGCAAGCGTTTTTGTAAGCTTGGGTTGGGTCGTCTTTGGAGGAAACATTTGCGATGATAGACAAGGTTTGGCGGGCATGATCAAAAACCAATACCATATCAGTAATCATGAAGTAGAGTAGTGGGAGCCCAAGTTCGTCTTTCTCGGGTAGAGGTACAGTTTTTTCTACACATCTTGCATACTCATAAGAAAGATAGCCCACCGCTCCTCCAGAAAACCGTCCATCTCTTAGGCGACTACGGTAGCGAAATCCAGTCATTTCTTTTTCAACTAATGAAAGAGGATCCTCAGGAGTGGGGAAAGAGATATCGGGCAGGCCGGTTTCGGTGATAAAGCATTGCTTTTGATCGCAAGAAATTACTTTCCTGGGACCGAAACCAACAAAAGAAAAACGGCTAACTTGTTCACCACCAACAACCGATTCAAAGAGGAATGCTGGCTTCTGGTCTGATAATTTGGAGTAGGCAGAAAGGGGGGTTTCCGTATCGCAGCTAAACTCGGCTTGTATGGCAATAAGATCGTAGTCGTTCACTTCCTCCAAGAACTCAGATAAACTGGGTTCGAAATTGGGTGCCGAAGTGGAATGATTCATTTTAAAGAAAGCGACAAACTTGTAAGATTTTGCGGATCAATTTGTAAAAAAAAGCGAAATGCGATTTTTGTGTTTGCCGTAATGTTGTATTCGATTTCCACATATAAATTCGTAAACATTCCTTTCGCAAATGCGAGCCCGAATAAAACCGCAGCCCAATTATGAAAAATAAAAAGCCAAGTTCTCAGTCGTTCAATGTACACTGCGTGATTATGGGGGGAGGCAGGGGTACTCGTCTTTATCCACTCACTAAGTTGCGGTGCAAACCGGCTGTACCGCTTGGTGGGAAGTACCGATTGGTTGATATCCCAATCAGCAATTGTATTAATTCCGGATACAATAAAATTTATCTGTTGAGCCAGTTCAATACTGAATCATTGCACAGGCATGTTGCAGATGCATACCGTTTCGATCGCTTTGGTCGAGGGTATGTTGAAATCCTTTCAGCTGAACAAACTGAACACGGAGACGACTGGTATCAAGGAACAGCAGATGCCGTGCGGAGAAACATGATTCACTTTCATGCAAAACCAGAAGATGTTTTTGTGATCCTTTCTGGTGACCAACTTTACAGAATGGATTTTTCCAAAATGGTTGAGGAGCACTTGGAACGAGGTGCAGATGTAACGGTTGCTGCCAAACCTGTGCCTACCAGCGAGGCATCGGGATTGGGCTTACTTCGGGTTGGGGAAGACTCCAAGATTGTGGATTTTGTTGAGAAACCTACGGATCCGGAGGTAATTGCCCGATTAGTTCCCCCTGAATTAAAAGAGGGTGGGGGAGAGCCAGACCGCTGCCTGGCATCGATGGGGATTTATGTGTTTAACGCACCAGCCATGGAAGAAGCGCTTAGGGGGAGTGCTACTGACTTTGGTAAGGAAATTATTCCATCTTTGGTCGGAGAAAAAGACATCCGTTGCCATATTTTTGATGATTATTGGGAGGACATCGGAACCGTTCGAGCCTTCTTTGATGCCAATCTTCAACTAACCGATGAAGTGCCCGCTTTTGATTTTTACGAGGGAGAGCATCCAATTTATAATCGCCCAGACATTCTTCCCACGGCCAAACTGGGTAAGTGTTCCGTAACCCGCACAACGATTGCATCTGGAAGTATGATTGGCGAATCCGCTCTCAATCGATGTGTGCTCGCAGAAAGATCGATCATTGGTCAGGGTTGTAAATTGGAAAGCGTGGTGATGATGGGGGCAGATTACTACGACGATCATGCCCAAAGCGATAAGCCTGAATTAGGAGTAGCAAATGGTGCACATATTCAGGATTCTATTATCGATAAAAATGCAAGAATTGGAGAGAATGTATTTTTGAGCCCCAATGGAGTGCAAGAAGGTTGGGTAGATGAAGGTGAAAATGTCTATGTCCGAGACGGGATATTAATTGTGACTAAGAATGGTATCGTACCCAATGGAACGATAATTGGTAAACAATAGAAGATAACTGCTCTTTTGCCTTGATGAAATTAAATCTTTCAGTCATTCGATTGGTACTATGAGCGATGTACCTGTTGAACTCTTTTACACTTCCGATCATGAATGGATCCGACTCGACGGAGATGAGTGCGTGGTTGGCATCACCGATCATGCACAAGACAGTTTAGGCGATGTTACCTTTGTGGAGCTTCCTTCAATTGGTGAGACCTTTGATTCAAAAGAAGTTTTTGGGGTGGTCGAATCCGTTAAAGCGGCATCCGATCTGTTTATGCCCGTTGCTGGTGAAATCATTGAGGTAAATGAAGAATTAAATGACTCACCAGAAAGTGTGAACTCCGACCCCTACAAATCTGGCTGGATGATTCGTATCCGACCATCCTCATCCATAGATCAATCCACTCTTCTTTCACCTTCTTATTACAAAGAAGAAATAGGGGGTTAATTTCTCTTTTTTTTATTCCCAAAAACCTCTTGCGGTAAAGCTTGGGATTAGATTAGCTTAGATTAATAAGCAATCTATGTTTTCCTGCCCCTATCCCAGTCCTCAGCAATCTTTTGGATTATTTAGAATTTGTACCCTTTTCGTTGGCGTTTTTCTTGTTATTGGAAAAGTACACGGTGAAAAAGTTGTACCCGCAGTAATCATTGCCTCAGTTGAGGGGGAGGTTAGCTCATACAATATGGTGGATGACTTTAAGACCACGGTCAGTTCTCAAAATGTTGGAAGTAAAATATCCCCTCAATCATTAATTACCACTGGCAAAACAGGAAAGATTGCTCTTCTTTTTTCCAACGGTGCTTTATTTACTATTAAACCTGGCAGTCGTTTTTATCTTCGCAAATACAAACAATTGGAGGGTAGTGTGGAAGGCTTGCCTGCTCCAGGGAAGTTGGAAGAAGAGCCTACCCAATCAGAACTTTCTGCCCACTTAGATTTTGGAGAACTTGTGGTCAAAGCCCCAAAGTTAAAAAAAGGGTCGAGTATGAAAGTGACAAGTCCTTTAGGCACAGCTGGCATCCGGGGCACAATGTTTCAATTCATGGCAGTGCGCAATGAAGTGACTGGAGATATCTCAGGCGGTATTAACTTAATTTCGGGTGATATTGATTTTACTGACACAAACGGAAATCCTGTAAATTTGGTTTCTGGGCAGTCTTTGCAAGTTGGGACCAATCGACTTGGCGAAACGGTAGCGAGTCAAGCAGGTGAGCTTGTTGATCTTTCTTCCACCTATGGTAATGCGTTAACTTTAGGCTTTGTGCCGCCTACACTACAAATGGTCTTTCCAAACTTGGTAAACGATTTGGGGGAACCGGTTGAAGATTCCTCGCAAGAAAGTACGGAAAATTTTTCTACCTCTCCTCCAAGCAGTCCTACAAGTTTTGATTTCATCCAAACCATTGCTACTGAAATCTTTTTTGAAATTGAAAGTGCGGAAGTAAGTTCCTCTGAGTTTAGCTTTGAAAGTATACAATTTGCCCCAACCGTAGAGGCACCCATTCCTCAAACGGAAACACCTTCTGTGCCTGCCGTCATTGAGGGAGATGCTGTGATTGCAGATATTTTACGAGTAATCAAAGGTGACCACCCCAGTGTGAGATTGGAAGGTAATGCATCGATGATTGTAGAAATGACGGATCGTCCCTTTGCAGAAATCGATCCCTGGGTTACTGCAGTGGATTTTCTGGGTGATAATATTGCAGACTCTGCCACTCTTCTTACTCCCCCAAATTTAAAGGTTCCAGGTTCCTACACTCTCACTTACACAGTTTCAGATTTTGCCGACTCCACAAGTACCACAATCAGGCAGGTCGAGGTTATTGCTACCCCTCCTTCAATAGCTCTCTTTCCCGGAAGGTTGGGAGTTGAAAATTCCTCTGTCTACCTTTGGCAAGTTCAATCAAGGCAACCAAGTTATCCTGTGGCAGACGATGGACCTTTTGAAATTAAAAGATCAAAGTCAAATACCCATCCCTATGTGACTGCTTCCTTTTATAACGGAGAACCACTTGCCTCAGAAGTTGATCTCTCTGGTTCCCAGATTGTCAATTATTCTATTCTCGGTGCTGAAGAAACATTTTTGATTTCTGTTAGAGACTTTTCCCTTAGAGGGGTAAATTTTCCAGACGGTTCACCAGTGCAGTCTCAACTACAACCTACCGTTAAGATTGTCGATCGATTGGAACCTATTGTTCAAATTAGTTCGGGTACAGATGCAGTCAATGTCCATACAGTGGTAGGTGAATTAGACGCCACCTTTCAAGACCCGGGCGTCACCCTGTTAGATAATTACTACAGTCAGGCAGAAATGGAGTCTCATCTTGGAATCGAGCAAGGACCCAACAATTCTAAGATTATTCCTGATGAACTTTTATTTGGTTCAGTAAATATGGAAGTCGCTGGACTGTATGAGCTGACTTACCAAGGAATCACCGACCCTTCAGGCAACCGTGCCGATCCAATTACAAGGTATGTATTGGTTGAAGATAATGAAGACCCTGTGGTGACACTAAACGGTGATTCTTTGGAATATGTCGATTTAAATAACACTTTGCAGAATCCTTCATCATATTCAGACTTAGGAGCAACTGCGACCGATAATTTGCTTAGAGGCACCACAAATTGGGAGTCCACCACCCTTGCCTGGAATGTAACCATACAGGAATCTATTTATGGTACTGACGATTGGGGAAATGCATTTCCTCAAGGAACATCGATGGAGAGTATTATTGAGGAAATCCATGAAGAGAAAGCTGCCCAATCACCCCTCAAGTATAAAATTACCTACTCGGTGATTGATAAGGCAGGTAATGTGGGATTTGCAGAACGAGTCGTAATCTTGGAATCTTCACCCTATCAGGAACCTCAAATTAATGTCTCTATTTCTCCGCCTTGGGTACAGAGCGGTTCAATTGGTTCGATTCCTATTGCCAAAGGGCATGTTCAAGGAGGTTTGGTTGGAGTTACTGTAAGTGAACTTCCTGGAGAAGGTGTGCTTGCAAGTAGTGTTACTGCACAAATTTATTATGATGCAGATGATATAAGGCCTCTAAGTTATTCCATTTCTAAATACTTAATCGATGCAACAGGTAATGAAACAGATGTCACGGATACATTTGATATTTCAAAAGTCAATTTCTACGATTCTGGGACAAAACAATACTATGTCGATGAGGAGGGTAATTTTTACCCAGAGGAAGACCCAGGTTGGCGAATGTTAGTTGTTCGATACACAACTGAAACTGCCATGGACAAAACAGACTCAACTGATTTGATCATCCGTATCGAAGACACCACTCCTCCCGATTTCGATTTGGTTGGTTCAACTTCTCTTACCGTTGAAGCGGGATCTGTTTACAAGGATGGAAGCTTCGATGACAATATTACAAATATCTCTGATAATTATGACTCAGATATTACATCTGCTCAAATGACGGCACACATCGAATACCTAAGTGGTGGAGAATTTAGTGACCCACACTCTTCAGATTTAGATATTTTTGATACACTTGAAAATCCTGATATCGGCTTTTGGAAAAGGGGAACTTACAAAGTGTATTTTGAAATTAAGGACGACTTTAATAATTCATCGAGACTAGAAAGAGATCTTACAGTTACAGACACAACATCTCCCTACATTGATTTAATTGTTCATAGCGATCTTAACTCTTACAGTCGTATTACAGGAAGATCTGTTTTTGATTCTGATGCTACTACTCCTCCCGAAATAGTATCCAACCTTTCTTCGACAACTTTTAATAGTGACGGAACAGATGATTCAGTTTTTGTCACACAATCAACTGACGATAATTCGAGTTTTTACCTGCGACTTTCCGATATTGATATTGATAATCTTCAAAATGTTTTAGGTCTCAACAATACATTTGAGGAAGCTTCTGGTAGCGATTCCTACGGAAGAACGTTTAAATGGTACTCTGCATTTGCATTTGAATCAGGAGGAATTATTTTTTTCCGTGATCCAGGAGTCTATGTAGAAAACCGATCAGATGTCCAAACTACTATTTCTTCTTCTATTCAAGCATCTTACGAAGACCCAAGCGATTCGGAAGAGGATAATGGATCACAACTTCGTAGTTTTACTGTTTCTTATACTGCAAGTCATGACAGTGTAACTAATACAACTAAGACAAGGGAATATTTCTTTTTAGATGAAGAAATTCCACAAATTTTTCTTTCCCCTTCTACCTCCAAAGATGGATCATCCCAATTGATCGTTGAGGCTGGTTCTACTTACGATGATAGCAATGGCCAAACCTATGATATGACCGATGGTTCAAGCGAATCTATAAGTAAACGGGCATTTGATATTATTGATGGAAATTTAAGCAGTTCAATCGTTGCTACTATTTACAGCGGGTTACATGATGAAGACACTTTAGCGTTTCAAACACCACTCGATTCCATAGACACTTCAATTCCCGAGGCAACATATACAATTCGGTATGATGTAAATGATATCCAGCAGGATGGAGATACTGCCGTAAATGCTGCCATTCCTCAATTTAGACACATCATCGTAAAAGATAGAACACCTCCAACTCTGGAGATCGTTTCTGGTGGAGTAGATATCACCGTGGATTATTTGGATCCAGATTCTAGCGATTTAAATTCCACTATTCAGACGGTTTTACAAGGTTTGAGTGCAACCGACTACCTCAATATCGATTCTGCGTTAGATGTGATTTCTAACAGGGAGAAATGGTCAGTAGTAATAAATAAAGATGACGAAACTTTTGATGATGGGGATAATTTTTCCCTTAATGGTGTGTTCCCAGCGAATCGTGACGATGCGGGCTATAATGTTTGGGTTAGGGTTACAGATAACTCTGGGAACGAGGCAAAGTATACGGATGATGGGACGGGGGTTGAAATTCCAATAAGATACCTCAAAGTTGGAGATTATGTACCCCCTCACATTACTTTGATCGGTGATGAGGAAATTCATGACTTTCTCCGCTATGGAGGTGATGGCACTACTCAAAAGTTATTTCCTGATCAACCTACGAGTGAAGATTTTAATGTAACTGGTTTTGGTGGTGGTGCACACAGGATTATGCTGGCAAATTACAGTTTTGTAGATCCTGGAGCCTACGCTGAAGATGCAAACCTTAGTAATCCAAACGACAGGGGTTCTTATGATATACAGGACTATAATTATCCTGACTTAGATGGAGACGGAATAGGCGAGACTCATGCCTTACATTATGTGAGCAACTACACTGACCTTAGTACATGTTCTCAAGGTCCAGCAATCATCCATGTTCACAGCGAGATAAATACAGAAAACCAACCAATATCCTATTTCCAGGCACAATTGGCTAATGATAATAATGATTCTGTCTTCTTTCAAAACAGCAACCAAACAGATGGAAACTATTCAATTTCAGAATACAACTATGACCTTAATAAATCTGGCACTCAACGCATGCGCCGAACCCACATCGAATTATCTTACAGAGTTAGAGATGGTTGGGATAATTTCTCCGAAGTTGTAACGAGAGATGTTTACATCTATGAGAGTGAAAAGGAGTCAGGAACTGCGTTTTACGCTACACCGCTCGATGTTAGCAAATATGCATTGTATGATCAAAACAGTTCAGGGGATTCCACTTACTTTCTAACATCTGCTGAAAAGGATACCGACGGAGACGGCGTGAGCGACTTTTGGGAAGTTGCATTTGGCACTCGTGCAGATGACGCTTCTGAAACTCCTGAAATTAACAACGAAAATCTGCATTCATTGAATAAAGATGAAGCCAGAGCAAGGCTTGCTGCTTTGCCAGATTATGATTCGCTTAAAAATTTCAGCCCCCTAGATGTATTAGTTCCCGATTAATTTTATTTTATCACCCGAGTCCCCATAGTTTAACGGATAAAACAGTGGTTTCCTAAACCGTAGATCGAGGTTCGATTCCTCGTGGGGACGCCAGGCCGGGCTTCTGTGTAATTAATCTCTTTAACGGTTGCGAGCTGCGACAATTTTTCAATGCTCTGAGTCATGGTGGAGATCCTAAATATTTTATGGGCTGTTATGCCACCCTTCATTCTTATGTTTGTAGGAGCAGCGGCTAGAAAAACTGGTTGTTTGCCAGTTACAATGGAAGGCAGTCTTAGCCGTTTCATTGTAAGAATTCTTTATCCATGCTTCATTATTCACCAGGTTCTCGGATCCGCAGAACCTGTTTCAACTAATGAAGTATGGATTGCTCCTATATTTGGTTTTATTTCAATTACGATAGGGTTTCTCATTGCTCACTATATTGGGAAATTTCTTGGATTAAATGATCGGGAAAACCGTGCATTTCGTTTCTGTTCTGGAATCTTTAATTATGGATTTTTTGCGCTACCTATTGCTAGTCAAGTGTTTGGGGATTTCTTGATTGTGAAAATTATTTTATTCAATTTAGGAGTTGAGATGGCGATTTGGTCGGTAGGTGTGTTGATTTTAACTTCATCAACATTCTCATGGACAAAGTTATTAAATCCTCCTGCAGTATCTGTTGTGTTTGCCTTGATCATACAATCGATAGGAGGGAGAGAGCTTTTCCCTGATCCTATATGGATTGTACTTGAGATGATTAGCGCATGCTCAATTCCTTTTGCACTTATGGTAATCGGTTCAAGCTTTGCTGGTTTGTTTGAGGGCTTTCACCCATCCGCTAGGTATCGTGTAGAAATAGGTGCTTTTTGCTCTAGAAATTTGCTTATACCTGCCTGTTTTATGGGCTATGCTGTATTCGGCATATTCCCTCCGGGTATGGGTTGGATGGCAAAGGTACTTATTGTCCAAGCAGCTATGCCGGCAGGGGTGTTTGCACTCTTGGTTGTAAAAAGTTACTCTGGAGCCAGCGAGGTCGGACTGCGAGCCATCTTGGCAACAATGCTCGGATGTGTTCTAACTTTACCTGCATGGATATATGCAGGTAAATTGTGGGTAGATTAGATAATTACGATTCGCTTGGAGAGTCTTCGTATCGTGCTTTGGCATCAAGTGTTTCAAAAATATTGTTCACTTTGGATCTCAACTTATTGTACTCTTCAGCATAAATAAGAGAGATTAAATAGTGTTTGAATTCTTTCCGGTCACGAATGATTTTTAGATCAAGCTCTTCCATTTCCTGAGCAAATTTAATATGCATCTTATCAATTTCACCATCAAATTTTCTAAATTCCCGGTCTAGATGCTGGCGTGCCCGTGAGATCGCGCCTATCAATTGCTGGCTATTACGGCAATCCTTGGATGTAAAATCTTGAAAGTTGATAAGTCCAGAGGCAAGAGCTGCTCCAAATGCAGTTACCTCTAGTTCTGATTTTTGACTTTCTTTAGTTGCCCAGCCTTCAATTGCTTTGAGCAATCTGCCAATACATGCACGTGCTTCTTCAGAATTTGAAATATTTACTTCTTCTTCGGACATTTTAGGATAATAGGTTGTAGATGATTATAAAAGGGAAAGTGTTACAAATTGAATTTAACAGACAATTGAATGTCCATCACAAATTTAACTTTTTCAAATAATTGTTTAAATCTTTTTTCACTAATCCGCTTAGAAGGAGAAGTCCTAAGATGTTAGGAAATGCCATTCCTAGAATCATTAGATCAGAAAAATCGAGGATGTTTGTTGCAGTAATCACAGAGCCTAAGAAAGTAAAAATGAGAAACAATGCTTTGTAAAAAACAGATGATTTATCACCGAATAAGTATACCCAGCAACGTTCTCCGTAATAAGACCAAGAAATCATTGTAGAGAAAGCAAATAGAAAAACAGCTACTGAAAGAACATAAGGAAACCAGGGAATTACCCCTCCCATTGCTGCAGATGTGAGTGCCCCTCCCTGATTATTAGCAATTAAATCCGCATTTGCAGGATCGATATAGGCACCGGTGATAATGATCACCAATGCTGTCATGGTGCAAACAACAATGGTATCAATAAAGGGCTCCAGCAGGGCGACTACTCCTTCTTCAATAGGATCTGATACTTTGGCGGCAGAATGAGCAATTGCCGCCGAGCCAATCCCTGCTTCATTTGAGAAAACAGCTCGTTTTACTCCAATAATGAGCACCCCAAGGAAACCACCGAAGGCTGCATCTGGAGAGAATGCCTGCTCAAAGATGAGTCCAAAAGCAGATGGAATTGCAGAAATATGGGTGATGAGAATGAAAATACATGCAAGTAAATAGATCCCACACATAAACGGCACGATAACAGATGCTACTTTCGCAATACTTTTAATTCCCCCCAAAATGACCAAGCCCACCAATCCTGCCATTACGGCACCATAAATCCATGAATTATTCGCTAAGAGAGGAACCACAGATTTAATCAAATCAAGAGATTGTACGACTTGGAAAGCATTCCCTCCTCCCAGTGAGCCTCCGATACAAAGTAGGCAGAAAAGTCCAGCTAAGAAACCACCCAGACCCGCAAGTTTTTTTTCTTTCAAGCCATCGGAGAGGTAGTGCATCGCACCACCCATAATCCTACCGTCTTTACGGACTTTCCGATACTTTTGCCCAAGAGTACATTCCGTAAACTTTGAGGACATTCCAAGAAAACCGACAAGAATCATCCAGAAAGTCGCACCCGGACCTCCCGTTCCAATAGCAATGGCCACACCGGCAATATTTCCGAGACCAACGGTTGCAGAAAGAGCGGTGGTTAGAGCCTGAAAGTGAGTGACTTCACCCACTTGATTGGAGTCTTCATATTTTCCACGAACAAGATCTATGGCGTGCCGAAAAAGGCGAAGGTTTACAAAGCCCATTTTAAGTGTAAAAAAGACTGCTCCTCCTAGTAACCATGCAACCACCAATGGCATATCTAAGCCTGGGATTGGCCAAAACAGTATAGAGGCAAGTGGCCCAACTATGTATTGCCCAAAAAAAGTATCCAATCTGGATTCCCACCCATTTACGCTTGAGGCTTCAGATACACTGGCAAAAGCGGGCAAACAAAATACGAATGAAAAAAGAGTCAATTTCATGCAAAAGGTAAGTTTTGTCTACTTTGAGATTTCCCTTAGCTCGAAGCAAGGGTTAAGGTGTAGCTAGTGAAAAGGAACAAGATCTATTTAACATGAAAATTGTAAGACTCCATTTACTTAGAGAATGGGTTTCTTGGTTTTTGGGGAGTTTATTCTTCTTGTTGGGAATAGTTTTTCTTTTTGTTTTGGTGGAAGATCCTCTTCAATTATTCCCTACCAAAACCTTCTATTTTAAAGCACTTTTACAGTGGGCAGTTCAGTATTTGCCGTGGCTTCTTCCGCTTTGTTGTTTACTAGCCAGCTTATTTACTCTTGCCTTTGTTCAAAAAAGGGGGGAATGGACCGCAATCCTCTCGAATGGTATTTCCGCAACCCAGTGCTTACGAAATATTTTTTTATTTGGTGTTCTAATCTCAATCTTTTGTAGTTGGTTGGGATCCCGAGATTTTTTTCAAGTCCAAGACAATATGTTTACTCGAAACCTGTCTTTGAAAATGACAATTGGAAAGGATAGGGTGTGGTACTTTAGGGAGTTTAATTCATCTTCGATGACGGGTTCATTGGTACAGCTTTTTTGCTATGGAAAAAGGGGTGAAGACTTGATGCGGATACGGGCGAAAAAGGCGACTTGGTCTCCGGGTACTGGTTGGACTTTTAAAGATGGGCGAATGTTAGGTTTTTATGGCATGAATGGTTTGCCCGTCCTAAGTCCTGAGGGGAAAATCATATTCGAAAAAACCGGGAAAAAAGATACTGCATTGAATGAATCTTTGTTCTCAAACAGTCCTGGATTTAATAAATCTTTTAATTCTTTAGAAATTGATACAATTAAAGACGATCCCCGTCCTCACCTCTTACTTGTTAAAAAGCCAAGGGATTTAAGTGTTGGAGAGTTGAACCGTGTATTGGTGGACTACCCAGACAGATCGGATATCAGACTTGCCCCATATCAGTTGCATAAAGCCCATTTATGGGGAACTGGACCGGCATGTTTAATTGGACTCCTAGTTGGATTAGTTTTGGGAGCGAGTCGATTTTCTTCCTCACCTGGGAAAATTGGTGGAATTGCTTTGGTGGCCAGTATTGCTTATTATTCCATCCGGGTTTTGTTTGATTCCCTTGGTGAGGAAAAAATAATGATGCCTGAACTCGCTGCGCTTACGCCTTACTTCGTGACGCTAGTGGCTTTGTTCATTTTTTCTTTTTGGGAGCATAGAAGTTAACCTTAAGCATCCACTTCCCGAAGTTGTATGCTTTCCACTACTTTCCCATCAGCCAGTACATTTGTAACCGTGACAATTTGATCACCTGTCTCGACCCGGTCTTCTTTAACCAACCTTTTGATGGCTTCCTGTATAGTGAGTTCAGGGTCTTGAGAAAATTCCATAAGGAATGGCTCAATGCCCCAGATCAATCGTAATCTTCTGTGCAATCCTGGAATATCGGTAAAGGCAAAGAGGGGGGCACCATTAGGGCGTAATGCTCCAAGTTTAGCGGCCAGATCACCACTTCGGGTAAATACTAGCACGGCCGAATTTTCCATTCGTAGTGCCAGCAGCGCAGCGGATCGAAGCATTTTCGCTTTTGGGCGAAAGAGACGAATGCTTTCAGATAAAACGGGAGGGAGTTCGCGTTCAATTCTGGAGGAAATTCGCTTGAGCATTTGGACGCACTCAATGGGGTATCGGCCAGTGGTCGTTTCTCCACTTAGCATAACACAATCAGCTTCTTCATTTATGGCATTCGCCACATCGCTGATTTCTGCTCTTGTGGGTACGGGAGATTCGATCATCGATTCTAAGAGATGTGTGGCAATGATTACTGGTTTACCTTTGGATAAGCACACGCCAACTGATTTCCTTTGTATAATGGGTAATTCTTCGAACGGACATTCAATCCCCAGATCACCCCGTGCAATCATGAGCCCATCTGCCGCGGTTACAATTTCTTCCAAATTGCTTACCCCTTGCTGGTCTTCAATTTTGGCAATGACTTGAGCTTTACTATGGTTGTCCTTCAGAAAACTTTTAAACAAATCAATAGCATCTGCATCTCGGGTGAAGGAAAGGGCAAAAAAATCGTGCTCACATTCGATGCCCACCAAGGTATCCATCCTGTCTTTTTCAGTGATGGAGGGCAGGTCCGTTTCGATACCAGGTAAATTTACATGTCTTCTGCTTTTAAGTTCAGCATCCTGAAGTACTCGGCATCTTATCTTTTCGGGAGAAACTTCGACGACCAACAAAGGAATAAGCCCGTTATCCAGCAAAACATTGTTTCCTGGGCTAAGGTGTTCGTGAAGTTTGTCATAATTAACTTCGATTTGCCAAGTCTCGTTAATTATTGGGGGTTCTGGTTGGGCAGTGAATACGAGATCAATTAAATTTCCTCTCACCAAACGAATGGGAGATTGTAAATATCCAGTACGAATCTCGGGTCCTTTTACATCCATGAGGATGGCTGGCTCCCGGTTCAATTCCTGACCTATGGTTCGGATACGCTTGGTGACTTGGCGAATCCAATCATGCGTGGCATGAGCCATGTTTAATCGCATGACGTCCACACCCTCCTTGATCAATGAGGTCAGCATCTCAACCGACTCCGATGCTGGGCCAATGGTCGCAATTATTTTGGTTTGTCTACCTGTAGCTCTCATACTCCAACAGCCTGCGCGGTTGACGGATCAATTACATAAGTGGAAAATCGCTTACCTTGCCCGGTTAGTTTACTGAATCGTTCACGAACGAGGTTGATGTCATTACAATCCTTACTCAAATGCATCAGAAAGATCTCACGCCAACATGTATTTTCCATCGATTCGAGTAACTCAAAAGTAGTTTGGTTCGACAAATGACCATGGCGACCCCGGATTCGCTGTTTCAGGCTCCAGGGTCTCTTTTCATCCTTTTCTAACATCTCAGTACAGTGATTTGCTTCAATCACTAGGATGCTCGCCTGCCTAATACGCTCACGCACGAGAGTGGGGACAAAACCTAAATCTGTTACCCAGGCAAGGCTGGAGGAAGGATCAAAAAGATCCCCTTTTCCCCATTCAAAGAAAAACCCTACGGGGTCGTAGGCATCATGGGGCACACTGAAGGGATGAACCTTGAATTCTTGGAATTGAAATGGAATTCCTGTTTCAAAACATTTCCAATTTGGCCGCCTTGGTAGTTTTGGCTGAATTGCTTCTATTGTATCCCTGTTAGCAAAGATTGGAAGATTAAGGTAGCGGGATAAACCACGGATACCAGCACTGTGGTCGTTATGTTCATGGGTAAGAAAAACCGCATCGAGTTCCTCAATCTTAAGACCTTGTTCAGAGAGTAGGAACTTAAGCTTTTTTCCAGATAATCCGGCATCAATCAAAATATTTGCTTTTCCTGTACGCAAAAGGGCAGCATTTCCAGAACTGCTTGAACCTAGGATTTTAAATTTCGTTTCCACCTGTTCGTGACTCTAGTAAGGTGCTCAATATGCAATCAATCACAAAGTTCATTGCCTGTAATTTGATCTGAAAAATGGCCGAGTATTTTGACTGGGTCGACCGTACAGACCGAATCATAGGGGTGACTGCCCGAGAGGAGGCCCATCGCCTTAAGCTCTATCACCGAGCTGTTCATCTCTATGCCCGTGGAAGTTCAGGTGGCTTGCTTTTACAGAAAAGAAGTAGCCGTAAGGATATGGAACCTGGTTTGTGGACCTTGAGTTGCTCGGGCCATGTTGACCGAGGAGAGACATACCTGTTTGCGGCTATCCGTGAGATGGTTGAAGAATTAAATGTTTCCATTGAAGAATCCTCAATTAACGAGCTTCTTCGCTCGGACCCAACTCCTGAAAACGGGTATGAATTTATTCGTTCATACGAGGTTTTAACCCCAATTGAACCAGTGCCTAACCCAGAGGAAATTGCTGAGTTAAAAGAGATTGGATTGGAGGAACTTGACTCGTGGATGATCAGGGAGCCTCAAGTGTTTTCCTCATCTTTCAGGCACTTGTTTCCAATGGCTCGCAAGAGATTTCTGAAGATCAGATAAGCGACATCTGAGCCCCATCATTCTCAGATTGAGGAACTATTCCGCTCGCTTTCCATCCTTTAGAAGTGAGCACTCTTCCTTGTGATGTACGTTTGAGATAGCCCTCTTGGATAAGAAATGGTTCATGGACTTCTTCGATTGTATGCTCTTCCTCACTAACTGCCACGGCAACCGTGCCAAGTCCTACGGGTCCACCTTTATAGTTCTCAGCCATAGTGGAAAGAATTCGTTTATCCATTTCATCAAGACCACGCTCATCGATTTCCAATAGTTCCAATGCTCGTGAGGCAATATCCTGATTGATTGATCCATTTTCTCTTTGTTCTGCAAAGTCTCGTGCAAAATGGATCAGGTTGTTGGCAATTCTGGGAGTGCCTCTTGCACGGGCAGCAATTTCTTCCGCACCTTTTTGGTCAACCGAGCAATCTAACAACTTGCAACTGCGTAACACAATCTTGGTAAGATCTTCTCTCCCGTAATAATCCAACCGGGTTTGCAGGGTGAAGCGACTGCGCATAGGTGCAGACAAAAGTCCCACGCGTGTGGTTGCACCAATGAGAGTAAATCGAGGAATTTCCAGCCTGACACTTCTTGCATTAGGTCCCTGGTCAATCATGATATCGATCCGAAAATCTTCCATGGCCGAATAAAGATATTCCTCCACAGTCTTGGGAATTCGATGGATTTCATCGATAAAAAGGATGTCACCTCCTTGAAGATTGGTCAGTAGACCAGCCAAGTCACCAGGCTTATCAATAACCGGGCCAGAGGTGATACGTACTTCTCTGCTTAACTCGTGCCCGATGATATGTGCCAAGGTAGTTTTTCCTAGACCTGGGGGGCCGCAAAGAAGTACATGTTTTAGGGCTTCTTCTCTTTTGGCTGCCGCACCAACCATCACTTGTAGACGCTCAATAGTCTTGGGCTGTCCTGTGAAATCATCGAAGGAGGGTGGGCGTAGTGCTGCCTCGACTTCACTCGGAGAATCCAGAGATTCCTCAAAAAAATTTCGCCCCTTTGGTGGTTCTTCGTTCATCTTATAGAAAACAAAAAAATTTAATCTGTGGGGCTGCGGAAGGCGGGCGGAAGAGATGATTCAGGGAGTCTCTCGATATCCGCACCCAATCCTTTAAGTTTTTCATCAAGTAATTCATAGCCTCTATCCAAGTGATAAATACGATGTATCCAAGTCTCGCCTTCCGAGACTAAACCGGCAAGGATTAATGCGGCACTGGCCCGAAGGTCAGAAGCCATAACCGGTGCACCATTTAGAACTTTTCCTCCCTTAACAATAGCACTCGCCCCTTCAAGTGAAACTTCTGCTCCCATCCTGAGCAATTCGGGGACATGCATGAAACGACTGGGGTATACCCGTTCTGTCAAAATACTTAGACCTGGAATTGTGCAGGCAAGTGCACATGCCTGAGCCTGTAAATCGGTAGGGAACCCAGGGTAGGGAAGGGTAATAAGTTCAAAGGGCTTCAGACCATTTGGGTCCGTGGAAACTGATATGATGTCGTCGGCTACGGGATTGAGTAGCACGCCTGATTCTTTCATGACTTTGGAAAAGGCACCAAGGTGACCAGGGTTCATTCCATGCACGCGGATTGATCCACGAGAAATGGCTCCTGCAATAATATAGGTAGCAGCCTCGATACGGTCAGGTATTACGCGATGCTTGCATCCATGAAGTTTTTCAACACCAGTTATTTCGAGCAGGTGCGAACCGATCCCAGATATTTGGGCACCCATTTTTCCTAGCATGGTGCACAGGTCGACGATTTCTGGTTCACAGGCTGCTCCATCAAGCAGGGTGGTGCCAGGTGTAAGAACTGATGCCATGATCGCATTGGCAGTTCCAGTCACCGTGCTTCCATGCCTACCACCTATGAAAATAGAAGTTGGTTTCATTGATGAACCATCAACTTCCACCACACCTTGATTGAGTGAAACTTGTGCCCCCATCTCATTGAGTGCAAGCAGGTGAAGATCAATGGGGCGATGCCCAATGACGCATCCTCCAGGCATGGGTATTTTTGCTTTTTTTAATCTGGCAACTAGGGGTCCAAGTAAGCAGATAGATGCTCTCATCTTACGAACCAATTCATAGGGAGCATTAGGGTGTAGGTTCGTGGGAATGATTCTCCAAGTGTTTTTACCTACTCTTTCAATATTTGCACCAAGGTGCTCGAGGATTTCTCCCATGAATCGAATGTCACTGAGGTCAGGAACATTCTCCAAAATGGTTTCTTCACTGGTTAATAATGCCGCCGCAAATTGAGGGAGGGCTGCATTCTTGGATCCACTCACGGAAATATCCCCATGAAGGATATTTCCTCCATGAATTTTCAAAATTTCCATGATTCCTTTTTGGGTTTAACCCGTTTGAATAATCAAACAAAAATCTTAGGAAAAAAACGCATTGTTGATGAACTACCCAAAAAGCTTACCCAAGATTCCTTTGAGCCCGGATGGCTTTGCTTTTTCATGGTTACTGGGTTTTTTTCGGTTTTCGGATTTGGGACCCGAGTTGCTCGATTCCCCATTTCTATTTTTCGAGGAAGGATTCCTTCTTGGTTTAGAACTTTTTCGCTTATGAGATTTTTGGGAATCGTTTCTATTGGAAGATTTGTCCTCTTTTTCGGGGCGATTATCTTGTCTCGGTCTATTCTGTCCTGGTCTGCGGTTGTCATTTCTTTTACGCCCGTCATGCCGGTTGTTTTTTCTACCTTCTCGATGGTCATTCTGGGTTCGGGAATGAGAGCTATTTTCAGAAGGTTTGTATTGGCTGAGGTCATCGGTCAAAATAGCTGAATTTGATGGGCTAATTTCTCCCATCGGTGCAGTTTGTGGGGTGGAAGAACTTCCGTTTTCTAATGGTTTTTCATTGGCTCGGTGCCAACGTGAACGAATTCTGGATTTCATATAATTGAATGTGATTACTTATGTGATCTCGACCATAATAGATGTGCCGGTCGAGGTGGCAGGTTTGCGTGCTAACGAAGATGAAACGCACCTTACGCAAAACAAGATTAATGGATACTACCAAGCTAGGTTCGGGACAAGGCAAAAGAATTTGCAGAAGGGTGCGAAACCACTTGCAACTAGGCTCGGTAAAGTACTTAACTTATCGGATGGATAAGTTGGAAAACATTTTTGAACTCCAAGATGTATTAAACAAAAGAATTGGAGTGAATATGGACGAGCTAAACGATGAGGAAAGAGCAAATTGGATCCTCAACTATGTGCGTGCAATGCAGCAAGAATTAGCTGAATTGACGGATTCCGTTCCGTGGAAGTGGTGGGCTAAATATCAGGATTTCGACAAACAAAATGCAAAGGTTGAAATCGTTGACCTTTTTCACTTTCTAATCTCACTTGCTCAGGTTATGGGCATGACAGCGGATGATGTACATCAAGCTTATCTGAAAAAAAATGAGGTGAACCACAAAAGGCAAGAAAGTGGCTACTCCACTAAAGATGAAAATGATTCTAGGCACATTTAGCCTGTAATCGATATAGTATTCCCACTATTGAAGTGGGGAATTGGGGATGGCTTAAAGCGATGCGATCAAGGAAGCACAGCGTGCTTTCTTGCGGGCAACCTTATTGGGATGTACCAGATTGCTTTTGGTAGCTTTATCAAGGGCAGAAATAAGATTTTTGGCTGATAGCTGGGACGCATCTTTATCTTTCTTCTCAACAGCCGAAAGAAAATTCTTTTCCAAGGTCTTAAGCTTGCTGGAAGCAGAGCGGTTACGCAGGTAGTTAGTCCTGTTTTTTCTTATGTTCTTTAATGCTGACTGGGTATTGGCCATAGCGAACTAAAAAAAAATAAAATACGATATTCGTCAACTTGAATCGATGGAGAGAAAAGGGTTCCGAGAAGCTGTAAGCCGGATTCTGTAATCATTTACAAAATGAATTTCGCAAAATGACCGTCATTCATTTATCTATCTGATCAAAGATCAAATCCCCACATTGTGGGGTGCGACGTACCCGAAACCACAGACGGGCAGCCCGGTTTCCTATTTCGTCTTGCATCGGATTGGGTTTACCATGCTCGTTAGATTGCTCTTACGACGGTGGGCTCTTACCCCACCTTTTCACCCTTACCCCATAATTGAGGCGGTTTGTTTTCTGTGGCACTGGCCGTGAACTTGCATTGAAACAAGCCCCCCCCGTTTTCACGTGGAATCCTGCCCTTTGATGTCCGGACTTTCCTCTCATTTGCCAGGTGGCATACGAGCGAATGACCGCTTCTCGGAAATGATTTTTCTATTACAATATGGAGAGAACAAATACATCTGTATTTTGACTGACAATTTTTGCACGGTCATCTCTCAACATATACGATCCGTCCACATTGATCGCACTGAGTAATCTTTTTTTCAACGAGGACTGAGGATACAACATCGTTTGAAACTCGCAAATGACAGCCCGAACATTTTTGATCGGAAATGGGCGCCATGTAAGGTGGTCTTGAAACAATCTTGGTAACACGATCATAAGTAGAAAGAAAGACAGGCTCTATATCTTTACGAGTTTCTTCAATTTCCAACTTTAGCTCATGAAGTTCTGTCTTTTTTTCTTCCCCCTGGCTGGCCCTTTCGTTGCGCTGTCCCTCCATTTCATGAACTCGCTCAGTAATTTTCCCCTGTGCAATCTCTGCAGTTTCACGGGCTCCATCAATTTCTAAAAGCACTTCAATTTGTTGGTTTTCAAGCTCCTCTATCTTGCCTTTTAAATTGGAAATTTCATTTTCTAGAGCCTGATATTCCTCGTTCTTTTTAACCTCCAATTGTCTGTTCTTCTGTTTATTAATAAGATCATTCATGGATAGAATGTCTTTTTCGAGGGAATTATTTTTGGTCTCTAAATTTTTCCATTCTGCAAGAGCAAGTTCGACAGACTCTTTTTCAATCGCAATTTTTTTATCTAATCTGGCAAGATCGTCGGGTAGCTCACTTACCTCTTTATCAAGTTTTTGATATCTTCTGTCTCGACTATGTAAAAGTAGCAGTTTTTGAAATTCAGGTTCTTGAAAAAGCATAATAGGGTATGAAATTCTAAATTATATTGGATGTACTCCACCACTAAATGACTTGTTTTGAATAAAGTACAAGAACTTAGAAAAACTAACATTCACAGTTTTCCGTTTAGAATTGCCAAACTTGGGTGAGACTAAATGGTATTTACTAAATGAGTGATGATCCGTTGGAATCAAGAATTAATAAAGCTGTATTAGACTTCACCTTGGGTGATTCTAACAAGGCCGAACAGGCACTTCTGCAAATTCTCGAAGAGTCCGGAGACAATGTAAATGCATATAGAGCTCTGGCTGAAGTACTTTTGGAGAAAAGAGATTTAGATGGAGCCGAGAGTGCCTGTAGATCGGCCCTTAAGCTAAACGAAAATGATCTTACCTCAATGGTGAGTCTGGCTCGTATTCTTGTGGCTAAAGGGGATAAGGAAGGTGCTGAAAAAGCATCAGCCGATGCCCGAGTCCTTGGATGGAAGGATGAACTTGCTCAAGATGGGTAGAGTGCTTACCTTATATTCTACAATTTAATAATTTTGTTAAAACCATGGAAATGACCAAAAAGCATAGCTTAGATTTCGAAAAGCCCCTCCATGACTTGGAATTGCAGTTAGAAGAAATTCAAAAATCTTCCCAAAATTCTGACCTAGACTTTTCTTCAGAGATAAAAGCAATCGAAGGAAAGATTGAAAAGACAAAGAGGGATGTTTATTCCAATCTCACTCCCTGGCAAAAGGTTCAGCTATCCAGACATCCGAATCGTCCTTACTCTCCAGATTTAATTCGACGAGCATTTGATGACTTTGAGGAACTCCATGGCGATCGTCTATTTAAAGATGATCAGGCTATTATTGGTGGTCCAGCGTCCATTGATGGGCGTAGTGTGATGATCGTTGCTCAACAGAAAGGTAGAAACACTGAGGAAAACCTCGCCCGTAATTTTGGTTGTCCTAATCCTGAAGGCTACAGGAAGGCTCTGCGTTTAATGAAAATGGCTGAGCGTTTTGGAATGCCCATTATTTCTTTAATTGATACCCCTGGTGCTTTCCCCGGAATAGGTGCTGAGGAAAGGCATGTGGCAGAAGCCATTGCAGTAAATCTCAGAGAAATGTCATCCATAAAAGTACCAATCATTGCTTTGGTTGTTGGCGAAGGAGGTTCCGGTGGAGCCCTTGGAGTTGCAGTCGCTGATCGGGTGCTGATTTTTGAAAATGCATACTACTCCGTAATTTCTCCGGAGGGATGTGCTGCTATCCTATGGAAAGATCGTGCTTTTGCTTCTGACGCTGCCAAAGCTTTAAAGTTAGATGCCCATGAGTTACTCAAACTTGGGATTGTGGATAAAGTTTTGGAAGAACCCACGGGTGGTGCACATCGAGATTGGGATGCAACCGCCAAATCTCTTCAAGATGCATTAATCAACGAGCTTAAAGAGTTGGAAAAATTGAAACCCGAAGATTTACCCAATCATAGATACGAAAAGTTTCGTATAATGGGTAAAGTTCTTTAATTCCCTCATAGGGTAGGGTGAAATACCCCCCCCTTTTTTAATTAGTAAGCGATCGCTTCGGGAGTTCTAGATTCTACACGATCATTTTGGTCGATCACATCGATAATACTATTACGAAGCTGATTTCTCACTCTGAGAGAAGATTCGATTTCACGCTGTAGGTTCGCATTATCATCAGTTAAGTAATCGATCTTACGATTCAGTTGTTGTTCTTTAATTTTAGATTCGGATAACTTTTCGGAAATCAAGAGATTTTCATTTTCTAGGATAGCTGTGCGATTGAGAAGCACCTGCTCGCGCCCAAGGATTTCCGAAAATTCTGATTCCAATTGCCTGGTTTCGGCTAGGAGTCTTTGATAATCGCTACTTCCAAGCTCCTCAAGTTCTTGTATCTTTGCATCCTTTAGGATCATTTTGTCTTCTAGGGATGCAAGTTGTTGCTTAAGAAATCTTTCACTAGCTACGGTCTGATTAAGTTGTGCCTCTAATTGGGCGGCTCGTTCCTGGTAGAATGCACGGTCTTTATGCAAATTACCTGTTTGGGAAAGAAGGTTTTGGTTCTCTTCGTCAATCTGTTCTAGCTTGTTTACCAAATTGCGCTCATTTGCCTCGATACCCTCAATTTCAATTCTCATCAAATCGACTGATTCAAGCATAGCTTGCTTTTCAGCTTCTAGGGATTGATTTTTGGCAACTAATTGATCGTTTGATCTGCGCAATCCATCCAATTCGCTTGATACTCTAGCTTCTTTTAGACCCAAGCTTCCAAGCTGGGAGCGTAAAATGGTCACTTCTTCTTTGTTGGCAAATCCATCATTGATCAATTCTTGATTACGATTTGAAAAGATTTCGAGCTGTTGCCTTAAATCTTCGTTGGATAATTGAACCAGCCGTGCATTCTCCTCATTTCTCTGCGCATCATAAATTAATTCGGTGTTTATTTTCTGCAATTCTTCGATTTGTTGGTTGAGCACATCAAGTTGAGCATCTAATTGACCCACTCGGCTCGATTCATCAGCATTCTCAAGCTCAAGGATAGATAACTTATCATCACTAATTGAGAGCAGGCCATTAAGACGTGCGATCTCCTGTCTGGCACTCATTAGGCTTTCTCTCATCACGCTTTCTTCAGATTCAAGAAGAGTAACCTCATTTTCTGCTTTTCGTAATGAATCTTTGAGGTCACGCAGTTGAACGGTCGATGTCTCCTGATCGATACCAAGACCTGCAAGCTTTTGGTTGAGTTTGGCATTTTCCTTGAGTAATCTTTCCACCTGTCCGGAGAGTTGTTTGTTTTCTGCGTCAATTTGTACTTTATCCTTTTTTACATTGCTCAACTTTCTCTCTGCAGTTGTCTTGGAAAGCTCAAGATTGCGTATTTTAGAAAGTGTACTTTCTTCAACGGATCCAGCATTTTCGAGGGCGTTTTTGAGCCTTCTGTTCTCTAATTGTAATTCCTTATTTTTTTGTCCTAGGGACATTTCCTCTGCTTTCAACTCTTGGAGTTGACGACGCAAACGGGCGTTCGTTTCGTCGAGGTATTGATTGCTATTTACCTTCCTTAATCCCTCTTGTCGCAACTTTACCGTTTGAGTCTCCATCGCAGCAAGTTTTGCAAGTGCTTCATTGAGCTCATTCTTAAGCAAGACTTCGTTATCTGAGGAAACCACGGACTGAGGTGCAGTTTGCTTTGTCTGGACCAAAAGTTTTGTTTTTTCGATTAAAGCGTTATGCTTGGCTGCCAATTCATTGTATCTTTCGATGAGGAATTCTGGGTCCCTTAATTGTGAGTCTGTTTGACTGTACATCTCGTTCGTGAAAATCAGCGAACTACCGAAACAAAATACAAACAATAAATATATTGGGCGTAACATTAGTATAATTAAAGGATTTTTCTTTCGAATAGTAAAATGGACATTATGGCAAGCGTGACTTGTTCAGATTGTAAATTGTATGTAAATATTCCTCTAAATTAGTAAAACTAAACACATGTAATTTGTATAATTATTGTGGTAATTTGCTCGCTCTTTTAAGCCGGTCGTAAACTGCTAGATAAAGCTGGTTCATCTGAGCAGGCAAAAGAGTAAGGATTCTTTTTGCACCCTGTTTATCTGCTTCGATCATTATGTTATATAAATTTCTCGCAATTTCTTCTAAATCACCATTTTGAGAAAGATAAAGAGGGGTAGGGAAATGCCTAGAAAGATCGTTGGGAAGATCTAATTTTTCAGGAAGGATGAGTAAATCGTCTGTACTGGGTGTGGTTTCACGAATTTCATCCCAATTACGAAAAATAAATAGTGGGGTTTTCGGAGCGTAGTGTAGATGGAAAGAACCTGGACTTTTTATCGGTTCGTAGGATTCGATTTCCTGATTTTTGGGCAAAATAATTTTTCTTTCCAAAACATTCTCAATTTTTTCTGGAGTGATTGGACCGTATCTTAATATTCTTGGCTCACCTTCACTTAGATCAAGAACTGTAGATTCTACTCCATGTCTACACTCTCCACCGTCAAGGATTGCTGGGCATTTTTTACCAAAAAGTTCCTGGACATGCTTTGCCTGTGTTGGACTGGTACGATTTGTGGGATTGGCACTTGGGGCAGCAAGTGCAGAGTCAACCTTCTGTAGAACCTTCCTAAATAGGGGCTGTGAAGGAGATCTTAAAGCAACTGTATTCCCCCCACCCGTTATCGAATAAGGAACGCAGTCTTTTTTGGGAAGAACTATGGTTAACGGACCGGGCCAAAAAAATTTACACGCTTTATGGGCAAGGTCATTAAATTGAGCAAGTTTTTCTCCATCAAATTGATCATATACATGAACGATCAAAGGGTTAGTAGATGGTCTACCTTTTAGTCGGTAGATTTTTTTTACAGAATCCTCTTTAAGAGCTAATCCAGCCAAGCCATAGACCGTTTCGGTCGGCAATGCGACTAAGTCACCTCTGCGTAAGCAGGCGACCGCTTCATCAATGGAGATGAGCAATCGAAAGCGGGGATGTTTGGCCTACTTCAGGATTTGCATGTGCCTGGCCTTTTTAATCAGGCGAGACACCTTGCGTTGCTGCATTGGTGTGAGACCCGTGTATTTACGAGGAAGAATTTTCCCTGTATCAGTGGTGTACTTAGCCAATGCATCTCTATCCATAAAGGAATAATGCTCAGGATTTTTACTCTTTGTTGGGGCGTCTGAAGATTCGCTCATAAGAGACAGATAATGTATTTAACAAAAAATTATACAATGCAAAAATTTGGGTGTGCTTAAGGTCGGTTTTAATTGACTGGTCGAAGAGATTTTGATTGGATGATCGTTTGTAATGAAAGTAGCATCATCCATCAAGACACTCAAAAATCGCCACCCAGACTGCAAAGTCGTGCGCCGAAAAGGCCGTTTGTATGTTATTAATAAAACCAATCCACGCTTCAAAGCGAGGCAAGGTTGACCTGTAGATTTCTCAACTGATGAAAAAAGACATTCATCCTAAACTTAATCCGGTTACATTCGTGGATGTTTCAACTGGAAAGAAATTCAATACCTTTTCTACCGCCAGTTCTAAAAAGACTGAAAACATAGACGGTGTTGACCACCACCTTTTGTTTCGAGATATTACTATGGATTCTCACCCCGCTTTTACAGGTGAAAAACGGTTTGTTGATACTGCAGGTAGGGTAGAAAAGTTCCAATCCAAGTTTTCTCGCAAGCGATAATCCTTTTGTTTTCTCCCAGTCTACTCCATGGAGCAGACTTTAATTCAAGGTTGATTATTCAATAGTCATTCGTTTCGTTTATTCGAGTGTTTGCTCGGTTTTTAGTTTTTCTTTTTTGTTCGGTCTTCCTTTATTCCAAAAATCCGATACGCACTTGGACAAGTGCAGACGGTCGCACCCTCGAGGCTCGGTACATTGAAGTGGTCGGGACCAAGGTGCGAATCGAAAATGCATCGGGTAGAAAATTTACCGTTCCGCTAACAGGATTCTCATCTGCCGATCAGGAGTATGTGAAGAAGGCTTATGGGCGATCCTTGTTCGCCGAACCCCAACCATTTGAGGATGAAGGTAGAGGCGGAGTGATTGTGGCATCGGCCAAGGGCAAGGTGGAGGTAGTGCCAAAGATCAATGATCGGTATGCGGATAAGGATCCTGACCCACGGGAAGTAATTGTTGGTGAATCAGTCGGACCAGGCGCAACCTTGATTACAGGTAGCGGAGCGGAAGCGGATTTGCTTCTAACCAATGGAACTTTGGCTCACCTAGGCGAGAATACAAAATTGGTTTTCACCGCTCTTTATCAGAAGAGTTTTAAGGGTACGAAGCAGAAAGCGAGCGAGTTGGAAAAAGAGGTTAGCCCAAGTCGTACGGCACTAAATTTGGAGGAGGGTGACTTGGTTTTAGAGGTTCGCAAGTTAGGCAAGGAATCTTCGTTTCTCGTGGAAACGAAGATTGCTCAGGCGGGCATACGGGGAACCCAGTTCAGAGTGTCGGCAAGTGCGGATTCTGCTGAGCTTTCGG
>JAYNZN010000017.1:0-5353 GCA_038103695.1 Opitutales bacterium
AATATTACCACGAACATATGCAGAGGAATCTTCGACAGCTAAAAAAGTGCTCGGTCGTGCAAAAATTATTTCCGGGGTAGTGTTTCTTCGCTCAGCTTTATAGACCCAAACGTGAGGTCTATTTTCATCAGATAAAAACACATAAGGGATTGGTTCGCCTTCACCGTCATCGACCAAGTAGGCTTCGAGAAAAGAAGTGGTGCTTATCTCCTTAAGTTCATGAGGATCGAGAAGTTCAGGAAAAGCATAGGGGCCTGCAAACCCATCGATTGATTGAAGCACATAATAAGGCCTTGCTTGAGAGGTAGATGAAGCGGAGCTACTGGTAATGTAGACAAAGTCAATATTCGGATCATTATTTAAATTAATCGCTTTAATTGCATTACAGGTGGCGAAGGATTCATCAAATCCTGAATTTTGTGTACCCCCAGAAACTACGATGGAGGACAGAAAGTTACCCCTACCATCATTTCTTGCTAAGTAAATTCCCTGGGTCGCACCAATAAGAAAATCACCACATGCGAATGGGTCTCCGAAATTTAATGCATTATCAATATCAACAACCTCCAGACAAGTTGGGTTCGTGATACCTTCTATCACCACTCCGCCTAGCTCAAATTTAAGATCCCCGAGATTCTTGTACCACACAACCTCTTCTTTATCTGAATTGATAACCACGAGATCCAAACTGCCATCCCCATTCACATCAGACGCAGCCAAAAATCGTGGTCTTGAAATTCCATGCTCAGCGTTATCAAGCACATACCCTTCGCCGGGTTGTACAAAGCCAATGGCATCTGGATCCTGATGGTTTTCGAAAATATGTACTCTGTTAGAAAGCCTCGCAGCCACCACCAAGTCTTCATCACCATCTGTATCCAGATCGACCAAGATCGCATGCTCCAGGGCCGAGCCCGCTGGTAACGTAGATAAAAAGGGATGTGTGTTTGATGGGATAAGCTGAGTAAACTCCCCCAACCCATCATTATAAAAAACATTGATATTGCTAGAGGTAAAGGTGATTACATCTATGGATCCATCATTATCAATATCTCCATAAACTGCAAATGATGCAGGATCAGGGCTAATCGTATTTAGATCAAACCCGTTGAGATCTTCGAGTGTAACATCGTTTTCATCCAACTTCCCTGAGGGTGAATTTTCAAACAAAGTGGAAGAATCATTTTCCTCCCAGGAATTGGAAGCATAGTGCACTCCTTTATTGCTGAGCAAAACCAAATCAGGATATCCCTTTGACCCAAAAGCCGTGCCCTCCCTGTCCAATACATCAAAATCAGTTACAAAAGATCGATTTTCAGAATGATTGAAGTCGAAAAAGGGCTTTCCATCATTTCGTTTGATTTCAAGAATAGAATCGAGATTTAAAACCTGGACTGTAATCGTCTCGGTAAAATTGGCAGTTTCTTCATTCGTCTTAACGAAAAAAGAAACATCGTAGAGGTTGTCGTTATTTTGATCGCGTGGGTTTTCATAGTCTGGAGGCAAAGAAAACGAAAATTCTACAAGCCCACCGTTACTGGAAACCGTTTTAAAGTATTTGCCATCTCCCTCATTCACTAAACTTACATTAAAATCTTTATCGTAATCATCGGTCACGGCTTCGATCAGAAAAGTTTGATCTGTTTGCTCGTCCATCGAAAAATTTGCATCGTCGCCACTTCCCGGCACAAGAGGGAAAAACGGGCTTTCCACGGTGTTAACCATTTTAACCGTAAGATAAATTTGAGAGGAAAATTCTGTGTCTACATCCGTGAACACATTTTCATCATTAGGATCGTAGGTTCTTTCGAACTTGGTTGCCTTAAGGAGCACTCGATATTCGTTATCTGAATTGAAGTCCCTTGGGTTCTCATAGTCGGGCGCTTCTTTAAAAGCTAGTTTCGCATTTCCCAGCAGATCATCTTCGAGAATTTCAAATTTTGTTGAATCTACCGAGGTTCCTAAGTCGAAACGAATAAGGGTTGTAGGATCACCGGGGAGCAGGGTATCGTTATCATAATCCACCGCAAGTAGTGCGATCGGTTCCGTGCGCAATTCTTTGAAGTAGCAAAAGAATTCACCATCTTCCTTAAGTACATGTAGTGGATAAACACCGTCGGCTCCAAGAGTACTGGTTGGCTCAAAGATGGGGGGTATTGTAGAGTCACGAAGACTTATTGAAAAGGGGGCACGAATGTAAGTTTCGTTATCGTTTTGGTCATTATCTGTACCAAATCCAGGCTTTTCAGCTAATATTACATCAAAGTTAAAAGAGTGCCCAATAACCGGAGAATCATATCGGGTAGTTGGCCAATTTAAACTTGGGTGGGATAAATTCCAAAATAAGACCGCCTCTCCATTCTCCCCATTCTGAATAGCAAAGTGGTACGATTCATCACCCTCGAGAATCCAATAATAATCCTTTCCCTCTTCGAAAGAATCTTTGTAATCAAATGGGGTAAGCGTCCCAATCACAACCACTCCCTCATCCATTGTAAAAGATACAGAATTATTGGACTCTAATGTTGAATCAACCATGCCTGGAACACCAACACCAGGTACTTTATCTCCATCCTCATCCGTTAATGAAAAAGTAGGGGCATCCGGGGTGTCTATGATGTCCAAAATAAGCTTAAGATATGAAGGCATTCCTCCATCGCTTAGGTTTAAATCTATCTCCAATGGACCGAAATGATTGGGAGGGGGGGTCAGTTGAAAGTTACCATTTTCAAGGGGCACAAAATAAGAATCCATTGGCTCCAAAACACTTACACCCACAATTGAATTGGGGTTAGCTGGATTTTGTATGGTGAGGTTTAAATCAATCTCATATGGTCCCGCATCTTCCTCCAATGACGCACCTAGGATGGATTGGTTAATGATCCATGGAGGTGCAGCATCGGGATCTTCGAAACTAATTTTGTTATATGAACCATCAAAGGCGATGTTAGGTTCTTGTAACACATTTTCGATTATAATTTTAAAGTTCAAATGCTCTTGTTCACCAACATAATCCGTTTGAGCATTGATTTTAATTGCGTAGCCCTGGCCCGGGACATCTGGATTCTCGTAGTCATTATCCTTTAATGGATTACGAAATATTACACGCAGTCCATCACTAGAAATTGAAAATTTATCTAGTGTGTCTTCGTCACCATCTATACTGTACTGAATGGAAGTCGCTCCTTCTGCCAAAAAATAATCAGAAAGTTCCAAGGCGGTTTCTTGGTTCTCCTTGATTAGTACCTCAATAGTCTCACCAGTTTGGCGGCCATTTTTTAACTTCGGTGGATCGGCTACATCTTGAAATTTTAATTGCAATAAGCGGCTAAACCTCTGCCCAGATTCATCTTCAACATAATAAGTGACATTTTGCTCCTCACTTATTTCAAAATTAGGCAAGTGGTCAGGGGAGTATTTAAAGTTGACGACATCTGTTTGAGGAGAATTCGGATAATCAAACAGAATACCTTCGCTGGGACTTGCACCCCAAGAAAACGAAGTGCCTCCCTCTGGGTCAGTCGCGGTTAGAGTAAGAACAAAATCTTGTTCTTCCTCAACTTGGCTTTCATTGCCCCAAACCTCCCAGTTTTCGATTACAATTGGGGGTTCATCAACATTGGTAAAAACGAAGTTCAACCTAAAAGTCTCCATATCTCCACCACTATCAACTGCAGAAAGATTTAGGAAAAAATTCATCTCTCCCATGACCTCATAATCAAACTTATCTGAATTTACTAAAGATAGCCTAACCTTATTAACTTGATTTTGATAATTCTCTTCTATCGTGAAGCTTGAGATATCTGACTGTTCATCCCTGACCACTTCCACAGATTGTATAGTTTGCCCACCATCCCCTTCTGCTGAAAATTCTAAAAGAATATCAAGCATTTGATTTTCGAAGAAATTAATTTGATAATTTGTACGCCCCGGACCTGCAGATGGATCAATTGTATCCAAAAATGCGTTGAAACTTCCTTGTGAATCGCTTTTGAAAACTTTTTTTAAAAAAGGTGGATCCGGAACATCAATAATAGTTACATTGTAAATTATGGTTCCACTACCATCATACCCATCCTGACCATCTACTTTCACATTATATTGGATTTGAAAAGATGCCGACAGGGAAGCTCCAAGTTCTGTGCTAGGAGTAAATGTAAAGGTTTCTGGTCCATTTTTTCCATCCCCCGCCCCTGTTTGAATGAAGACGCTATTAGCATGCCCTGATTGGCTAGTAGGCCGTGTAGAAATATTCCAGTCAACCGACCAAATATCATCGATATTTTCAGGACTCACCACATCCATCCTGTCTTCTAAGCTTAAAGGGTTAAATTCCCAACTACTATACTGCTGAACCTCTATTTCTCTTACATCATAACCATAAGCCAATGAGGGAGGCTCATCAACATCTTGCACCTTTACTCGGAGAATAAGCTCATCATTTGGACTTTCTGCATCATTATCAGGCTCGCTATCATACAATCGAATGACTACGAGGTAATTGCCATCGTTGGGGTTTTCTTCAAACGCAAGGTAAGATCCACCGAAAAGATCAATTTTTTGTTCATAATCTGGAATAAAACCTTCCTTAAAAGATAACTCACCTGAAGTGTTGTTGATATCGAAATGATTATTATCTGCTAATTGTGGCAAGTGATAATACCATCTGCCTCCGCTGTTTTCGGCAGAATAGCTCGCCCTTATATGGGCATCTGGGTCATTCGAATTTAAATTATAAAAAATTTCTTCAAAGTTTTCAGGAACATCCTTCTCTATAAATGATGGATAATCTGGTGCACGGGTGATGTTATCTTCTTCCACAAAATAAGATAAGTCAGAATCGTCGTTTTCTATTCTAATTTTGATATCTACCGGTGTTCCACTCTTACCGTCTCTAGTATCAACCGGTACAAATCGGTAGGTTTGAGAACCGAAAGCATTTTCAATGTCGTGAATAATTTCCACAGCGATGTTCTCAAGCGAATCAAATGGCCCTATCTGATCATTCGATTCTTCATTCTCAGGTTGATAATCTAACACCACATCATTCACTTTCACCGTCGCTCTTTTCTCTTCGGAATGAGAATAAGAGCTCGGCCTTGAAAATTGTAAGTAAAACTTACCGCTCTCTCCTCCTTCCCTGGGTTCAGATGAAAAAGACAGGATTTGGGTAATTGTTTTCGGTGTTGAAGACTGAATTAATTCATCATTTTCAGATTCTTCTAAAGTTATCCAAGAAGTCGCCCAAGTATTTGTGGCCTCGTCATAAACTAAGCCATCACCCTGCACTGGATTATAAGTAGGACCCTCAGCCTCATTTTCTATTTCCATTGTAAAATATCGACTGTAAATC
>JAYNZN010000017.1:5453-31156 GCA_038103695.1 Opitutales bacterium
TCCAGTGTATTGAATAACAACTCTTCCTTTTTTTGGGAGGTGAAGATCAGCAGTTCGTTGGTGCCTGGCATCCGCCCAAGGCATAATGCTTATACCTGGAGGAATAGGTATGGATAATCCCTCAGAATCTTCGTTTGTTATGTACTGATTATCGTGTAATGGATGTATTGAATGCTCATCACTACTCGCGAGAACATAAGTTGAAAGGTAAGGAATTACAAAAGAACAACCCAAGCAAAGCAACATTGTAGAGGACCATGCCCTACTTAAAATTGTGGATTTGTAATTCATCTAATTTAGAAATCAGTTGTATATTCGGGCAGACATTCAGAAAACGACCTCAATCGAAAACATAAACCTACAAGTTCTACACTTATTTATATACATCATTATTCAAGCAATCAAAGTTTAAGTCTTTGAGCAAGTTTTGAGTGTGACAATTTACTTATTGGAGTAATCTTTCTTGCCAGCATTCTTATTTTCGTAGCATTCTGCGTTCCATGACAGCCCAATCAAAAAATGCCCAGTCTTACTGGAGCGAAAGTCTCAAAATCGTAGCCAAATTATTGAGTGTATGGTTTTTTGTATCATTTGGATGCGGAATTCTCTTCAAGGACTACCTGGACCAATACTCCATTGGCGGTGCCCCGCTTGGGTTTTGGATGGCCCAGCAGGGATCAATTATTTGCTTTGTTGCCCTGCTTGTGGTGTATGCCAGATCTATGAACAAGCTCGATGAAAAATACGGCTTCACCGAAAAGGAGGAGATCTGATGGACCAGACAATTTGGAACTTCATCTTCATCGGGATTACCTTTGGGGTTTATATTGGGATTGCCATCTGGTCACGGGCTGGGTCCACTAAGGAATACTACACTGCCAGCGGAGGTGTTTCGCCATTTGCCAATGGCATGGCCACCGCGGCGGACTGGATGTCTGCCGCCACCTTTATTTCAATGGCTGGAGGCATTGCAGCTGCAGGATACGGAGCCTCCAAGTTCCTGATGGGCTGGACGGGGGGCTTTGTTCTCTTAACCACCTTGATGGTTCCATACTTACGAAAGTTTGGAAAGGCCACGGTACCCGATTTCATAGGGGATCGTTTTTACTCTAACGGAGCCCGTTTGGTGGCGGTAATTTGTGCAATTTTTATCTGCATGACCTACATTATGGGACAGATGCGCGGAGTGGGAATCGTCTTTTCCCGCCTCTTTGATATTGAAATCTGGATGGGTGTATTAATCGGTGGAGGCATTGTATTTTTCTATGCAGGACTGGGGGGAATGAAAGGGATCACATACACGCAGGTTGCCCAGTACTGTGTGATGGTATTTTCTTACACAATTCCGGTCATTTTTATATCTATTATGATTACTGGAAGTGCCCTGCCCCAGCTCGGATTGATTGGAAATTATATTAAGGATGGGGCCGAAGAGTCGGTTCCGCTGATTGTCAAAATCAACCAAATCTCCACCGATCTAGGATTTGCGGAATACACGGCGAGTACAAGCAACACTTTGGATATGTTTTGTATTACCGCAGCATTGATGATTGGTACTGCGGGCCTCCCCCATGTAATCGTGCGCTTCTTCACCGTAAAAAATGTAAAAGCAGTGCGAAAATCTGCCTTTTGGACCCTTGGATTTATTGCCATCATTTATTTAACCGCTCCGGCCCTTGGCATGTTTGCCCGTACCAATTTTGTGGAGGAAATAAATCAAAAAAAATATGCTAATGCTCCCGAATGGTTTAAGAACTGGGAAAATCAGGGCATGATCGCCTGGGTGGATAAAAATGGAGACGGCATCATGCAATACCAAGCAGGTTCTGTGTTTTCAGGAAAACCAAACTTTATCGATGACAAGCGGGTTCAGGGAGGACCAAGACCGGTGGCTAACGAATTGGACAGTTCTGCCAATGAGGTTTACTACGATCGCGACATTATTGTACTGGCAAACCCTGAAATGGCAGGTCTCCCCAAATGGGTAATCGCCCTTGTTATGGCTGGTTGCGTAGCCGCTGCACTGTCCACCGCTGCTGGATTATTATTGGTTCTCTCCACCTCGGTATCCCACGACTTGATGAAAAAAATCCTCAAGCCCAATATTTCTGATAAACAAGAAATAAGCTATGCCCGAATGGCCTCTTTTGGTGCCTTAGTGATTGCAGCCTACTTCGGGATCAATCCTCCCTCCAGCTTTGTTGCTAAAACAGTTGCCTTTGCCTTTGGGCTGGCAGCATCTTCCTTCTTCCCCACACTTATTATGGGAATCTTCTCCAAGAAAATAAACAAGCAGGGAGCGATTGCAGGAATGATCTCTGGAATTGGATTTACCCTCAGCTATATTGTCTACTTTCAATTCCTCACCGAAAGTAAAGACTACTGGTGGGGAATTTCTCCTGAGGGGATTGGATTTATTGGAATGTTTATTAATTTCATAGTCGCCTATGCCGTGAGCAAATTCACCCCTCCCCCTCCCCAGGAAGTGCAGGATCTTGTGGAAAACATACGGGTTCCTCAGGGAGCAGGCGAAGCAATCGACCATTGAGCAAAGTACCCTTTTTCTCTCTCTTCTTTCTCGCTTTTCTCGGATGGGGACAGCCCACTTCCTTCGCCCCCCTTTTTGATGGTGAAACGCTCCATGGGTGGGAAGGAGATTCGGCTTTTTTCCGTGTGGAAGACCAATGCATTGTTGCCGGCTCACTCGAGCACCCAATTCCCGGCAACCGTTTTCTTGCCAGCACGCAGGAATTTAAAAACTTTGAGCTACAATTCCAGGCAAAACTCATAGGCAAAGGGAACAATGCAGGCGTCCAGTTTTGGAGCCAGAGGCTGACCAATTCTCATGAAATGATTGGATATCAGTGCGATATTGGCTCCTTTAAAGAGGGAAAGCTATGGGGCTGGCTATACGATGAATCAAGGAGAAATAAATTTCTTGCCTCCACCAAACAGGAACCATTAAACCAATGGGTATTCCCCAAAGGAGAGTGGAACCAGATGCGGGTTCAGGCATTTGACCAGTCGATCCGTATTTGGGTAAACAATCAACTAACGGTTGATTATGTGGAACTGCAAAAGAATATTGCTTCTAGCGGTAAGTTCGGCCTGCAAGTTCATGGCGGTCCTCCTTTGGAAGCTTGGTACAGAGAAATACATCTTCGATCATTTTAGTTGCCTGATCAGATAAATTTTTAAGGATACAAGCATGATGAAATCCGCACTAGCCTTTACATCCATTGCCCTAAGCTTTTTCGCTGCCCTGCCCCAGCAAACTCAAGCTGAAGAATACCACCTTGGCTTCAGAATTGCTCCAAGAATCAGCACCCTAGGAGGTGGATTGGAAGTGGCACAGGGAGTTACCCCATGGCTTGGTTTACGTGGAGGAGTTAATTATTTTACTTACAATTACGAAACTACCGAATCGGGAAATGACTACGATATTGACTTGGAGTTAAAAAGCTTTGGAATTTTCGCCGATATCCATCCTTTCAAACAAGCATTCCGGTTAAGTGTAGGTTTTTTGATCAACGGAAATGCGATTGACGGCAAGGCCACCCTTGGACCTGGTGAGAAATTTGAATTAGATGGTACCGAGTACAGCTTACAAGGTAATGCAGCAACCATGGAGCTTACCTATGGTGCGTTTGCTCCTTATGCTGGTATAGGATTTGATTCATCCTTTGGAGATGATGAACGATGGGGCTTTGTATTTGATCTTGGAATTGTTTATTCAGGTACCCCAGACTTGGTAATAAATGCTGCCGTTGATCCTAACGACCCAAACAAAGCAGATTTTGAAGAGCAAAAGAAAAAAGAAGTCGATCAACTTCAAGAGGACTTAAACCAATTCGAGTTTTACCCTGTTCTCAGCACCGGAATTGTCTATCAGTTCTAATTATCTGACCAGTCAGTCGTTTTTGACAAGCTTGGGCTCGTGATCCCAAAACCAGTAGATTGGGAATTTAATTGTCTCTCCAAAAAAGGCGAGGATTCCACGGTCAGACTTCCACCAATCATCAATCGCAAAGACTTCATTCGGTGCACCCGCTACCTGCACTTCAACATCACTGCCTAGGAAAACTTTATTGAAAGCCAAATGAGCCCGGCGGGTGTGAAATTCATCGGTGACTATAATAATTCTCTTCCACTTGGCACGCTTGGCATATGCAAGTGCATCCTCTGCCTCATCAAAAGTAGATGTCGCCCCACCGCTTAAGGAAGGAAGCAACTCCCAGGAAGCCATCATTTTCATCCGCTTGGTCACTTCTCTGGCAAACTGTAGGTGACTAAGTTCCAAATCGTGAAACTCCTTATTCTTCGGCTTTTCCTCGGTAACCAAAAGCACAGCCCCGTAGCCCTGATTCCATAGTCTCAGGCACTCGGGTGTACGGGTTTGCCTACTTCCAGAGAGACAGATTATGGCATTAGCACCAGGCTTGGCATTTTGAAAAACGAAGGAACGGGCATACAGGGTGAGGAGGGGTTTATGGAAGAAATAGAGTGAACCTAGAAGGAATAGAAATATGACCAGTGCCCAAATAAACTTTCGGAAAACACTCATCAACGAACTTGAAAAATACCCTCAATTTCCACCATTACCCCGGCAGGCAGCCCAGACACGCCTAATGCACTTCTTGCCCCCACTCCGGCATGGTCCCCAAACACCTCTTTAAATAGCTCACTACACCCATTGATCACTTGGGGATGCTGGGAGAAACCAGATGGAGAATTGACCAGGCCCAGAATTTTCACAACTCGCACAATTCTGTCCAAAGAACCGAGTTCCGCTTTTAAAGTAGCAAGCATATTAAGACCAGCCTGGCGGGCAGCCGCAGCTCCATCCTCCACGGTATTGCCATTGCCCACTTCTCCGAGAATGGGAGACCCGTCATATCTAATCGGCAAATGACCGGATAAATAAGCAAGGTCACCTACGATGACTACGGGTTTATAAAGACCTGCAACTGCGGGAGGGTTGGGAAGTTCGATAGAAAAGGAGGAAAGGACTTCTTCTGGATTCATATATAATGAAAATGGCTTGCGTGCCCTCATGTGGGCAAGTGTCAAATTTGAAACAATTCCAAGTTGCCTGAAGGCAAGAAAATTCATTTGCTTTGAGAATGGAATTAAAACCAGTTTTTTCACGCCGCTCCCTCCTTGCCGGCAGTCTGTTTGCCGGAATGGGAACTATTCTGCCCCAAAATACGGTGGCCAAGCCAAACTCCCCCCAAAAGCTAAAGCCGGGAATGACCATTCTCTTTCAGGGAGACTCCATCACGGATGCAGGAAGAAAAAACCGTCAAAAGCCTCTCCCCAATGACCAAAAATCGATGGGAAATGGTTATGCCAGCATGGCTGCCTCCGCCCTATTAACCAGCTCCCCAGAATTAGAGCTTTCGATTTACAATCGTGGAATATCGGGAAACAAAGTCCATCAACTGGCCGCAAGATGGCAAAAAGAATGCCTCGATTACAAGCCTGACATCCTTAGCATTTTAATCGGAGTCAATGACATCTGGCATGGGATTCAGGGCAAATATGATGGAACCGTAAAAAGATATGAAGATGATTATCGAAAACTGCTGCAGCGCACCCGGGCATCTCTGCCCCGTACACAACTCGTTATCTGTGAACCCTTTGTTCTGCGATGTGGGGCGGTTACGAATAAATGGTTTCCTGAATTTGATCGATATCGTGAATCTGCCCGTAAGGTAGCAAAGGAGCACGGTGCCTTCTTTGTCCCCTTTCAATCCATTTTTAATGAGGCACTTAAGTTTGCCCCTCCCGAGTACTGGGCAAGAGATGGTGTGCACCCAACATCTCATGGAGCAGCACTCATGGCCGAACACTGGCTTCAAACTGTGAGAAGCTAAAACGTTTCTTCCCTGAATTATGGAGCAAACCGTCGCAACTTTCTATAAATTTGCCAACTTTCCTGACCATGCTCAATGGAAGCCTGAACTCACAGAATTAGGTAAAAAAGAAAAAGTAACCGGCACCCTGATTCTTGCGAACGAGGGGATCAACGGGACCCTGTCCGGACCTGCTGAGGGCATGGCCTGCTTTCTCCAAAGAATTACCTCAGATAAGCGGTTCCAAGACCTTCCCATTCGGACAATGACCACTCCCCGCCAAACCTTTTACCGGTTGCGTATTATCCTACGGCCAGAAATTGTTACTTTGGGTAATCCCGATATTCTTCCGTCCAATGGTTCTGGAAAATATATTGAACCGGAAGAGTGGAATGAACTCATCGATGACCCAGATGTCGAATTAGTGGATGTACGCAACGATTATGAAGTAGAAATTGGCACCTTCGAGGGGGCAGTAAATCCAAAGACTACCCGCTTCGGGCAATGGGGAGACTTTGTTAAAAAGCACTGGGGTAAGGAAAAAAAGAAAAAGGTGGCCATGTTTTGCACCGGGGGTATCCGCTGTGAAAAAGCATCTGCACATCTTGTGCAAAATGGCTTCGAGGAAGTATATCATTTAAAAGGGGGCATACTCAACTACCTGGAAAAAATTCAACCTGAAGACAGTAAATGGGCGGGCGAGTGTTTTGTTTTCGACCATCGGGTATCAGTCGTTCACGGGCTGCAGGATGGTACGACCAAGCTTTGTTTTTCATGCCGCTGGCCGCTGGCTGAAGAGGATTATCAATCCCAAGAATTTGAAGAAGGTGTTTCCTGCCCCCGATGTGCCCAGGCCCTGACTCCTGAAAGAAGAGAAAGTTTACGCGAGCGCCAGAAACAAATGAAACTTGCACGGCGGCGCAACTCCAAGCACCTTGGAAAAAAAATGCCTGCTCCCAATCGATAATTATGCCCTGCCTTGCGCTTTGGAAAAAGATTGCCTAACTTTCGGTAAAAGAGAGCTGTGATAAATAAGGAAGAAGAAAAACACCGCCTACACCAGGAGAAAACGGATGAAGTACTTCCAAAAGCATGGAAGAGTGGCTCTCTTAAATATGATGAGCTTAAGCCCTTGAGTGAAGGAGGGACCGCAAAACTTTTCCTCACTGAAGATCTCAACCTGCATCGGCATGTGGCATACAAGTCTCTGCATGCCGACCTGCAAGACTCCGATATCGAGACTCAAAGATTTGTACGCGAGGCCCGGGTAACAGCCAACATCCAACATCCTGGCACGGTGCCAGTTTATGAACTTGGACGCGATCGATCGGGCCAACTTTTTTTTACCATGAAGCGGGTGCTTGGCCAGGACTTACGCCAAATCCTGCTCGATCTTAAACATGAAGTACCCTCAGCGGTCGAAAAATTTCCTCTTCCCCGCTTACTTGATATCCTTATTCAGGTCAGTCAAACCATTGCCTATGCACATGATATTGGCGTTGTCCACCGAGATTTAAAACCAGCAAACATCATTGTGGGCAAGTTTGGAGAGGTCTATGTTTTGGACTGGGGACTCGCCAAAGTACTGGGAGGCAAAGGACTGTCTAAGGAGATCGAAGAGGTTGAACAGCCAGCAGATCTTAGCCTTACCCGGAGTGGCATGCACTACGGAACCCCCATGTACATGACTCCAGAAATTGCCCGTGGGCTCAGTGATTTAGATGAAAAATCCGATATTTTTTCGCTGGGTATTTTACTTTTCGAAATGCTCACCCTCGAAACCTTTCTTCAAGGAGATGATATTTCTGAAATCAAAAGAAAGTTATTGGAAGAACCATATCGCCTACCCCGTGAGGTGAAGCCTGACCGAAAAATCCCCAAGGATTTACAGGCTATTTGCATGAAAGCATTACATCGGTCCCGTGGCCAACGTTATTCAAATGTACCCAAATTTCTCGAAGACCTGCAAAGCTACAGGCATGGAGGAGAGGTGAAAGTTTATTGGTATTCAGGGTGGGAAAAGTTTACTCGCTGGAATAACCAAAATGCATATCTCATTATTTCGATTATTTCTGGATTAATCGGGGCTGGAATATATGCCCTCTTTAGCCACTGAACATTAAAATTCTCCGTTCGGTGACTGCCCTGAAAAAATAAAGGTCAGGGGTTTGGGAACAAGGCCCCCCCTCCATTCGTCATTTTTTTGGCACGACATTCCTTACAGACACAGCTCTTTCCATGATCATTTGGGTCACTCTTCATCATAGAGTCTGGCGAGGTCGCTTTTAAAAAGTCTACACCCTTTTGGGATTCCATAGGTTTGCTCTTGATCATCTTTGGAGAAGCAGGAGCAGGCTTGGATGGTGCCGGCGTGGCCACCTTTGGCTTGGATGGAATAGGCTGGCTAAGGGGGGCAAAAGTAGACTGGGTCGGAGCTTGCCTTGAAGGAGAAATTGTAGCTCTTTTGCTAGACCCCTCATAGGGATTCTTTATATTTTCACCACGCATCTTCATGAAACTAATATACTTGGGAGCAATGACTTCCACGAAGTTGGAATTGGAAATTTTAATGGTGGCAAGTAACTTATCGCTGTGCTTTTGAGCCACTACCAGATAATCCGGTGCCGAAGGATGAAAGCGAACCGCACGTAATTCCCCACCAGGTCTCACGGGCACCTTAACCTTTTGTGTACGATCGCTAAGCACGATAGAGGATCCAACAATTTCTATAGCGGATGGAAAGGCCTGGGTCAAATGAGCCCGTGCCCAATCCAATGTAGATTTAATAAAAGCAGGACTGGCCTGAGGTGGAGCCTCCTCCTTAACAACTTGACGAACCGGAGCGGCACGCTGGGCACGCACAATATCATCTTTGGCATCACTTAACTTTCGCTCAAGAGATCGAATTTCATCACGTAAATCCTTAAGGTCGTCATCCGATCTGGAAACCTTTCTTTCGAGGTCTTCTTTTTCCTGAAGCAGAGATTTGGCCTGATCAACCATTTCGTTATTCTCGGCCTCCAATCGTTTTTTGAGGTTCAGATAAAAGGCTTCATTCTTTTGAAGTTTTTCAACTTTTTCGCCCAAGGTTACTGCTTGTTCCTTCGCACTATCATCAATGGAAAGAAAAAGGCCGATCATTCCAGTTGTGCTCAAACCAGCGAGCACAAAGGCAACTATAGCGACTGGGCTGAAGCCTGATTTTTTGACCGCACTCCCCTTAAAGGCATTCTGCATATTGGCCACTTTGCCCTGCATTTGCTTTAAAGCCGCAGACTTTTCTTGATCCGCTGCGGAAGCCGACTGCAGGTGCATTAAGGACTCCTGGAGTTCCCGCCCCATTTGGATGACTTTTTGATTCCCCTCAACCAGCCTACCCGAAAGAATACCAGCGACATTTAAACAAAGCTGACCACCTGCAAATCCATTTTCTCCAATAAACTCGATCAATCGCTCATGATCCATTCTCCAAAGAATACATTCACCGACCGCTTGCACACTGGCGGATGCCACGCCCCCGCTTAAAAAGGCCATCTCCCCGAAGGCAGCTCCTGCACCAAGGCTGGCAATTTGCTGATTGCTTCCTTTATCGTCTGCCTTGTAGATGCCCACTTGGCCATTTACCACCATGTAGAGGTAGCGTTGTTCATGGCCGTCAGAAACCAGAACTTCATCTCGGGCAAGTACCCACTCTCCTCCAAACTTAAGATCCTGCATTTCTTTTTCGCCAATATTGGCACACAGACCTTCGGTGGGTAGATCATACCCAGCTTCTTCTACATCTTCGCGATAGAGCAACTTCATGCTTTCTCAAATCTAGTTACGATCGGCGGTGCAGGGCAAGGAAAGAAAAGAGTCCATTTATTAGCTAGCCAATCAAGACCCATGGCAACATTTTCCAAATTTTTTTAGACGCCAGTAATTATAAGGCCAGGCAGCTAAAAAACCAGCCCCAAGGGTAACAGGTAAGACCGAAAGCGTAATCGCAGGGGCCCCCATCATACCATAGTCGGCCAGGTTCATTGCTGCCTCCATGAGCAGCATAGATACCATGCTCATTCCAATCGCTGTGCGTAATGCCTCTATGGGCCCCAACTGCCTCCACAAAATAAAAGTTTCCAAGGCCACACTGGTGCAAATTCCTGCTGTCATTGCTAAGCCCCAAACCATTGTCCACAACTCCTGAGGGATCGGTAGTGGATCATACCGATTTTGGAAAAGCCAGATGACTCCCAAATCTCCAATGGCGCATCCAAAGAGGCACCAGCTGGTATTTTTTGCGGATCGTACAATCATAGAATCAAGCAACCTGTTTACCCATGATTGCCAGAACATTTTCAATTCTCTCGGCAATGGCTGAAATGACTGGCACGGCAACGGAATTTCCAAACTGCTTGTAGGAAACATTTCTTTTCTCATGTAAGATAAATTCCTTTGGAAAGCCCATCACACGCTTACACTCCTCGGGGTGTAAACGACGGATACGGTTGCCGACCAAGTACATACCTGTCTTCGCACCAATTCCTCCCCCATAAGCAGACAGAGTCACTGCATGTCCTTTTACACTGTAGATCCTCTCCCCCTGACCACCTTTCCCAACCGTCCCAATGCGCAAAGGGCGATTTTTTCGAGTAGCAGGCTGCTTCTCTTTCCATTTCACATCATCTCTGGAAATAATTAATTCCTCCAAGCATGGATCCTCTTCAGGAAGCAAAATATCCTCCAATGCAATATCCACACTCAAAGGAGAGGGAAAGGTAAATTGAGAGATTTGTAAATCCTTGCGGAAGCCAACAAAAAATAATCTCTCCCGTTTTTGAGGAACGCCAAAATTTGAAGAATTGAGGATCTGATCAAAAACAGAGTACCCCGCTTTCCCGAGTAATTCAAGGGTCATGGCGTGAGTTCGACCCAAATCATGGGTCCTGTAATTCTTAACATTTTCGAGCAAGACAACAGCGGGCTTGCGGACTTTAACAATTCGCAATATTTCGTGAAGTAAAGTTCCACGGGCATCCTCAAAGCCCAGTTGATTCCCAGAAATGCTGAAGGGCTGGCAGGGAAATCCACCACACAATAAATCATGAACCGGCACCTCTGAATCGGGTAGCTTGCTTACATCACCAAAGGGGGTTTCTCCGTAATTTTTTTGGTATACCCATTGGGCATGCGGATCCCAGTCTGAGGAAAATACACATTGATGCCCCCGCGAATCCAGAGCCTGCCTGAACCCCCCTATGCCGCAGAATAGATCAATGTAACTAAGCTTGTTCATACACTCATCCTGAATCCCTAAAATCCCGCAGACCGATCCCTAAACAAGGCAAGAAGCCTTATCACACATCACATAATTCTACTGCTTTTCGTAAACCATCAAAGGGGTCACCTGTTGGAATAAATTCCTGACCTACAAACCCTTTATATTTTATATCGATCAAGGCTTGCATAATCGGCCTGTAATTAAGCTCCTGGTCAAGGTGCAGCTCTCCTCTCCCCGGATTCCCCGCAGTATGAACATGTCCAATCATTTCCCCACACTCATGAATGCGCCGAATCACATCGCCGTCCATAATTTGCACATGATACACATCGAAAAGTAACTTGATGCGCGGAGAGCCCACTGCATTCAGAATATCCATACAATAATCAACATGATCCCCCTGATATCCCGGATGGCCTTTGTCTGGATGATCCCCCACTCGACTGTTAAGCATTTCCAGGCATACCGTAACCCCCTTTCTCTCGGCATAACGAGCGATTTTCTTAAATCCTAAAATACAGTTTTTAGCCCCTACTTCTTTTGAGAAATCCTCGGAGAAACCAGTGAATGCAATCACATTGGGACATCCAAAATCAGCCGAGTCATCTATCGCTCTTTCTGTTACCACGAGCAGGTTAGAGTGATATTCAGGATTATTGAACCCTTTGATGAAAGGAGGCCCTTCGACATCGATCGGGGAGATCGCACAAGTTAATCCATGTTTTTGTAAAGTAGCCCAATCTCTTGGGCTCACCAGTTCCACACTTCCGCAACCCAGGGCTTTGGCATGCCTGCAGGTTTCATCCAAGCTCCAATGTCCTGAAAAGCACCACGAAACCACCGACTGTTTAAGGTTACCTCGAACAACCCCTTGGTTTTTCTGGGGTGTCCTCCCGATTAAATGAGTCGAGCTCGTACCGAACATACCTGCCCCAGCAATCCCAGCCACTGTTCCTTTTAGAAGGTTTCGGCGCGTTACCTTTGCCGAAGAGAATTCTCTTTTTTTTACTTTCATAATAATGATATCAATGATGATTTATCTCTTCCAGAAAACCATAGATACAAGTAAGCCGATAAATGCTCCAGTCGCATCCATCGCAGCATCCCAAACTTCCGGCGATCGTCCTTTACCCCACCAGTCTTGCCAACATTCATCTGCTATCCCAAAGCAGGCACAAAAAGCAAACAAACCCCAGGGAAACCCAGCACCGCTCACACGACCAAAGGCTCCCCATCCAAGTATTCCCAAAAGGCAATATTCACCCAGATGTAAAATATAATCTGGGATCGCAGCTGCCTGATCGGGCAATTCCTTGGGTGCCAAACTAGAAAGCCACAAAATCACACAGCAATACGCAACAAATCCAATCTTCCATTTCATATACACCCATCCTTTTGATCGCGTTCGAGAGATCAAGCACGGATTGCATATCAGTTATAAATCCCTAACAAGTAACTACCTATGAGCTCTTCTTGACATACAACAATCCAAAGAACACCTTATTTACTGTGGAAGCATTCATTTATACATGGGCGGGGCTTGGGGTCGGACTTACCATTCTGATCGCCTGGCTCTTGACCTCCAAGCGTAACCAGCATGCCATTGCTTTAGAGAAGGATGCAGAAATTCGGGAGTCCAGGGAAAGCCTGTTGGCAACCTTGAAAGAAAATGAAATTCTTTCACTAAGAATTGAAAAATCAGAAAAGCTTGAGGATGAATTACGGCAATCGCTGAAAGACTCGGAGAACGAAGGAGCAAAACTCGTCGCCAGAACTGAAGATCTCAATCGCAGACTTCAGGAAAAGCAAAAAGAGTTCGAGCAATCAGAAAAGTGGTTACAGGAAAAGTTTGAAAACCTATCTGCCAAAATCCTCGACCAGAAATCGGCCAAATTCACTGAAATTAATAAGGAAAATATCAAACTTGTTTTACAGCCACTTGATAAAGATATTCGGGAATTCCGAAAAAAAGTGGAAGATTTGCATGAGAAAGAGACTTCCCAGCATGCGGCTCTTCGGGAATTTCTTGGCTCTCTGCAACAGTCCCAAGTACAACTCAGTCAAGATGCCCAAAACCTAACCCAAGCCCTCAAAGGAGATTCCAAAAAGCAGGGAGACTGGGGAGAATTTATCCTTGAGCGGGCCCTTGAGTCTTCTGGTCTCACCAAGAATCAGGAGTTTTCGATGCAATCAAGCTTCGATGGTAAAAGGCCAGATGCGATTATTCATCTTCCGGGCAAAAGACAATTAATCATCGATGCTAAGGTTTCCCTGACTGCTTACGAGCGATCCATTTCTTTGGATTCAGAGGAAGAAAGAAAGCTTGCCCTGAAAGAACATCTACACTCGGTCCGTAAGCATATCGATGAGCTTTCCAAAAAAGATTATTCTGCGATTGAAGAGCTCACCTGCCCAGACTTCACTCTCATGTTTATTCCTGTGGAACCTGCCTTTGGGGCTGCCTTGGCGGAGGATAGCGAACTTTACCAATATGCATTTGACCGTAAAATTGCCCTCATTACAGCATCCACGCTCATGGCAACTATCAAAACGGTGGCTAATCTCTGGAAACTGGAAAAGCAAAACAAACATGCTCAGGATGTGGCCAAACGGGCTGGCCTTCTTTATGATAAATTCGCTGGATTCCTCGGAAATATTGAAGAGATTGGAAAGTCTCTCAATAAAGCAGTCGGTGCCCACGAAAAAGCGGTTGCCCAATTATCCACTGGGCCAGGAAACCTCTTGGGCCAAGCTGAAAAACTTAAAGCGATGGGGGTACGCACCAAAAAAGAAATTCCATCCTCGTTTTCATCAGGAGAAGAATTAGAAACCGTGGAACAGGCCGACCTTCCTTTCGAAGTAGACTCTGAAGAGGAAGAAACAAACAGACACTCTGCCTAGAGGCTTTATCTCCATGGTGTTCATTTTTATTCGCAGGGTGCTCCAATCGATTGTTTCTCTATCGTTTATTTTCTCACAATTCTCTTTTTCTTTCGCACTCCTCGTAACTTACACCCTTCATTTATCAGGAGAACCAGAACTTAATCGTGCCAATGCTGATCTTTTCACTAAGCTAGCTTCTCAGGTAAAACCATCTGTGGTTACCATATCGAGCACAGACCGGGGAGGTGGGCCGTGGGGGGTTGGCACTGGGTTCGTTGTTGATTCTTCTGGAATAATTGCCACCAACTTTCATGTTATTGGGGAACACCGTGAATTTACTATTGAATTGGCCAACGGAAAGGTCTGCCAGCCCCTTGCCATCTTAGCCATTGATCGGAGTCGTGACTTGGCTCTTATCCGTATTGATCAAAACGGTCTCCCTGCCCTACCGCTCGGTGACTCCGATCAAATAGCACCCGGACAAAGTGTCTTATCCATCGGCAATCCATTAGGCTTCGAGCTAAGTGTAAGCCAAGGAGTCATCTCTGCTGTTCGTGAGCTCGAATTTGGTGATGGGCGGCCAATGATACAGGTTGCGATTCCTATTGAAGCAGGAAGTAGCGGTAGCCCAGTGGTCAATCTCGATGGGGAAGTCCTTGCCGTGCTCACCATTAAGTCTGGGGGTGCAATCGGGTTTGGTATTCCTTCCAATGACTTAGCCTTGTTGATGGAAGAAAAGAAATCAACACCCATAGAGGATTGGTACACGGTGGGTATGCTCGATGAAGAAGAGTGGACAAGGCCCATGGGAGGAAACTGGCGACAAAGAGCTGGAATCATTAAAGCATCAGGTATGGGAAAAGGGTTTGGCGGTCGGATGATTTGCCTGTCGAATCAGTCTGGGATTTCGCCACCCTTTGATCTAGAAGTGGAAGTTCGCTTGGAGGACGAAAGTGGAGCGGCCGGCTTGATCTTTGCTTCAGATAATGGAGACAGTCACTATGGCTTTTACCCAACCAATCGCTCCCTTCGCCTGACCAGCTTTAACGGCCCCATGGTATTTGACTGGGAAATCCTGCAAACCGTTAGCTCAGTGGACTACCTACCTGGGCAGTGGAACCGAATAAGCGTGCGTTTCGGGGAAAGTGGTCAAATTAGATGCATGGTCAATGGACAGGTAGTCATTGAAAAAACCGACTTCACTTTTCAAAAAGGTTTGGTGGGCTTATGCAAGTTCCGTGAACCTGCAGCGGAATTTCGCAATTTTCGAATTGCTCAAAAAATTCCAAGTTCTTCGATTTCGAATGACGCAAGAGTGAAAGCTTTTGAAGTGTCAGAATCCCTGACCCTTCAGGAAAACCTCTCTTCTACTGAGCTTGAAAGTCTGATCGAAATGGGAAACTCAGCTCATCAGGCTTTGCTTGATCGGGCGGATGAATTGGAAAATGCTAGTGAACGGTTACGGAAATCAGCCGAGAAAGTACGGGTGTCTTTGATCACCCGTGAGCTATCTACACTTATACATTCGGAGCAGGATAAGGACGAGGAACGATTGCTCCGCTCTGCCCTTCTTATTTCTAGCCTCGATAACCCTCATTTTAACATAGAACATTATCTTAAAAGAGTGGAACGGCTAGCCGAAAGAATCTCCCGTCAATTGCCCGATAAAATAAATAACATAGAGAAGCTCAACCTCTTGATTGATCAATTGTTTAATCAACTTGGGTATCATGGCAGCACTCTTGATTTCCATCACCGGGCCAATAGTTACATCAACGATGTTATTGAGGACCGGGAAGGATTACCGATTACACTCACCTTACTCCTGATGGAGGTGGGGAAACGAATGGGCTTGAATATTCATGGCCTGGCAACTCCTGGTCACTTTCTTGCAGTCTATCGCGAACCAGATCAATCGGTGACGGAATCCATAATTATAGATTCTTTTCATGGGCGATCTGTATCCCTTGAGCAGGCTAGTGAATTAACCAGCAGAAAATTATCAAACACCGATCTTATCCCCGCATCAGAATCTGAGATTATTTCCAGAATTTTAAGAAATCTTCTGCGTTCCGCTGAATGGGACCGTGATACGGCTTCCTCACTCCGTTATCTAGATGCTCTTTTGGCTATTAATCCCGAGGACTCCTATCATCGCACCATGCGTGCGATGACCTATTATGGAGAAGCCCGCTATGAGGAGGCCCTCAAGGATATCACTCTCCTGATTGGAACAGACCGGGAGGACCCCCGAAATGCACCACTACTGGAGATTGAACGGAGACTCCTCTTACCTCATCACGGTGATTTTTAATCCTACAAGGGCGAAAAAAACCTCAGGCCATCACATCACCCCAGCCCAGGGTTCTTAATGCTTCCCAAACCTCTTTCAGGTCTTCGTCTTCCATCGCAAGTATTTTGAATCGCTCATCCCTTTTCACGGCCTCCTTAAGTAAGTCCATGCACTCCCCTAGACTCCCTAGCTGGCAAGCATAGCACGCCAAATTAAATCGAATCGTTGCATCATCGTAATGGTGCACCAGTCCTTCGAGAAGAATTTCTCTCGCCTCCTCAACAGATTCCATTCGACGGGTCGCATAAGCATCTGCAATCCACCACTCCACTTCAGTCGGAAATTCAATTCTTAACCCAAGAGTCAATAGTTTCATTTCCTTCCATCTTTCCTGAGCCTGGAAAATCTCCACTTCCATAGAGCGTTTTTGCTTAGACCATGGAAGCTCTTCAGGAAGTGCTCCTAGCTCTTCCAGTGCTTGCTCAAACATTTCCAACTTAAGATATCCGATAGCCCGTGACCAATGAACCTTGGGTTGGAGAATCAATTTCCTCTTTTTCTTTTTGGCCATCAGATTACTTTTTATTCAAATCCCGTTGCATTTTTTCGTTTGCACGCCTCCATCGACTCGCCAAAAAGCTGCCCATCAAGCAGTGGAGGATTGCACTTAACGCACACGGAGCAGGAGTCATAGGCATATTGGCGAAGTGTTTGGTGGCTAGGGCTGTCCCTAGGCCAGAATTTTGCATTCCTACCTCAATCGATATGGTTTGCTGGTCCAGTCTATCTCGGCCAAGCAATCGGGCTCCAGAGTATCCTCCCGCAAACCCTCCCGCATGAAGCAATCCAGTTGCCCCAAGCAACACCCATCCATGGGTAAGGATGAGATCCTGCTTCGCGGCTAATACGAATCCTACGATTAAAAGAATAAAGACCACCGACACCATAGGTGAAAACTGAGCCACTTTTTCTGCAGTCTTTGGGGACCACTGATTCCACGCTACTCCAATGAGCAAAGGAATAAGAACCACCATTAAAATACTTCTAAAAAGTGCCCAAGGGTCTATGGGCAAATAATGACCTGCGTATACAAAAGTCAACCAGGGTGTTAGTACAACTGCAACGAAAGTGGAGCATAAAGTAATACTGACTGAAAGTGCCGTTTTGGCCTTGGCTAAAAAAACGACCACATTTGATGCAGTCCCCCCAGGACAACAAGCTACTAAGATCAAACCCACTGACATCTCTGGGGGCAACTGCATGACCCAGGCAAGAAAAGCACTCCAGGCAGGCATGACCAAGAATTGTAAACCCACTCCCAGAGCAATCACTTTCGGAGCTCTCCAAACCTCTAAAAAATCAGAAGGACGCAGGGTCATCCCCATACCCAGCATAATCAAGCCCAATCCCCAACCAATTGCATCTGGCCCATACCATAAAAAAAATGGGGGGTAATAAAGAGCTAAACATGCACAAAGAGTAGACCATAAGGGGAAACCACGAGTTACCCAGGTAGATACGGACCCCAAAAACATAATTTACCTAAATAAAAAACTACATTCGGGCTTACTTAGTTAGTTCCCAAAACTCTACCTCGCCCCATTGGTGCCCCCACCCTTGAAATTCTGGGGATAAACGAAAGTATCGTGCCTCTACCGCCCTTAAATCCATCTCTACCCATATTCCTTTTTCGCGAACAGACACAATTTCCCCGTACCTGTTAAAGGGAAGGAAGCGATCTCCATCCATGCTGACTTCTACCTTCACGCTTTTTAATTCATCTTCACGGGCAAAGGCCTGAAAATAAAAACGTATGGCCCCAATTTTTTTCACCTCTCCACAATCGAAGGTAAGGATTGGGTTTTTTTGATACCAAGCAGTCCAAGTCGACCGCCAGCCATCCCTGGGCAATTTGCCGTCTAACAATCGATTTACTCCGTAGCGTGCTGAATCCATGGTGGGTTGGATAGAGGCTTCCACATTCTTTATCTCACAAAGTCGCAGAGAACGGGAAGGATCAGGTGCGGGGGATTCTTGTCCGGGCAACCCGATTGGAAAAGTAAATAAATAAATCAATAGAAAGAAGATGGAACTTGGGAAAGACATGGTACATTTTTCTTACGGCAAAGGGCAGCAAGGCAAGCGTTATACGCCACTCCACTCCCAAAGACTGAAAATTTAACAAAGTGCAGGATCCCGATTCACCATCCAATGACAACCCAATCGTTGCACACAATCCACAAAGTTTTTTTCGGTTGCAGAGATTGGTTTACTACAAGGCAAGGATACCCCCCAGGTACGGATCAAACGCTTCGGTCCCAAGGGGAGGGCAACCAGCTCACCAGACCGGGACTCCTCTGCCACAAACCAATCGGCCATGACCCCGATCCCAACCCGTTCTTTGATCAATGCTTTGGTGGCCTCTGAGCTATTCATCTCCATATAGGAAGAGACGGATATCTTGTCCTTGCTCAAATACTCGCGTAAGGCACGGAAGGTGTAGCCGTTTCGATTGGGCAAAATCAATCTTTCCTTGGTCACATTTACCCAGTCTGGCATTCCTTTCTTTGCCCAATCGTGGGATGGGGAAACAACGGCAACCAATTCATCCGAGAAGCAGGGAATAAATTGAAACTCCCCCTCACGTAAAGGCTCTACTGTTAAAGCGAGGTCAATCTCACCACTACCAATCAAATTCAAACAATCAGCCGTATCTAACCCCCGAATTTCAAACTTACATTTCGGTTGCACCTTGGAAAATTCAGATAACAGAGCAGGTAGAAGAAACCGGCAAATTTGATCACTGGCTCCCAATCTTATGGTCTCGGAACCAAAATGCTCCCACCCGTTGATCTCTCTTCGCACCTGATCCATTTCGGTAAGCCATGGCTCCACAAACTCCAAAAGTCGGGAACCCGCCTGAGTGACAGTCACCTTCTTTCCCAGTTTTTGGATAAGCTTACAGCCTGCTTCCTGTTCAAGACTCTTAATCGAATGACTGATTGCTGATTGAGTTACAAAGAGATCTTTTGCAGCTAAAGTATAGCTTCCCTTTCGGCTCAGTGTAGCAAATGCTTCAAGTTGCCTCGTATCAAATGGTCGAATTCTTTTCATAATTTGATGATTTTAATTACCTTCGTGCAAGATTTGATCCAACCTGCTTTTCCGTTGCAAGAATGCTACACACTTACTCATTGTTATTTGTTTCTTAATTGCTTGTCCGAGAAATCAATTTCAGTACTCTACATCCTAATGCGTCCTCTTCTTTGGATAGTTCTTCTTTCTGCGACACTGGCACCACTGGGAATTTCCCATGCCCAAATTCACCCCAAGGAGGCATTCGGGAGAAAAATCTTCGATTCGTTTCGTAAAAATCAATTTAGTGAATTTTACCTTCGATCAATTTTCGCCCTGGAAGAGGATGAATTTCGGGAATTTCTGTTCACTGTTAATAATTTAAATCTGCGGAATGATCTTTTCTCACTCTACACTCAGGAATACCCCCCAAGTGCTCTTCTGCCCGAGGATCGCTGGAAGATCGCCTTTGCCCACTCCTGGCGCGAGCAATGGTCACACATTGCAAGCCACTCGCCGAGAATGGTTCAGGCAGATGCCTTTGACCCCATTCTTAAGGAAGCAAAAGAATTTGGTATTCAATGGGAAACCGTTCGCTTAATTGGCATAGAAGTCCTTCTCCCCGTATCCTGGGAGTATGGAAGATTCAAAATAAAGATGGATCCGCTTCCCGATCAAAATTCCACCAACCCCCGCTCCCTTCATTTAGATCGCAAACTTACCTATCGATTTGAGCTAGATAGGTCTACTTATGGAAAGGCATTTATGATTGGCTATTCTCCGGAAGACTCAGAGAAGCTATTTAACCAAGGAATCCTCGGGAATGGTTCTGGTCAGGAAGATATTCTTATCCGCCTCTCTAACCAATATCCGGAAAGACTCTACTATTTCTGCCCAGATGAAAATGGAGCCGGAGCCCCTATCCTTGTCCATGATTTTGATTCCACACAAAAACCAAACCAAAGGACCGACCTTTTACTTACTTTTGCCTTTGGGCAGCCTCAACGAGCTTATCAAATTATCATTCGCGATGTGATCAGCACTCCAAGAGGCGAACTTTTTTGCGAACGCCCGGAATGGAGAGGGGAAGTCTCTCTTCCTCGCGGGTTGAGTTTTGAGTAACCGCTGGTAGCCACCAGAGGGTACTGGCCTCATTGGCGCAGAATCTCAATTAACTGACCGTTTTTATACCTCACGGCCTTAAGCAATTTGCCCTCTTCATCCCATGAGCGCATCAATCCATTTGCTTGGTTGTCAAACCATTGCCCCTCCTCTTTCAGTTTTCCGTTGGGGTACCAAAATCTTTCCATCCCATCTTTTTGGCCATCAAGAAACTGAGCCTCTGCCCTCGGGTTCCCATCTTTAAATGATTCAACGGCCAACCCCGTAAAGGGAGTTCTTTCTACATCAAAGTGCCAAAGTCCAGTTTGAGTGTCCCTCACCAGAGAGGAACCATCCACTTTACGCATTTTCAAGCTCAGCCTAACATTTTCCCATTTGGCTACATCCAAATCCGCTTCTAGTTCCCGAATTTTTTCACGACGGGTAAGAGCAGATTCACCCGACTGGTTCCCTGGAATAACAACCTTTTCCTCTTCGCAACCTAATGACAAAAAAATAGAGATTACGAAAATGGGTACAGTTAACTTCATCTCTCTCTTGATTATCTGTAAAAAATATTCTCCGCAAGTCGGGAAAATCAAATTCAACCATCAATCAACTCCGGCACGGATTTTGAACCCGGCACCTTACGGGGATGTGCACAAGAGATAGAAAATAGAATAGATAGAATTAATCATTTTTTACGGGATCTTGGATACCTCAAATATGCCCCAATTAACCACGCGACTCCAAGCACAGTAAAAAATAACCACGCAAGCCAGGCATCCCCATCGCCATGGTAAAAAATCATCCCCACTAATACCAGACATGCGATTCCACAGAGCAGACGAAACCAAAATCCAAACCACCTTTTCATATCAATCGCTAAAAATTTAAACTGTTTAATTAAAGCGGGAATTTCGATCCTTCGAAAATTATCATACAAGGAAACCGGAACAGTTAAGACAAAAACTACATGATCTAGTCTAACTGCTTTAGGGCGACGCGGAAGCCTCGACTGCCGTGAAATTTTGATTCACCACTCCACCCCCCCCGCGAACTAACCGACCATATATTAATCCATGAACCTCCGCGAACCGCATTGCCAATCGAATCTTTAACGATGGGATTGATGATCAGCTCTTTTGTATAATTCGGTACACTTAGACAGAGTTCCCATACATTTCCATGCATATCATAAAAACCCCAGTTGTTTGGAGGGTATGAACCAACTTCTAATGTTTTTCCCAAACCACTCTCAGAGTAATTTGCGAGCTTTGGGCTTTTGTCATTGCCCCATGAATATGTCGTGGTCGTCCCCGCCCGACAAGCATACTCCCATTGCGCTTCAGTTGGTAGAGTAAATTTCCATCCACGAGATATTCTTTCTTTTTTATTAAGTGCCTCACAAAACATTCTTGCTTGCTCTCCCTTTACCATTTCAACAGGTAAGTTTTTACCCATAAACTTACTTGGATTCGCTCTCATTACTTTTTGATATTGTTCCTGCGTCACCTCATATTTCCCAAGGTAAAAACCCTTGGTTAAAATGACTGGATGTGCCGGATTTCTCTTTGTGCTAGGCCCCATAACAAAACCGCCCGGTGGACACCAAATTAATTCCATATCAAGAGCCGATTTAACAATATAATTGGGCTTGGAGGCATATCCATCCACCGTGTTTGCTAAGCGGTTTAAATCTATTTCTGCCGATGCTTGCTTGGCCTGTTCAACCCCTTGCCTAACCTCCACCTGCTCCGAAGCACTCATGTCTTCCAACTTGGCAGGCACGCCTTTGACTGCTCCTGCCTTCTTGGCCGTCTCCACAGGGGTAGCCAGTTGTTCTGCATCTAAAAAGTCTACCCGTCCTTCGAGTACAGCAAGCCCAGCAGAGTCGGCACTCGCCGACACTTTAAACTGGGTTCCTCGTATGCCCGCCTGCGCAATCTTAGTTTCCACAAGAAACGAAGATTCCTTGCCCAGTTTACGCACCTCTAAAACCAAGTCACCTTCTTCAAGTTTTAGTGCGGTACGACTAGGACTAACCTCTTGGGTAAGCTCGCTTGCCTTCTGTTTCGTACCCTTGAAGCTCTTCTGATAAAGAGCCGTTAAAACAAGTTTCGTATTCTCGCTTAAGTGAGCTAAGGTTCCATTGGTTAGAAGCAAGTCCGCTTCTGCTCCGCTACCTGTAATCAAGGTTGCACCTGGTCCGATTGACTCACCAACGATTACCTCTCGTGGGTCAGGATCCTTATCTGAATAGCGATCATGTTTTTTTGCGATTACTTCTACCTTACCCTTAGCAGAAGCAACAATCACTCCACCTCTCCCCTGATCCTCAAATGGTTGAGGTTCGGCAAACAAGGACCGCCCATGTGCCTTCTTCACATACTCCTGATCGGCGGATGAGAATCCTGTCAGAGCAACGGTAAATTTTCTACCCGAGGCATTTTCAATCCGCACCTTGGTGCCAACCATTTCCAAGTAACGAGCCTCGAGGGTTCGGCCGTCTGCACTTGTCCAAGTACGAATTGGTTCCTTGGCGAAAAGGGTGACCGCGAGGAGGAGAAGGAAGGTTCGAGTTAGATTCCTCATGATCAGTCCACCTGCTTGAAGGCAACTCGAAAGCCTATGTAACTCTCTTTGCGATCAGGTTTCCCTTCAATTCGTCCTGCTGATGTAATGTATCTGGAGTAAGCTATCCATGACCCCCCACGCCTCACAAAATCAGGTGCTAATATATGACCTCTAGGATCAACCGCTAAATCCTGAGAATAAGGCCCAAAATAATCATTGCACCACTCGGCCACATTTCCATGCATATCGTAAAATCCCCAGGAGTTTGGTGAATAAGAACCATTTTCTCGTGTCCTATTTAACTTACTTCCAGGGTAGTTTGCGTTTTGGGGGCTAATCGTATTTCCCCAACTGTATATTGTGGTAGTTCCCGCTCTGCAGGCATACTCCCACTGGGCTTCCGTAGGTAATGAAAACTCCCAACCCCGGATATTCTCCCTTTCTGTAAGGGTTTCACAAAATGCAACTGCTTCAATCCAGCTTACCATTTCAACGGGAAGTTTATTATCTTTAAATTTGCTCGGGTTATTACCTGTGACTTTTTGGTACTGCTCTTGGGTCACTTCATATTTTCCAAGATAAAATCCTTCAGTAAGAATTACTGGATGGGCGGGAGAGTCTTTCCTTTTTTTATCCGGCCCCATTACGAAACTTCCTGGTTTACACCAAATCATTTGTAAACCGATTGACTTGATCGTAATAGTTGGATTTTGCGAATACCCATCCACCGTGTTTGACAAGCGTTTTAAATCGAACAAGGCCGAAGCCTGCTTAGCCTGCTCCACCGCTTGCTTCACCTCTACCTGCTCACTAGCACTCATATCCTCCACCTTGGCAGGTACACCTTTAACTGCACCTGCTTTCTTTGCGGCCTCAACAGCGGCGATAATTTGCTCCGAGTCCAAAAAATCGACTCGTCCTTCCATTACTGATAATTCCGACGAATCCGCACTCGCCGACACTTTGAACTGGGTTCCTCGTATACCTGCCTGTGCAATCTTGGTTTCAACAAGAAAGGAAGATTCCTTACCCAACTTGCGTACATCTAAGACCAAGTTACCCTCTTCTAATTTAAGAGCTGTTCTACTTGGGCTAACCTCCTTGGTAAGCTCGCTTACCTTCTGTTTTGTACCCTTAAAGGCTTTTTGATAAAGAGCCGTTAAAACCAATTTTGTATTCTCGCCCAAATGAACCAAGGTTCCGTTTGTAAGAAGCAAATCCGCTTCCGCTCCGCTACCCGTAATCAAGGTGGCACCCGAAGCGATGGACTCTCCCACGATCACATCCCTTGGTGATGGGTCGGAATACCTATCAGTCTTTGCAACTAACACCTTCACCTTACCCTTGGCAGATGCAACAATCACTCCGCCTCGCCCCTCATCCTTAAAGGGCTGAGGTTCCGCGAACAACGATCGCCCATAAGCCTTCTTCACATACTCTTGATCAGCGGATGAGAAGCCATTAAGTGGAACGGTGAATTTTCGCCCCGATGCATTTTCAATTCGTACCTTGGTGCCAACCATTTCCAGGTAGCGGGCTTCAAGTGTTCGACCGTCAGTACTTGTCCAGGTACGGACTGGTTCCTTGGCGGTGAGGGTGACCGCGAAGAGGAGAAGGAAGGTTTGAGTCAGACTCTTCATAAATCAGTCCACCTGCTTGAAAGCAACTCGGAAGCCAGGAAAGTATCGACTGCTATTTGGGTAGTAGTATCCTCTGAACGACGGAGCCAAGCCCTCAGCACTTCCTTCCCAGGAACCTCCTCTCATAACCCTTTGAATACCATTAGATGAACCCATTGGATCTACTGCCAAGCCTGGGGAATAAGGGCCAAACCAATCTAAACACCACTCCCAAACATTTCCAGACATATTGTGTATACCAAATGAATTGGGTGAGTAAGAACTAACCTCAACCGTCTTATTCAAATCACTATTTTTGTAATTTGCGAACTGTGGTGTAATTTTATCTCCCCATGAATAACTAGATGTTGTACCCGCTCGACAGGCGTACTCCCATTGGGCCTCTGTAGGCAATGAAAACTTCCATCCCCTTGGAATCCTCTCCCTCTTCGTCAATACATCACAGAAGGCGACTGCATTATCCCAACTGACCGTCTCCACAGGTAGTTTATCTCCCTTAAATTTGCTAGGATTAGTTCCAATTACTTTTTCGTACTGTTCCTGCGTAACTTCATATTTTCCGAGATAAAATCCTTTCGTTAAAATTACCGGATGAGCAGGTTCTTCTTTCCACGGACCTGGCCCCATCATAAACCCGCCCGGCGGACACCAAATTAGCTCCATATTGAGAGCTGACTTAACAATATAATTTGGCTTAGAAGCATATCCATCCACCGTATTCGCCAAGCGGTTCAAATCTATATCTGCCGATGCCTGCTTGGTCTGCTCCACCGCTTTCTTCACCTCTACCTGCTCGCTCGCACTCATATCCTCCAACTTAGCAGGCACATCCTTACGGGTGCCTGCCTTCTTCGTAGTTTCAACAGGGGTCGCCATTTCCTCGGCATCCAAAAAGTCTACTCGGCCTTTAAGTACCGAAAGCTCAGCAGAGTCGGCGCTAGCTGAGACTTTAAACTGAGTACCGCGTATGCCCGCCTGAGCAATCTTCGTTTCCACGAGAAACGAGGATTCTTTACCTA
>JAYNZN010000057.1:0-6573 GCA_038103695.1 Opitutales bacterium
TGTAAATCAAAACTGGCACGGTCATGGAGTAAGTTCCCTCCCGATCGAACATTTTCGATAAAGTTGACCCGACCAATTTGCTCAACTGCTGGGATACTAGCCCCAAAGTTTGGGTAACGGCCATCAACCGCTCCCTTTAATGTATTTAGCCGTACCTGAGCCAAACCCGGGAAGTTTACATTACGCAACCTCATCGTGGTTGCCTCCATCACGATTCTGGAAAGATCCTTATTAAAAGTAAGCCCGTCTACATTTAAATCCCGGCGTGCTTTAATCGTGGCCAATACATCGGCTCGTATGGAAACATCTTGCAGAGAAACATCGCGCATCCCACGAATGACCACTTCACTCGCTCCACTCAAAGACACTTGCTTGAGAAGTAAATTTCTTTGAGTAGCCAGGACCAAATCACTGGTAACAGTGGAAAGTTTAGCACCAGGCTTAACCTCCAATTCCCCCGTGCTCATAATAACCAGTCGTGCATCTTTTTTTGCACCCGTGCCCCATATAATCTCTCCTCCGATATCTAGACTTTTGGAAGCAACTAGCAAAACCTCACCTGAACCATCATTAAAGTATGGATTAAGTGCTTTAGCATTTCCCTGTATGATCAAATTTCTACCTCCCAGAACAGAACCTCCACCAAACACCAGACCATTCATGAATAACTCCTCATACAAAGCAGATCCGTCTGCGAAGAATGGATTGTTCAAGACTTCATCAACAGAAAGCCGTTCGCGGGGAGATGAATTTTTCAGGTCATAATCTCTAAGGAGAAGATCAGCCACCTCTCCCACTCGTAATAAATCCTCATCCCATGATCCGTCAGATAGTTCATTCAGCTCTCCAAAGACATCCCCATTCCCACTTTCCATCAGGCGCAAACTCATTTGTTTAGCACGGTCATCCAACTCCGAACCGGGTGTAAACCTTGGCATTTTTGCTGGCTTAGAACTTTCCAGGTTCATCTTCGTCAAAGATTCCTGAAGCAAATCCTCTTCAATTCCCTCGTTGAGTAAAGGAACGAGAACATCATCATCCAAACTTAGAATCAAGGATCGTGTTTGGGGTTGGTATTCATAAAAAGCATCCCCCTGTTCATGACCAAAACCATCCATTGAAAGAAGACGGCGAACCACCTTCACATCCGATGAAAGAAGTGCCTTACGTGTACTCCCAGACATTTGGTAGAAGCGATTGGTCTGGGCATTCCTAAGCCCGAATCTGGCAAGAATATTGGTATCCTCACTGATTTTACCCGTCTTACGAGCCTGAGCGATGACAGGGTTATTTTCCATGATAATTGATTGCAGGACCGATCGATCAATCATCGGGGCACGGGGTATTTCCGCACGGATGGTGGGAGCAATCGGCCTCTGATGCACCGGCCTGGAACCCCTGGAAAAGTCATCATTTTGAGACCGTTCAAATCCTGACTGGTTTCGAGAAAGCGGCATTCCATCTTGCGAAGAAAACGGTTGGTTGGCACTTCCTGCATTTCCCTGTTCTATCTTTGTCGATTGTTCAGTCTCTACAAAAGAAGAGTCTTGGACTGCTTCACTACTGGCAGAACTTTCCTCCGCAACGAGGGAATCCTCCGTGCTTACTCCATTTGCTTGCTCTGCCGAATTTTCTGTATCTTCATCAGTTTCCTCACTCACCTCATCCGAATCCTCCTGTCCTGCATTCTGCCCCACAGCCGAACTCACCATTACAAAACAAAACAGGGCCCACCATAGGAGTGGAAGGCTACGGCACTTGATCACCTTCACCGTGTATCTTTTTCCTCCTGAATCATAGTCTCATCCAGGCGAATCCATTTCTTCCGCTTGTAGTCGTAGAGCAATCGCCTTTGATCAAGCTCTCCATAGAAATATAGCCAGGCGTTGGAGTTTGATGAGAAGAGGTAGGGATAAATCCCCCGGTTCGTCCATACCCAACCAAGGGCCTCTTTCCATATCCAAATTCCCTCGCTTGCAGATATGCTCGGGTACAACCAGCCGAGATCCATATGCAGAATCCACCCGCTCGCTTCGGCAAGGTAATAAGTACCAAACCAATCGCTCGTCCACCATCCGGGTGCATTTTTCATCGGTTTTGCAGAGGTCAGGTAATCGGATACCCTGGATCCGTAGCCATCCACTTCTACTCGTTCCATCAAGCCATAACTCCTTCCCTTCTCATTTCGAGCATAAGCCATCACATAAATGGTTTCCATTCCTGCGTCCGGTGAGAATTCCATGGCAAATGAATCTCCGCTCCCCAACGAAAGTGGCCGATCCAACACCCCGTCCATCTTTCCGGGAACAATCGGGTTGGCGCTGATCAGCACTCCCACCTTCACACCCTGTCGAATAATTCCAGGATCCAGTAACACCCCACCCAACCGGTACTTGCCGTTACCCCGGTAGTTGGGAAGCATCGTATCAAGGATCGGCACGAAGCCTTCAAGTATTCTGACCTCAATTACTTTTTGATGTGTTTTCCCTCTTTGATTGGTCGACCGTACGCGAATCAGGTAGGAGGCCTTCCTGGCGTAATCAAACTTTTGCTTGGATTTCAAATCCCCGTTCTGGGTAAGACTAAAGAAGCGGTTGCCGCTGTCTCCATCCCCGGAAACTAAGGTAAAGGACAACTTCCCATCATCCGGATCATTGGTCACGAACTGCCCGACCAGGGTACCTGGTGGCATTTGTTCACGCAGGTTAAATCCAGTGCCTGTATTAAAATCAGCCAGCCTCTTTCTTCCCGCAAGGTAAGCCCACTCGGCAACATTGATTTGCGTCTGCTTTTCTGCGTATAGCCCTCCCGCATCCGTCACCCTAAGGATAGGGCTAAGCAGGTCCGCATTCATCAATTTCAAATCATCGTAGTCCCTTACGCGCACCTCCCCGGTGTTTTCATTGATTGAAAGGATGGGCACTTCGTCCCCATCAAGGTCGGGATTCTCTCCAACGATCGTAAAGATTACATCACTTCCTTCCGGGTCACTCGCGGTGAATCTGCCTACTACCAAGTTATCACTAAATGCATTGGGAGCTGTAAGTTCGATTTGTTCAAACCTTGGGGCATAAATATTCATCCTTGTATTCTGCCGTATGTCATCGAGCACATTCAGACTAAACCTCTCAGTTCTTTCCGTTTCTTCGTCATACCCTCCGGTGCCCAATTCTTCAACGGATGCAGTTGCTAGAAGTTGTTCAATGGCAGGATCCTCATTTTCTGCCTCCAGCAAAGTAACCTCCTCTGCGGACAAAGCATTGGAAGCATCCTCGCCTAGTTCATCGAGAACATTTTGGGAAGCACTCGCTAAAGCCTTGAAATCCTGCGGACTTACCTCCGGATTGCCCGCCATTTGCTCAAGCCCATCATTGGCCGACCCAAGTTGAGCAACCAACCGATCGAGGATCGCAGTGTTGCCACTTTGGGCGATTTCGGGGTGTTCCTCCGTCAACTCCGCACGTACCGAGGTAGGTTGCTGAAACCCATCCTCTTCCTCCGCTAGCGCTGCCACTACCTGAGCCTCTTCATTTGCAGCACTGATGATTTCCACCAAGGTAGTGCTATCATTCAGACTTAAACTTTGCCCGGATTCGCCTGATCCCTGCTCCACTCCTGCCATTATTTGATCCGTGATCGAGGCCACGATCAGGCTTGCCGCATCCACTCGGTCTACCCTGTTCCCTGTGGTCATTTCAATGTATCTCGATCCCTCATTCAAAAGATTGGACAACTGGGTTGCCCGCAGAATAAATGCCTGGGCCTCTTCCTCATTGGTAAACACCGCTCCCAGTGGCTCAAAGGTCGATAGGTTGATTCCCTCCGGTAGATCAAGGAACTGAGAGATGATTTGCTCAGACTCTCCCAATGTCTTCCCAGTGCTGGAAATTTCTGCCACCACCGTGCTTATTGCAGTGATCACGGAGTAACTGGGAGGTGCCTTATAAGATATTGCAAGGGGCAACCCGCTGGCACGGTCCATTCCACCAAGCACCACGATCACCCCTTCAGCCAGATCGATCATACCATTTCCATTGGTATCGTTGGCGAGAAATTCCTCCTCACTAACCTCAATCTCAAACCCTCCATTTTCCGTGGTGAACCCAGTGGGTTCTCCTTCATCGATCTGGCCATTCAGATTATAATCCAGAAAAACGGATGATCCTGCCAGATACCCATTCACTGCCGCCCCCGCAAAACTGAAACTGTACTTGGCAAATAGCGTCATATCTTCTTCTGCAAATAAAGCCGTCCGCAGGCTGAAGGGCGTCTCCACCCTGGCTGTAGTCAGCCTCTCATCTTCTTGCGAAAACTCCACCCACCTCTTGAACTTTCTCTTCCTGCCAAACCCCTGGGTTGCCGCCACAAAGGTTTGCTGGCCCCGGGGCAAGAGCCTTTCCTTTTGCCAACCGTCAAGATCCTTTACCCGAATGCTCACGCTATTGAACGCTTCGTCGCCGGGCTTGAACAATTTGCCACTTCTTGCCTGCAAGGAAATTCTGCGGGTGGCGGGCTCGTAATGCAGGTCACCCGGGAAGGTCGCCTCCACTTCGAACCGCCCGGTAAAATCATCCTCCAGGATGAGTCTGCCACCCTCGATCAGGCTAACATCCTCATCCTGCACCATTTCAAATTGCACTCTTTCATGAAGTTCCTCGTTCTTTTCTTCATCAAGCAAATGATCCGGGTGCAGACCGCTCAGTTCGCCAAGAAAGAGGATTTCGTTCCCCACCTGTTCATAGTCAACCTTTAGGTAGGGTCGTCCCTTCAATCCCTTAACCACTCGTACAGCACCAACATTCCCGCCCCCTTCCATGCCTGCTCTCAGTTCCAACTCGCCCGGCTCAAACATGGGCAAGTTCCCATGCGTAACCAGTTCATCATTCAAAAAATATTCAAACTTTAAACGCACCGGAGAACGGGCGGAAAGGTACGCACCACTCACCGGTTCTCCCAAGCGCAAAATCTTGGGTGGATGCCAGGAAATCTCACCCGCATTGGTCAGGTCTCTATCCACAAGCGGTGCATTCCTTCCGTCATGTCCACCCAATCTTAACTTGGAAAGATACGGCCCGAATCCGCCCCCGATGATTCGATTTCCCAGAAGGAAAGCACCCCCCTCTGCGTCACGGGCAAGGGCCACCGAAAAATCATCCCCGGGCATTCCCGAAGTCTGGGCCCAAACGATATCCCCGCCCTCATCGTAACGGGCGAGGAAAGCTTCAAAATTCACACCCTCTGATGTATCGGGCGGCAGCAATGCCAGCTTGCCATCACTGGTGGGTCCGAGCTTCCAGTAACGGCGGAAATTTCCAGCAACCACCACTCCACCATCTTCAAGCGGAAGCAAGGCGGTACCAACTTCCCTGTCCAGCCCGTCGTCAAAAGTCTCAGTCTCCACTTGCCATTCCTCTGAGATATTCTTTCTTTGCTCATCCCATGCCAGACATACGAGGAAGAAATCCTCCATTTCTGTTCTATTCTTATTGGTCTTCCTCCTGCCCGTGAGGTAGACATTTGGCCCGGATGCTTCCATCGCAGATATAAAGTGGCCCGGCCCAAGTGGCTTCGTGCCTTTTCGTTTTCCATCGATGAATACATTCACGAACGAATTCCCTCCCTCATTCTCTCCGCATATCCAAATTTTATCATCCCGTGCGAGCATTGCCCTGGGCTTGGTTAGGTCATTCATTCTAAATTCATCCAGCACCTCATTGGAAGAATTGATCGATCTGCAGAATGTCTGACGGTTCCTTGTTCCCAAAACCCACAGTTTGCTAGCATCCAACGGGTCCGCTCTGAGCGAGCTTAACGAGTCCCAACCACCCAGCTCGGCAAAAACTAAACTCTCTGGTTTTTCCGGATCAAGAAAGAGAACATCGGCATCCATTCCACCGCCCTTTAGATGCTCAACTCCACATGCCAGCAATCCATCCACCCATGTCATCGAAGTAACGGTGGAGTACTCAAGTTTCACAGCACCCGCACCCGTCCACTCCCCAATCAATTCGGGCCCACTGGGCTCCAAAAAGTAGATTCTTACCGCCCAATCATTGCCCAGGGCACCCCCAACTGCCAATAGGTTGTCATCTATCTGGGCGGCCACCGATGTTAGCGTCAAGCCCGCATCCTCAGTGGTAAAACTTCCCATCCTGTATCCACCACCCTGGTCAAATCCCCAGTTTTCAAAACGGTCAAATGCATGAACGGATGAGGGAATAAAAAGAACAAGTCCATAGACCATAGCCACGCTCTTAGCCGAGGCATTCACCCAGCTGAGGAGATTTCGTACATATCCAATGATTTGTCCAATTTTCATATCAATGCGTACGGTTTGGCCTGGGGGTTGCAAGTGGAGGAGGATCACTTGCTTCGATCGATGGGTCGAGGTCCTCCATCAGGCGGGATTCATCTTCACTCAACACCCATAAGGAGTATGGCCTTTCAATCACGACCCCGGTACCATCAGTCGCCCGTGCCCGGAGGAATATCCTACCCTTTCCAAATGGTGGTCTTTCTCCATTTCCACGGATGGACAACTCTCCGGTGGATGCATTCAAAGTATAAAAATCA
>JAYNZN010000018.1:0-9525 GCA_038103695.1 Opitutales bacterium
ATTGAAAATTCTTTGATATTCATTTTTGTTATTTTTTTTAATTATATTGTCGGAACTTAGTATCTCAGAAATCCCGTTTTTTTCAGTCGTAAACACATCGCATCCGCATGCTATTGCTTCAAGGCAACTATTTGAAAAAGGGTCATAAAGTGTAGGTAAAATCATAAAATCAAAGACTTGATATAGTTGTTCAATGTTTTTTACCATTCCAAGATACTTGATGTTTTGATTAATTCCTAACTTCGTCGACATCCTTAAGACTTTTTTGTTCTTTCCTTTTCCGGCGACCCATAAAATTGAATTTCTCTTTTTACTTAATAAGAATGAAAAGAATTTTAATAGCCAGTAAAGATCTTTTCTTTCCCATCCACTCCCTGAAAATAGAAGGTTTAAGTTATTACTATTTACTCCTAATTCACTTCTAAGTTTTAAGCGAGCCTCTGTTCCCAATGGATAGTAAATAGATGGATCATAGCCATTGTGTATTACATTAATTTTTTCGGATAAGATTTTGTAGTGTTCAAGCATCTCCGCCTTAACCATTGAAGAATTTGGGACAACGCACTTTGATTTTTCGATAGATATCTTTTCTAAATTTGGAAGTATCCAATTTATTGGATTAAATACCCACTTTATAGAGTTTTGATATTTTATTTTGATCCAAACCTTATGGACTCCATCTCCGGCCCGATAAATAGTTCCAGGGACTCCTCTTTCCATACTAAGGACCAATACATCTTCTTGTTTGTCTAGGAATTTACGAGCACTCTTTGCAAATCGCAGGCATCTTAACCAACTGGGCCCTTTAGTGCCTTGGATTCGCACTCCATTGATACTTTTCCCTGCATGGATTAATTCAGTATCAAAATGTTTGGAAAATGCCTTAACAAATCGATGAGCTACTTTTTCGGCTCCGCCTATCCCGCCAGACTCTCTTCTAACAATAAAAAGCTTTTTTCTATTTGAATTATCCATCAATCCTTGAAATCAGAGATAATGCAAAATGATGAAATAGGAAAGATTCAACTCGAAGACTTCCATGAAGATATTATTGGAAAAGCAATGCGTGGACTTGGAATTGGTAAAAATGAAATGGCGGGTCGCTTGCAGTGTGAGAAGTCTGAGGTGGAGGCTATCCTTTCTGGTAGAGTAGATGAATCTTTGATTTTCGGGATGGCTAAGGAGCTAAATCTTGATACTGAAAAACTTTTGAGATCAGCTAGAAAAGAATGGTATCCTGACTTATTGGCAATAAACGGCTTGAAGCAATTTAACCTCCCTTTTGGCGAGATGTTCGTGAATGTTTTTGTGGTTTGGGATGAAACGTCTAAGGAAGCATGGGTATTTGATACAGGTCCAGTTGCAGACCCAATTCTATCATTTATTCAGGAGCAGGAACTGTCGGTGGATGCTATCTTTCTCACCCATACTCATCGCGATCACATAGCTTGTCTCGACGAACTTAGAAAAGGTGCGAGATATCCTTCAGTGTATGTTCATGAACTGGAAGCCATTGATGGCTGTATTTCTATTAGAGAAGGCTTCGAGCATAGGGCTGATGGACTTTTGGTGAGGGCACTCCATACACATGGGCACGCAATGGGCGGAATATCCTATGTAATTGAGGGTTTGGATAAACCCGTTGCGATTGTGGGTGATGCAATTTTTGCCGGATCTATGGGTGGCGGAATGATTTCTTACGAGGATGCATTACGCACCAATCGGGAGAAAATCATGACATTACCCGATGACACTATTCTTTGTCCGGGGCATGGACCGTTGACTACAGTTGCTCAAGAGAAAGAAAATAATCCCTTTTTCTGATTTTAGACACTAATGGGAAAAATCGTTATTGCTAAGAGGTGTGGTCGGTTGGCTAACCGAATGGTATTATTTGCTAACATTGCTGCCTGGGCAGAGGAGCATTCGTTACGAGTCACTAACTATACTTTTCAAGGATTTGCCCACTTTTTTATAGGTACAAATGGAACGATGGATTGTTCTTTTCCTGCCGCAGGAAAACCAGCTGGGCGTTTAACAAAATTAATTAAGCACAGACTGAATGCGATCAGGCTGCAGTACCAGCTGACTTACTTGTTTTCTAAGATTTTGCGCAGAATAAAATTTCTTCGAAAATTTTACCCAATCCTTTCGGATAATGATTTCAAATCTACAAAATCTCTTACCGATTTAGATGTTTTGCAGTCAATCAAAGAAAAAAATACAGTCTTTCTGTCTGGTTGGAGATTTCGTGATCCAAGATTGCTGGTCAAGCATGCTGTTAAAATAAAGAGGTTTTTCTCTCCAGTTTCGGAATATCAAGAGCAGGTATCCAGGTTAGTTAAGGATGCTCGTAAAAATTGTGAAATCCTTGTGGGATTGCATATTAGGCGCGGCGATTATGAAAAGTGGAAGAGCGGAAAATATTTTTATTCACTTGAGGAATATGTTGAGACAGCTCAACGATTGATCGCTCTGTATCCTCAACGAAATGTAGGGTTCTTGATTTGTTCGAATCAAAGAGTCGAACAATCATCATTTAAAAATTTACAAGTACACATAAGCACTTGTTCGCCAATAGTGGATTTATACGCATTATCTGAATGCGATCTTCTCATTGGTCCTCCAAGCACATTTACTCAGTGGGCTTCCTTTTACGGAAATACGCCATTGAAGCACATTTATACCTCGAAGGAAGAAATTTGCTTAAAAGATTTTAGTGTTTCAGACTTAGGAGAAATACCTGGTTCTTAGATTTAAATTTCACCTGGATTGCAGCCGGAAATCATCCATGCCAGACTCTCGACAGAGATCTACCACTTGGGTTACATACTTGAGGGGTACATCTTCATCGGCTACGACGAGAACGGGTGGTTTTTGCGGAAGCATGGCCATTGTTTTCATCACTTTACCAATTTCCGTTAGCTTATCTTCGTGGCCATTGAGATAGTAAACACCTTCCTTCGATATCGAGACAACCAACTGATTGGTTATTTTATTGGATCCGGCGGAATCAATCTTAGGTAAACGTACATTGAGAGCTCGAAGCTCCTGAAACTGCATACTAGTAAGGAAAAAAAGAATGAGCACCATGAGAACATCGATCAGAGGAATTACATCCACTCTTGGACTGCTTTTCCTTTTTCGACGTAGGCTCATCGAATTACTTCAGCTGGAGGTCTCTTGCGGTCCGTAGCATCAAGTAATCGAGCGGTTAGCCAATCAAGTGATGCTGCTCGTTTGTCGAGTACTCGATTCAGGTAGGAATTAAAAAGAAGGGTTGGCAGTGCAATTGCAAGGCCAACCATGGTGGTCAGAAGTGCAAGCGAAATTCCCTGTGAAAATAAGGATTTATCGACATCTCCCCCTCCGGGCATTTGAGAAAATACATTTACCAAGCCTGTCACGGTTCCCAGCAATCCAATGAGTGGTGCACCTGCGACAATGACTTCCAGTAAAAAGAGCCCTCTTTCCATGGCCGCTATTTCCAGGCGTGCATAGGCATGTAGAGTTTCTTCTGAAGCTTTTTCATGAACGGCTACATGTACAATTCGTTCAGCCGCAGATCCTTTTTTCCATTTTTTATTGGGGAATTCACCGACAAGGAGAGCTTTTTCCACCTTCCTCGGAAAGGTGACACCCCTTCTCAATGAAAATAGCCTTTCTAGAGTGATAAAAATAGAGAGGATCAGGCAGGCACCCAAGGGGTAAGCGAAAAATCCTAACTGTTTGTACCCAAGTTCAGGAGGTACTCTCAAAAATGTCTCTATGAATACTTGCGGTAATTTTTTTTCAGAAAAAATATGGAGGTTTGCATGACCGACATGCTGCAGATCGGTCGCAACGGCGTGATCTAAGGGAAGGTCGAAGAGTGCCCAGGTGTGGTTATCATGGGTGTAAACCCCAAGTGGGGAGTGACCCGGTACCGCTTTGTGTAGTACTGGGAAATTATCAGGGTTTAAGGTTTTTGGAGATATCTTGGCCTCTTCAAGAGATTGAAAAAAGGCCTTTGGACTTATGAGATCGGAATTCTCGGGCAAACAACCTACCAAAAGGCAGATAGAGGCAAGAATTGCTGCAAAGAAAAAGAAGCGATTCATCAATGCTTCTTAAGATTTATATATATGCAAGACGACCCGCAACCTGATCAACTTCAGAGCTAGCAGATAGTAGCTCATCCAATGGGTCCCAAGCTCCATTGAGGAGGGATTCCCGGGCGCCTGGTCGCATTTCACAAGAGAGGGATAATTCGCCAGCGATGACCTTGAGTGAATCCACATCCACAGTAACTTCATGGGTAGGTTTGCTTTCTATCCATTGTGCCAGGATTTCTCGGTTCTCTGAATCCATGGAGACACAGGGTATACCAAGGTTGATTGAGTTACCAAAAAAGATTTCAGCAAAATTTCCAGCGATTACAGCACGGAAACCAGCACGATAGAGAGATTGTGGAGCGTGCTCCCGGGAACTACCGCATCCAAAATTTTTACCGGAAAGCATGATTGATGAGCCAGAAAATCGCTCATCATTTAAGGAATGGTTTTTTTTGTTTCCTTCCTCATCAAAGCGAACATCGTGGAATAGGTACTCCCCTAGCCCATCGAATGTTACACATTTCATGAAGCGTGCGGGAATGATACGATCAGTATCTATATCATCACCGGGGACATAAACTGCTTTGCCTGTTATTTGATTAATTTTTGCTAAAGCCATGACTATAAACTGGGTGATATTTAATTTGTGAAAACTTTTCGGGCATCCGAAACTTTTCCAGTAACTGCAGCTGCCGCGACCATGACTGGACTCATCAGCATGGTTCTGCCCGTTGGGCTACCTTGCCTGCCTTTAAAATTTCTGTTGCTTGAACTGGCACATAGTTGATCGCCAATTAGTTTGTCAGGGTTCATGGCTAAGCACATGGAGCATCCCGCGCCTCTCCATTCAAAGCCTGCGTCTTGAAATATTTTATCCAAGCCTTTCTCCATAGCCATATGACTCACAATTTGAGAACCAGGTACTACAATGGCCTGAACACCATCCATAACCTTGTGCCCCTCGATAAGTTTAGCGACTTCTTCAAGGTCTGAGATCCTGCCATTTGTGCAGGAACCAATAAAAGCGACATCGATTGGGGTGCCTTCCAGGGGACTGCCCGGGGTAAGCTTCATGTAGTCGAGAGCTTCTTCCGTTCCAGCTCGGTCATCCGATGAAACTGTATCGACGGAAGGGATGGATTCATCTACTCCGATTGCTTGGCCAGGATTAATACCCCAGGTTACAGTTGGGGGGATATCCTCTGCATCGATTTTGACCACATCATCGTAGTCGCAATCAGGATCTGATGCGAAGGACCTCCAAGTTTGGATTGCCTGCTCCCAATCATCCTCCTTTGGAGCATAAGGTCTTCCTTTTATATAATTGAAAGTAGTATCGTCTGGGTTCACGTAGCCAACCCTGGCACCACCTTCTATAGACATATTACAAACAGTCATCCGTTCTTCCATGGTGAACCGGTCAAAAACATCGCCAGCATATTCATATGCGTATCCAGTTCCACCATTCACACCAAGTTTACGGATAATGTGTAAAATGACATCCTTGGCGTATACCCCCGGGGCTAATTTGCCGTTTACTTCAATTCTACGAACCTTCAGTTTTCCAAGTGCCATGGTTTGGGTGGCTAGAAGGTCCCGAACCTGGGAAGTACCGATTCCAAATGCAATGGCACCAAAGGCACCATGCGTAGAGGTATGAGAATCACCGCAGGCAATGGTCATGCCTGGTTGAGTAAGCCCTTGCTCAGGCCCCACCACATGTACGATTCCCTGCTTCCCAGTGGACACATCAAAGAAGGTGACTCCAAATTCCTCACAATTCTTGCGTAATTCCTTAATCATGGCGTCCGCCAATGGATCCGAATAAGGTTCGCTTGATTCATTTGTGGGTACAATATGATCAACCGTAGCAAAGGTCCGTTCTGGGTAACGGACAGGCAGTCCTTTTTCTCTTAGCATACCAAACGCCTGGGGGCTGGTAACTTCGTGAATCAGGTGTCGCCCCACAAATAGCTGGGTTTGACCATTACTTAATACTTTGACGGTGTGGGTGTCCCACACTTTTTGGAAAAGGTTCTTAGCCATAATTTGAAACAAACTTTATTATCCAAAGAGTTAAATCGGAGCAAGATGCGAATGTTGCTTAAAGTAAGAAAAAGCCGAAATTCGACTTTTCATAAAAAGCCAAGATTACTGCCTGTATGCTTTTCTCAAACGATTTTGAAGAGGGCTTTGTTTTAGCTCAGATTGGGACTTTTTATTGGAGTCTTGGATATGGAGTGCCCGAAAGAGTTCGGTATTTTTCTCCTGTTTGAGAATGATGCGATTTATATCCTCTTGCAGGTTTGATACATCAATTCCTTCTGAATCAAGAACTTCCTTAGCCTGTACAAGAATTTCTAATGTTCTGTCTTTCTGGATGCTTACATCTTCAATTGTATCGATATCTTTTGCCTGGATGGCTTGCTCCTCTGCATGCAACACATTTTCGTGGAGCTGTAGGGCGTGAATGAGTTCCAACTTTTTGGGGTTGGTCACAGGGAAAACAGAAATCTAAGCTTGTAAGGATATGGAACCAGGCTGGCTGGAATTGACATCAACATCTGGGTTCTGGGTAAGCATTTCGGCCCAGGAATCTCGAAGTTCAGACATAACATTGTCTGATTCAACAATTTTCTCAGGGTCTTTTTTGATGTTAGCTTGTTGCAGATTGGTAAGAACATAATCGTATAAACGATACAGGGTACCTGGTAGTTCTCCGGGCACGGTCATATCTAAAGACGACTGTAATTCGGAAACTATATTCTGGGCACGGATAAGATTATTATTGATGCCCTCGTTTTTCTTTACCAAATCAGTTTCATCAAACGATTTCTTGGCAGCAGCGGTAAAACGAAGATAACCATCGAAAAGCATGAGAACAAGTTTGCCAGGACTTGCAGTACGTACCGACTGGGCCTTGTAAGACTTGGCTACTTTGTTATAGGGTTGCATAACCTGGGTAGAGGGTAAGCTGGTCAGATGTTTTCGATGTCCAATAGTTTATCAGCTAAGCCGTCAATGTTGTAGTCCGATAGCCAATTCGGATCATCTATAAGCTTTTGTGCTCTTTCAACTGCTTCCATCCGAATGTCTTCTCCTGCCTGAGAAGCATGAATTGCTAATTTGTTAAGATCGGGAAGGGAGTTGGAAAGCGAGCCAGTAGATTCAGTGTTTTGAGATTTGGCTGAAAATACAACGGGTTTATCAATACGAATGTGGGTATTGGATAGACCTGTATTTTCACTGGGGTTGACTGGATTCATAAACTAATTCTGAGCTAATATCATGCCAATCAAGATATAATGCAAATCTATAATTTACCTAACCGGTAATGTGGCGAAAACTGCCTGAGCTGCAAACTTAGTAAATAATCGAGGAGATTGAAGCACACTGCCAGCAGTTTTGGCAGATAGTGCGTTAACATGCTTTCCCCTTTGAAAATGGTTGGCGGCTACAATTACAGATGCGTCCCCTGCATCAATAGTTTCATCTATTGCCCACATGAAATCACCAGATTTTATATCTACCAACTTGCATCTTACACCTAGGCTCATTGGTTTGTAAGCCTTGTAAGAATGAAGATCTATAAACGCTACTCCATTTGCCTGGGTTTGGGTTGCGAGTATTTCCATGAAGTTATTCGGCAAAGCGTGTGAGGAGCTAAATCCGCGCTTTCCAAACAATTCCATGCACAATCTTGGTGATATTTGAACCACTTCAAATATCCTTGCCTGTGAAAGTTCGCGATAAAAAGTTTGATCCGCAAAATCCAGTAAAGACGATGCAGAGTCCGGATAGAAGCATGGCATGAGAGCTACCCGATTAAAATAAGTTGGTAACCGTTCAATTGGATAGAGGTTTTTGGGGGTGTAGGGCTCAGCCTCTGCAATTACTTTTTCCTGCTCGAATTTACGACAACTTGTAAAAAACATGATGATCGAAAGAAAAAGCAAGCTGCTGTATTTAAACATTATTTTTTGTTGTTGTTGTTAAAAGTACTTTGGAGAGTTTGCATCTGGGTGTCCATTTTGGATTGCATCTCTTCCATTCTCATAAATCCGTCATTAAGAATTTTTTCACGAGATTCTAAGTACTTATCCAAGCGAACAATTTTCTCATCTATTCTTTCGTTTTGATTATCCAGGCTGTCTATCATTGCCTGGTATGCACCATTGTAGCCAGTGGTGTCGTTACCAGAGAGAAAATTATCGATGTAATCGTTCAGCGAGTAGGTAATGCCTTCATAATCTCTTTCAGTCTGGGTAATGGAATCATATGAAGCTGAAACTGGAGATTCTGCAAATAAAGCCATCACTAATTCTGGATTTTCCTCTATTTGTTGGGAGAGGAGAGCAGAATCTTCGATATTTAATTTGTTTGAACTTGTGCCAAAGTCCAAACCTATACTAGCTAATCGAAAAGTACTGAAAGTCGGTGTCGTAGTTTGCCACTCCAAAGAGTCACCATCCCACTCAAAATATGCAGACTGACTGGAGGAATCTTGATTAAGTACTTTAATGACATAACCATCATCCGATGCATCCAAATTCATTTGGGTTGCAATGGCGTTGATTTCATCGTTGGCAGCATTATTGGTACTTATTGTTAAGTTAGCACTATCGACAGTGGCTTTACTTTCGGAGTGAGGAGTCGTACTGCCAAAAATCGTTCTACGCAATTTACTTCCTAAGCGACTGAGTTCCATGTTCCCAGTAAATCTACTAGATTGAACTTCATCTCCGGATTGATCTACTTTAGTTAAGCTGGATAAAAATTCCTGAGCGTCATTGAATTCTTCGACAAATTTTGAAATGGCACTCTTGGCCGTGCTTGGATCTTTTGCGATTGTGAAAGTTGCAGTTGAACCAATCGAAACTTGGCTAAAAGTAAAAGTAATTCCCTCGTATCCATGTTGACTAGCTGAAAATGAATTTTCGGTGCTGTAGATAAGATCTCCGCCATTAATTCTAACAGATGCATTGGATCCAAGTTCACTGGCCATCGATCGAACAACGCCTGGGATCACTTGGATCCAGATATCGCTGTCAACCCCAGGGCCAGTACTCGGCGAATCTGTTAAGGACTGCCAAAAAGTACCATCCACCATTTCTACAATTTCTCCTTTATTGTAACTTGCAAGATTGGAAGCGTCGTAATTATTAGAAACAGGTTGAGGTGGAGCTAGACCCATGAGTGCCAAAATATTACCATTTCCCTTGTTCGCACTAGAGATGGTGTCCCAGTCTTCAGTTTCGTGCATCACAATACCTACAGAACCAGATTCCTTGTTGCGAGCGACAAAACGATCACCCACTGGGTCGTAAAACATGAAAATATTGGATGATGAATCGTTAACACGGTTGATGAGGTCGTCTAAGGTATCGTTGTTAATGTCATAATCGATACGAACAGCACCCTCCCCTTCTCC
>JAYNZN010000018.1:9625-27323 GCA_038103695.1 Opitutales bacterium
TCATAGCTGAAGGTTATACCACTTCCATCCCCTTCAGGATTTACTCCGGTAACCCCGCCTTCAGTCGAATTAATTTCATCTAATAATTCCTGAAGAGTCATATCAAGGGAAGTGATATTCATTGTTTTTCCAGATACTGTAAATGTACCAGTTGAAATTGGGGAATTAAGAGGCAGGTCTTTTAAGGAAGTGCTGGGGTCGATCCCATTGCTTAAGCGAGATGAAGTACGATTGGAGGAAGAAATTTCGGTTCTAGAAGATACAGATTCAATAAGTACTTTGAATTCTCCTGTCAGTGCGCCAGTTGCAGCTGAAGCATTAATGCCATCTAGGCCTGAATTTTTACTAATGCTTCTTGCTTCAAATAAATCATTGTTTTGCAGGGCAGCAGATGCACTTTTGAGCGAATCTAGCTGACTTTTTAAAAGTCCAAGATCTGAGACTTTAGCTTCATTTTCTTGTTTCTGAGCTTCAAGCCTTTTTTTGGGGACGGCTTCCAACTCAAGCAACTTCTCAACGATAGGTGCCCAATCCATACCTGAAGCCAAGCCAGTTAACTTTAAATCTGACCCCATTCTAAAATACGAACTTTATAATTCCTCTCTGCACAGGAGGAATTTAAAGCAAGATGTGTGCCATAGGGTTAGTGACTGCTGGTGATTTTTGCTGGATCACCCAGTTTTTCGTACATTGTGCTGAGAAGCCAGTGGCATCCCTCGGCAAGAGCCCAGTAATACTGTTGGTTTTGTTGCACGAGGGTCCAGTTTCTGTTGGGGTAATCAATTTCTCTGATAATCCTCTTGTAAAGAGCAAGTTCACCTTTTGTGCGACCATCCAAGATTGCCTCCCAGAATAATTTGTTGGAATCAACAAGCTTATTAACCTTAGATCCATCGTTGATGAGCGAAAGAACCTTTTTATTATTGGAATAATTATTCCCAGCAAATTTTGAAGGAAGTTGCTCAGTTTGTACTGCGAGCCTAAGTGTGATCTCTAACAGCTTTTTAATGTGTTCGATTAATTTTTCGAAGCATCCGTATAGGTCACTTATCTGTATTTGATTTTCAAGCAAATCGCTGATTTTTTCGTCAAATAAAGTACTGCTTGTATTAGGATCAACAGATGAAATTGCCTCATCGTAAGTCATGTATGGTACGCCTTTTATCTTAACACCAGTTCGAGCGAGGTTTATGTAATCAATATCCTTGTTTACTTCTATAAATTTTTCGAAAGTTTTTAGATAAACAAAAAGACGACCTTCGACAATTACTTGATCCAATGTGTTTCCCGGTAGTCGATGGCCCTCTTTTTTGTCAGTAAAATGAGCCCCAGTGTCTGCATATGAAGAATCATCAGTATAATATTTTCCATCATCACGGACGCACATATCCTGCCCAACTAAAAATATTTTTTTACATCCAAACAAGCGGCCAAGATCAAGGACACATCCAGATACAGTACCTTGTTCCATGATTTGGGTGCCTTCCTTTCTTCCAGTGGCTGACTTGAGTATATTCACTAGGGGGTTAAAAGTGCTCCAAGAAAGAATTCTGCCCGAAAACCTATTTATAATTTCAGGGTAAGCACTAAATGGGCATGCGAGTGGAATTCCCTCTAAATTTACATTTTCAAACCCTCTTAGCGTCGGTCGTAACGGGTCGGCTGTGACCGCAAGATGTGGCCTTATTCCTGAATTAACTAACTTCCTAAAGGGACTATTACTTACGCAAATAATCGCTTTATCCTGCATGTATTTGAGAAAATCGATCGATTCATCTAATGAGGGCCCTGCCCCGACTAATATAAAGGGAATATCCTTAAACATTCCCTCGAGTTCTCCTACATCGGGTGAACCTGCCATATGGGCAAGGTTTTCAAGAGTGTTTTCCTGTAAGTTCATGCCCGTACGGAGATTCACCTCCATTAGAGGCCGAATAACCAGGTACTGTCGGATCATTTCATTACGGGCTTGGTCATAGTAAGCCTCGTCAACGCAATGTAATGGAGAGAAAACAATACTGTTTATCTCATCGACTTTTAGCATTGCAGCATCTTTTAAATCTCTAAAGAAACCCTCATCGCAATTACCAGTGCCTAAAATGAAACGGTCATTAGACAGGATGTCTGAGCAATCCAACCTCGAAAAAGTTTCTCTTAGTAAAGCCGGATCTTTTTCGGCAACAAGTGCATACGCACCTCCGCTGGAATGATTTAGAAAATGACGAATATGAGAGCCATCCCCAAACCCAGTCACAGAATAGATTGCTTCGTTCTTGAGCCTCAAAGCAGAAAACCAAGTAGTTAATAGATTTTCAATACTGCCCTCCCCAAATGTGGGAAACTCACCTTGCTCAGTCACGGTAAGCAACCTTTTGCTCGAACTCCCTTCCCCGTATGTAAAGTGTTGTGCTTGATTGCTTTCTGAAGCGAGAATACGACGGTATACTTCAGGGAACCTTCGTTTTAATAAACGGACATTAATCTCAAGCATCATCAGTCCAATCTGGGTTATTCGATTTTAAGAATTCCTTAAGGTATGGAATAATTTCATCACGAAAAAGCAATTGAGTAGCCTCACAAAGCGGAATAAGATCAGAACCCAGGCAATTAGACAAACCCGCAGGATGCTTTGTCTCAAAAGATTTCAAAATAGTATTGAGGCAATTTGCCTGTCCTTGAGCAATCGATGTAAATCGGTCACCCCAAGGGGGAGAGTATGACTGTACGTAGGGTGCCACATTGTCCACAAGATCAGCAAAAGGTTGAATTTTCGAAATAAACTGGTCCATTTGCTTGAATACCTCCGACCAAGGGACAGATAAGACATTTCCTTGATAAGCTTTTAATTTAACCACCAGGTCAGACATTTGATTTAATAACTGGATAGAAATTCGTAGTATGATCTCATCATGGTACATACTTTGAATATCAATAGAAACAAAGCTGTCTGGGAACGATCCACTAGTTAGGCAATCATCTTTGTCGGAATCAAACTTCACTATTGCTCTCCTCTGCTCGCCTAGGGCTTGGGAAACCAAGTCAAAAATGTCGCGCGGGGAAGTAGGTGTTCCTTCATCAAAAACAACTTCTTCGCCATCTGCAGTTACCCTGCCCATATATCACCTATGTCATGCTGGGAAATAAACAGCAACTGCAAAGAAGCATCTTATCAAATCTTAAAATAATTCTGAAATACTTTATTTTAGAACTGGTTAAACCACTTAAATCATAAAATTTAAGAAAAAAGTTAAATATTTTATAATTACATATATATCTATTATACAAATACTTGTGATATTTTTTGTCTAGGTTCTGAAAAATATTTCCATTTTTTTCTAAAGTATCAGGTCTCAGGGGCGATTATCCATGATGTCGCTGACATGGAGGTCTCGACAAGGGAATCGAAACCCTTCTCAAAAATTCGAGACAAAGCGTCAAGGATGACGCCTTACTAGTCAAGGAGGACTAATTATGAGCATAGCAATAAATTCTAACCAAGCGTCCACACAAGCGTCGCTTAATATGAAACGAATCAGTGAGCGATTAGGCAAAAGTCTTAATCGCTTGTCCAGCGGGATGCGGATTGTTTCCCCATCAGATGATGCTGGTGGCCTTGCAGTGGGCATGAAACTGCAAAGTGCACTGCGTAGAGCAAAAGCTTCCATGCAAAACACGCAAAATGGTGTATCGTTTCTTCAAATGCAGGACGGTGTGCTGAAAGTCGCTGGCGATATCATAGATCGGATGGCCGAATTAAAAACATATTACAATGATATTTCCAAAAATGACACAGACCGTGAAACCTATAATCACGAATTCCACGAGCTACAAAAAGAGCTTGGCTCTTTAAAGAGGCAGAAATTTAATGGTGTATCCTTATTTGCTCAGACTGAGCCAGATAACAATGCCTTTAAGATTATCACTTCGGATGATGGCATGGGTGATCATATCGAACTTAACAGAGTAGGCCTTTTTGAAAATCTTAAATCTAAATTTGGGGCTGACGGCGAATTAAACACAGGTTCCCATGGGGAATACCGCCAGCTAGTTGGAGATTTCTCTCGAGATGGTGGTCTTCATGATGCTAAGCCAGGTTACACTTCAAGAGATTATTCTAAAGGCAGCGTTATATTTAAGGACGGTGTTGGCTCAGATGGAGGATACTTCCTTGCGTTAAAAGATATCAAATCTGGAGCTTTGATTCCTAATGCACTTGAGTTGCAGCAGGACCCTAACGCTTCTTGGATAAGAATCTCAGATGAATCTGGAGCTGGTTTTTCAGAGGCTTTTCCAGGAGCTCCTGTATATTCAGAGTTGAGCACTAAATTTAATTCAAATGGCCGTGAGGTTGCTTATTTACAAGGAGACGTGGTTAAGGTGCCAGCACACTGGGCAAGCCCAGGAAGTTATCTTTTCCTTAAGGCAAATACAGATGTACCTAAAGGTTTTACATTAGATGAACTTTTTGACGGTAATGTAGGGGAAAATGGGTACTTCGACTATGTGGGTACAAGTGAATCCACTGGTAAACCCACAACGGAGTTTGTTCGTGCAAATGCTGAAATGGCACAACCCTCCCTGTTTACCTCTGGCAGTGCTAGCGTACTTCAGAGCGTCATGAGCTTCCACTCATCTAATAATCACACACCCGGTTATGTTTCAGACGGTACTAATATATATACCCCATCTCATGATTGGGGAGTGAATGCTTGGAATTATGGGAGCGAATTGAAAGAAGGAGACCTGTTTTTTGACGAGTCACCTGCAAATGCAAATGAGCATGTCTTGAAAGCTTCGGCTCATGTCAAAGGCCAGTTTGTAGGCAATATGCATTCAGCTGATGACTTCGTCCTTTTTCAGGGCGAATGGTATAAAGCGAATGCATTTGTTGAAAAAGGAAGCCACCCTCCGGTAGATTTTAATCGCTCCGGAGCAATGACTGACACAGCCAATGCCGCCAATACTGCTTTTACCGAAGGTTCGTTAATCAATGATGCGACAGCTGCTGCTAATGAGGTTTACGTTGCGACGGATAAAGTTAGAGGCGACTTCAATGCGTCCGACATTGTATGGGGAACATGGGTTCGCGGAGAAGTGGGCGGTGCCGATCAGTGGTTAAAACTGGCCTCGGACGAAGCAACCGCTTTTGGGGCATCGAATCAAGGCGCATTTTCCCAAACATCCTCCTATCTTACGAATGATGTTGTATCACATAATGGAACCTACTGGAAAGCTAATGGTGCGGTTGCAGCAAGCTCCAACGAACCCGGTACAAATGGTGACTGGAGTGAGGTTTCCTATTCGGATATGATTGCAACTGCTGACACTAACTTAGGTGCAGCCGGATGGGCTGGTCAAATATCGGCCAACTCAGATGCTTGGACTAAGATTAATTGGGATAAAGTGTCGAACCCAGAAGATGATGCTGATTTCCGCGATGATATCACTGGAGATTTAGCAGATCTAGGTAATGCAAATTACTGGTCCAAAACACATTTTGGCTCTTTGGTCGGTAAGACTGTAGATACCAACTATGAGAAGGGTGATAATATCTACTTCCAAGGAAAGCATTACCTGTATGTGTCTCACCTCTCCTCAAATGATGCATCACTGGTTAATCCAAATGATGATTCTTTCACAGAGATCGAAGACTTGATTGCTAAAGGTGCTGTTATTGAACTACCCATGTATGTGGATACAGTTGCCGGTGGCGGCTCTTCAGACTTAGAGCACGGAGTCTATTACCGCCCGAATCAAGAATTGGATTATGTGAGCAGGCTTCCAAATTCTGGATTGGTAAGAACCAACAGCATCGAGAGAAGGACTGATTCCCCTCTTCCTCCAGGAGATGAGATTTATAACTCATCAGACGATCAGTTCTATGGAGGATTAAATGCAGGGAATGATGGCATCTACGGAACAATGGATGATTTCTATGCGAGCACAGCCAGTATGAGCGAAGCAGAAAGAGGAGCCCATATCGATGCCGATGCAGATAATAATAAAGACTTACTGGATACTGCCAACGGACTAGAGGACTTCAGTGTTGCTGACTTTGTCGATTATATCCAATCGGTGGCTAACTTCCGTGCCGTTAATGGCGGCACGATGTCCAGGCTCAACTACGCAACTAACATCCTGGAAGAAAATCAAGTAAACTTAGAGGCTGCTAGAGGCCGAATCATGGATGTTGATATGGCACAGGAGTCTGCACGACTCGCACAACAAAGCGTTAAGTTGCAGGCAAGTGCATCTATGATTACTCAGGCCAATCAGTTGAACCAAATTGTCTTACAACTTCTTCAGTAAGAGATTCAACCTAGTAAAGGGCCATACAAAACTTAAAACTCTTATGCTCATATAATGGAATTCGTAAAACACATACTTATTAATGCTCATTTCTTCTCCAAATTAAGAAATTTGCAAAAAGTATGGGTTTGCTTCCGGGGTGCTGGCACATGTTGTCACACCCCGGACGATTCCATAATTGAGACAGATTTAACGGCCCTCAATAATTAATCCAACAAACAGTAATTTAATATGATTAACCAAGTAACGATTCCCAGAATTAAAAGAGGTATCAATGAGTTACGTGCAAGCATTTTCCCTCCAGATCGTTCAACTTTCCAGGCTCCAGGTCGCCAATTTGTACACTCAGCAGGACAAGATTTAGCTTCAGTAAATCAGTCGATGCTCACAACCATTAAAGTGGTAAACCTTGAAGCAGCACAGTCCTGCTATCGATCTGCCCAGACTACTCGTTTAGTAAATTTCAGTTCTACCTACCGGGAAGGTATCTCGAGGGAACAACGGATCACCCCCAAGCGATTAGGGTCATCTTTTTCCGACTTTATGGAGAGGTTTCATGAGTTTGAATAACGCATATTTTGCAATGCCTCATTTAATCTTCGAGTCAAAGACAATAACCAAGCACTCCACTATTTAATTCATCTTAATACCATAATGTTATTTCGTACCATTATTCGTATTGTGAAAAATACTAATCAAACAATTTTAAGCACCTTTGATCGATGCAAAATTGCAGTAGAGCACCCTGGCTTTGCAGTTTTGTTTTTGCCCACGATTAACATGGTAAAGGAAAGGATATCTTCCACTTGAAGAACTCATGAAAGATCTAAGCAATAATTTACAAAACCAAGCAACACCAATGAATTCGGTCAAGGCTCCTAACGCCCTCTTCAGGTCAAAGAAAAAGCTTGCGGGATTCCCTAAAATTTTGGCTGCCGGCAGAGTGGTTAATTTGGATGCCAGTAAATCCTTTCTCGAAAGATTTGTTGGATGCCAAGAAGCAGCCGTCAGTTCCTTTCAGAAGAATGCTTCCCGAAATCAGGTAGTGCTTGAAACTGTCGTGGCCAACTTGGAAGCAGGTGTTCAGTTAATTGAAATGCAGGAATTATCGCTCGCCAAATTTGGCGGCCGATTGGCTGAAATTGCTCTCTCTTTGAACAAAGCACGGGAATACGCTGATAGGTCTCAAGAAGCTCAAATTGAATTTGAGCAATCCCGTCACCAATTAAGAAGTATTGCTAAAGAAACTTTTGATCACACCGCCCTCTTTTCCAACGGCCCTGCCAAGCCAATTACCCTTGTGATCCCTACTCGTACTCATTGGGAGGGGCTGTCCATCCAAAGACTCAATTTATCCCAACCTGGACTTCTTTCTATGGATCGGGGTAAAGTTTGCCCTGAGGCATCCGGCCTTCTTTTGGATTCCGAAAGCGTTCAGCGGGCCTTTAATGAGTGGAGATCTCTTTGCTTAATGGTCGGTATGCAGTCTGTGTTTTTCTCCTCCAAACTCCATATTTTTGTAGAAAAGCTCAAGGGCATCATTGGGGGAATGAGGTGGGAGGCTCCTCCGCTCCCTAATGACGATCACCCCGGTCCGATTCAAAGACCCAATTTATATAATTAAAGCAAAAGATTTATGTCAGTTGTTGTAAATTCAAATCCTGCAGCTAGCAAAGCTTCCCTCAATCTATCTAGGGCAAGTGATGCGCTAAGAAAGAGTTTGGCTCGTCTTTCTTCCGGCTCAAGAATTGTCGATTCTTATGATGACCCTGGCGGGATGTCGGTTGCTTACAAACTTAGATCCCGGCAGAGTCGCACAGAGGCTTTGCGAACAAATGTGCAAAATGGACTATCTTTTTTGCAGTTGCAGGATGGCGTGCTCTCGTCTGCTGGTGAAATAGCCTCCCGAATGTCTGAATTACGGACGATGGCTCAGGATGTGACCAAAAATCCTTCCGATATTGAAAATTATTCAAAAGAGTTCCTAGAGTTGCAAAAACAACTATCTCAAATGTATCGCGAAAAATTTAATGGCGTTAGTTTGTTCTCGGTTTCTGGAGCATCTGCAGTGTCTCCCCCCAACGGTCCAGTTTTTAATAAAAGCACAGATTACAATGCTAGCGGGGAATCTGTAACCCATTTTTCACGCACTATTTACACTCATGATAGTGGGCAATTTGATGATGGGAATGTATCAATTGGAGCAATTAATTTTCAGGATGTATTTAACTTAGGTGCTTTGGATACCCGCCATGTTCAAACTTTTGATGGCAAATTTGCCAACCTTTCGAATCCAAGTGGATTAAATGTAACTAATTATATTACATTAGAAGATGAAAATTCTGAGGTATTTACCTCTGACGGTTTTCTTGTGAGTATTCTTTTTGTCTCAATGGGGCAGTTTACATCAGTTATCGAGCGTATAGCCGATGCCCGGGCAGAAAACGGGGCCGAACAAAACCGCTTGCTTAAAGTAGATAATTTACTTGCCAGCAATATGACCAATCTGGAGGCAGCTCACGGGCGAATTATGGATGCAGATATTGCACTGGAGTCTACTCGCTTTGCTAAAGAAAATGTTTTAGTGCAGGCGTCGGCATCTATGGTGGCCCAAGCAAATCAGCTTACTCAAATAGCACTTACATTAATAGGAGGCTAAGTGTAAATATTTTCAATTTATCAAATGAATAATCATGTAATCATTAGGAGGTTAAAGATGCGTTTAAAAAGAACAGGCCTGGCTTCTGGTTACACCGATTTCATGAAGCCTTCTGCTTGGATTACAAATCCCGTAGATCATTCGAACTCTAAATTTCTTAAAATGTAATGCGCAGCACTCTTCCATTACAAAAATATCTAAACCAAGATAAATTTCTACAATCAATTTAAATCATAACAACACAGTTTCATACCTAACATTTTATAAATACTGTCTTATGTAGCGTGCAGAGGATCGAGTTTAGATCACTTTCTGAAGCTTAATTCTACATTAGCCTAAAAACCACTATTTTTATCTAACAAATATTTTTAATCTAATCATTCTGGTTCTGTAAAAGACTAGATTTTCAATCAGAACCTTCACCAAAATGTCTTAACCTATTTCTTTTATAACATAGCCCCTGCTTAACCAAGCAGTTCGGTATCAACTCATAACTATATTCTTATTGTTAACTATATATTAAATTCTATTTAACATTATGCGACACACACATAATCCACCGTGTGGGCACACATACAGTCTGCCCGTACCTTCTATTAGAGGTGCTTCACCTCATGTTTCGAATGCACCCGAAAGTGACATTGTAAATTCCTACAGTACGCTCAATCGGAGCACAGCGATGGTTCGTAATGTAAAGGATGCTGTGGAGTTTATTACCCAGCAGGAAAATGTTTTATTATCCATGGTCGCTAGTCTTGAGGCTTTTGCGGTCATGTTAAACCGAGGAGATTCAGAAATATCCTTACATTCCGGTTATTTGCTGTCTTCACGCTCTTTATCAAATTCCCTATCCACGAAATTTCGAGGCAAGCCTCTTTTTGATACAATGCGTGATAAGCCGTTACGCATGCACATTGATGTTAATGGTGCCTTGCAGGCTTTTGATTTTCCCAACCCACAACTGTCGAGCCAGCCTGAACTCCAGGGGTTCATGCTGGGGACCCACATATCATCCCTCCCTACGAAGGAATTAACCTATGATTGTATTTCTTCGTTAATGGATTGTCTTCTGCGTGTTCGCCAAGAAAAGGATAAACTCAATGCCTGGCTTTTGAATTTTAAATTAAAGCCTAATCCAGTTTCCGTTAGTTTGCCTAAAGCAAGCAAGGTCACTTACGCACGACTCTCAGTTTCTCACGCCGAACTTTGGTCTATTGTCACAGCCAAGTGGCACGCATTCCTGACTACTTTTGGAATGAAGACCATCTGATCGACCCTAATTTTCAATCAATGCCAAATTTAACTAACAATATAACACACTAAATCATTATAGGGTGCCGACCCCTCTCCGTCGGCAAAATCGTGGCAAGGATGCCACAAACTTATTCAAGGAGGAATAACAATGCCAATAGTAGTAAACACAAACGCTTCGGCCACCGAAGCATCATTCAATCTATCCCGTGCGAGCGAACAACTTCGCAAAAGTCTCGCACGCCTTTCGTCTGGAGACCGTATCACCCGACCTGCTGAGGATGCAGGTGGCTTGGCGGTTGCCTACAAGCTGGACTCTCATGCCAAACGTACTGAGGCAGTGCTTAATAATCACCAAAATGCACTATCTTACCTACAGCTGCAAGATGGTGCATTGCAAACGGTGGGAAATGTTGTGAGTCGCATGGCTGAATTACGCACTATGGCAGCAGATGTAACTAAGAATTCCAGTGATATTGAGAATTATTCCAAGGAATTTCGTGAGCTTCAAGCACAGCTTAAGCAAATGAGCTTAGAAAAGTTTAACGGCATTAGTTTATTTGCCGTTAATTCAACTAGTCCTGCTGCTTCCGACCCAATCACCGCAGCAACTTCTATTTGGACCGATCCAGAGTCTGGGACTAGCTATAGTTTTACAAAAGTAGCAAGGGAGCTTTTAACCCACCCAAGTGGTGTCTCAACAGATGGAAGCATTAGTCTTAATGTCATAAATCTTGAGTTTATGGTTTCTGTTGGAACCCTTAGTGGCACTGGCTCACAAACAAATGTTAATTTAATGGGCCAAGGGAACACCATTGGAAGTGGTGTTAACAGCGAAGGCTTTGTTACAAACATTGGTGACATTGCCATATCAATGTTCACCTCTGTTATTCAGAGAGTGGCCGATGCCCGAGCAGAAAATGGTGCTGAGCAGCAACGAGTGCAAGCATCCTACAATCTTCATTCTCAAAATCTTGTAAACCTTGAGAAGGCTCGTGGTAGAATAATGGATACAGATATGGCATTGGAGTCAACGAGGTTCGCAAGGTACAATGTTCTGGTTCAGGCCAGTGCATCGATGACGGCTCAGGCAAACCAGTTAACCAATGTTGCCCTAACACTTCTGCAGTAAATAGCGGATACTTTATCTGATTCATATGACTCACTTTGTGAAGCGTTCATAGTGTAAATGCCAATGTATATGATACGAATTGCTTCACTCTCACCCCAACTTACATGGTTTTCAGTCCCATCATAAAACTGAGATATTTGTGGCAAGGATGCCACAATTCCAATCATGGAGGAAAAATAAATGCCAATAGTAGTAAATACAAACAGTGCCGCCACCAGTGCGTCATTCAATCTAAGTAAAGCCAACGAAGCTCTTCGTAAGAGTCTTGCACGATTATCATCGGGCAATCGAATTACGAGTCCAGCAGAAGATGCAGGAGGGTTAGCAGTTGCGTACAAGCTTGATTCACACGCCAAACGCACGGAAGCCGTTTTAAATAATCATCAAAATGCATTATCATACCTGCAGCTTCAAGATAGTGCACTGCAAACTGTTGGCGATGCAGTCAGCCGGATGTCTGAACTTCGTACCATGGCAGCCGATGTAACCAAGAACAGCAGCGATATCGAAAATTATTCTAAAGAATTTCGAGAGTTGCAGTCCCAGATAAACCAAATGGCATTGGAGAAATTCAATGGTATAAGTTTATTTGCCTTTGGTGGTGATCAGGCAGACAAGTTGGCAACTTCAGGTAAGGATCTAAATGTAACTCCAGGAACTGGATATGACGATACCTTCAGTTACACTCTGCTAACACACCCATCAGGTGTTGCTACCGACGGATCGATCTCGCTAGCCGTTTTTAACCTAGAACACATCACCAGCCTTGATATCGCTGGACAAGCTGGGGATTCTCTTGCGAAAGCGAACGGAAATGAAACTGCAAGCATTACAACCGTTGGGATTGATATGTTTACTGAGATCATTCAAAGAATTGCAGATGCTAGAGCTGAGAATGGTGCCGAGCAACAACGAGTGAACACTTCATATAATCTGCACTCTCAAAACCTAGTCAATATTGAGGCAGCACGTGGGAGAATAATGGATGCAGATATTGCTATGGAGTCGACTCGTTTTGCTCGAAATAATGTACTCGTACAAGCCAGTGCATCTATGACGGCCCAGGCAAATCAGTTAACGAATGTTGCCCTGACACTTCTTCAGTAGTCGCGTAGCTCAGTGAATTATTCAATTAAACCCAAATCCTTGAGGTCTAGCAGTGCCTACACTGAAACTGCTCAAATCACGGCAGGAAGTCGTGTCACAATTCCAATCATGGAGGAAAAATAAATGCCAATAGTAGTAAATACAAACAGTGCCGCCACCAGTGCGTCATTCAATCTAAGTAAAGCCAACGAGGCACTTCGTAAGAGTCTTGCACGATTATCATCAGGTAATCGGATCACAAGTCCCGCTGAAGATGCCGGTGGATTAGCTGTTGCTTATAAACTTGACTCTCACGCCAAACGCACAGAAGCCGTATTAAATAATCACCAAAATGCACTTTCTTACCTTCAACTGCAAGATGGAGCACTAAAAACTGTGGGTGATGCGGTAAGTCGTATGGCCGAACTTCGAACGATGGCTGCTGATGTAACTAAGAACAGCAGTGATGTCGAGAATTACTCCAAGGAGTTCCGTGAATTACAGATGCAATTGCAGCAATTAACAAAAGAAAAATTCAACGGTGTAAGTTTATTTGCTCTGACTGGTGGGACTTCACCCAATGGTACCCTGAATGCAAAGACAAATGCAAGTTACACATGGCAGGATAGCAATGGAGATTCTAAAACGGCCACCTATTCTGCTTACTCCAGAACATTGCTTGCCCACCCCACTGGGATTACTGATGACGGGAGTGTATCCCTAAACACTACAAACTTAAGTTTCGTTCTTTCAGTAGGTAAAATAACTGGTGGAGGTACGAGCATGGTTAACCTTCTCGGATACGCAACCACTGGGATTACTCAAGCAACTGCTATCTCGAATAGTGGGAAAACAGTAGTTAATTCTGACGGTTTTATTCAAGACATCTCTAGTATTAGTATTGGTCAATTTACCGATATCATACAAAAGGTTGCGGATGCACGCGCCGAAAATGGTGCGGAGCAACAAAGAGTAATGACTTCTTACAATCTGCACTCTCAAAACCTAGTTAACCTTGAAGCAGCACGTGGGCGTATTATGGATGCAGATATCGCACTCGAATCCACACGTTTTGCTCGAAATAATGTGCTCGTACAAGCCAGTGCATCTATGACAGCCCAGGCAAACCAGCTAACGAATGTGGCTTTAACCTTACTACAATAATTAACTAAATTTATTTAAATTCCATTCCTCTCCCTACCCAAGCAACTGGGCAGGGGGAGGAAGAATTATAACCTAATAGTTTTACATAATATCATTTGCCAATCCATTAATTCAGTGAAGTTTTTTCATACAAAATCAATCAGGGTAACGATGCATGTTGAATGTGCATCCAGCTCCCTAAATGCCTCAGGTAACAGAGTGCAGGTTCGTGATTGTATGGAATACTTTAAGCAAGGTATTGAGAAATGCATGCCCACACACGAGCTAAAAATTACTTGGCTTCCTCGCCTTGGTTTTACGCAAAATACCCAAAGCGATCTTTTAGATTTTATTTCGCCAAGCTGTAATAATAGCACCTGTATAAATACAGGGAATAATTTACCTATATATATCCGAACCTGCCTCCTTTCTTTAATGGGCTTACACTCAAAAAAGTCTGCCCACCTACCTATTGTAACTAATCTAAGCAAAGACGCCTCTTCGAAAATTGATAAAAGAGGGCAATATTTACAGCGCACTTTGAAATTTGTTAAGATGAGAGTCGCGGAGAATCATAAGATTTTTACTTCCAAATTAGGATGCGGGACGGGAGCCGATTCAGGAGGGCTTCCTCGCGATGTTAAAGTACCCAGTCCAATTGATGTAATTCCCAGAATTTCTTCTCATTTAGAAATACAAAACCCTGGTAAGTCAGCCTACAAACATGCATTTGATGTTTCCCAAACTAGGGGCTCACGAAAAGGGCACTCGTTCCTATCAGTAATAAATGAGTTATCGGTGTTTACTAGGCATAATCGCGTAGTTGGCCGAATGAATCGAATCTTCGTTTATTTTTATCAATTATTTCTCACTTACAGGGAGTTTCAAAACTGCTTGAGAGACCAGGTTTATCCATATCAAACATTATAGATTGATGGAGCTAATAAACCAGAATTTTACCGGATCTACATTTAGTGGATCCACCCCATACATAGGGAGTGATAATAACCACGAAAGTTCGAATATGAGCGTTTCAACGGGGTTAACAAACTCTTCAAATCTCCCGCTATTTATCTCTCGAATTTTGTTTACTACTACTAAAGCAAAAATCCACTTGGCTAAATTAAGTTTTCCTTCGTTTAGCTATAAAACTAGGGGGCTAGAAATTGGCTGCAAGCCTGATTTTGACCCTTTATTGGCTCGCAACTTAGGGTACGATTTTATTGGCATTGGTCGTGCCCTAGGTTTGCGAACTATTTTTAGAATTTCATCTAGAGTGATCGAGTTTCATCAAAATAGATCACTTATTAGAAGCCTTTTGTTTACTACTACTAACAAAAACAGGTCTTCCAAGCGGAGATTTCAAATAGTGAGTGCTTACTTGAGATTGTTTACTCATTACTCAATAGGCTCACTGGATCGCAAACCCTGCTCAAGCTCTACTGGCATTGGCTTGTTTACGGGTTTGCGAACATTTTCTTTTAAATCACATTATCAACACCTAACAGGAGGAACTGCCTAGGGAGTACTAGCGGCATTAAATTCGTTCCGTTTCTTTCGGTTCGTAATCAATATGTGCTTATTACAATTCTCTCAAATCATATAATATTGAACTTATAACTTCCGACAGCAGGATGCTGTCGACATGCGATCAAGGATGATCCCATATAAACCAGTCTTTTACATGTCTATGATGATCTACAACAAACTCATTATATGTATCAGTAAACCATGACACTCTTATCATATTGTCATATAGCCTGGCCAATTAAGTAACAATCATTCCATTCGATGCAGTAGTCCTAGGAAGGTAAGAACTTTGTTTCTCTTCAGCTTAAAACCATGAACATTTCTACCCATAAATTGTATATAATGCATAACAGTGCAGTAAAATATATGCCTGACAGTTGTAATTTTCGGACCATTTTTTATTCCAAGATGAGGCGTGCAGCAAGCAGTCCTTATTTAGCTGTAATTCAATAACTTAAGTAAAATATGAAATTTTCAATTAACACAAACACAGCTGCCGGCAATGCAAGGCGCCACTTAGGTATCAATAATTTTCACTTAAAAAACAGCATGACTCGATTATCCAGCGGACAGAAGATTGTTCAACCCTATGAGGATGCGGGTGGTCATGCTGTGGCATTTAAATTAAATAGCACACTGGGCCGTTCAGATAAGGTTCTTCAGAATGTTTCGAACGCGATTTCATTTCTAGAGGTTCAAGACGGAGTTTTATCCGGTGCCGGCGAAATTATGGACAGGATGGCAGAGTTAAAAAGTCTCTATCATGATGTGATTATGAACGATAAGGACAGGGAGACTTATGATAAGGAGTTCAAGGATTTACAGGTCCAACTTTTTGATATGGCACAAACCAAATTTAATGGAATTAGTCTTTTTGCCAGATATACTGAAGTCAAGGGCAACAGCGATGCTTTGTTTGAGGGAACAAGCGATCAAAGTCATCGTCTAATGGTTAATTTGTCGCCTAACGGAGACAACACCGTCATTGCGAGTATTAATAAGTCTCTACTGCTTTCCGCTTTAACCATTAATGCGTCAACACTACAGGCTGATGAATTTGGAAATGGGGATCAGCAGAATACTTTCAGATTCGCCAACGAGGATTCGTCTGGTAGTGGAGCTGAGAGTTTAATGAATTTGGGTGATGTAAGCGTCGGTGTGTTTGCTCAGGCTCTTCAAAATATCGCATCATTAAGAGCTCAAAACGGGGCTACATCTTCACAGCTTCAATATGGTTATGAAAATCTCGCCAAACAAAAAAATAATATGGAGCTTGGTGTAAGCCGAATAATGGATGTGGATGTGGCTGCTGAGAGCACTCGGTTAGCCAAATACAATGTACTCGTTCAAGCCTCAGCTTCACTGCTTTCACAAGCAAACGGATTAAGTGAGGTTGCGCTTGTCTTAATGCGGTGAACTTAAAAAAAACCAAGAAACTTTTAACCAAATTGTTTAATTTACACTTATATACACAATTCTGCAATTTAATATAATAAATTAACATCATGTCATTTAACATTAATACAAACTCTGCGGCTGCTAAGGCTGGGTTCTTTTTGTCGAGAAACAATGAGAATCTCAATAAGAGCATGGCTCGACTAGCTAGTGGCAAGAGAGTGTTGGACCCTTCTGACGATGCAGGTGGACTGGCTGTAGCCATGAAATTACAGAGTGCGGCAACAAGGCTGGTTGGTACACGGTCAAACATTCAAAATGCAGTGTCTTATCTTGAGGTCCAGGATGGTGTTTTGGAAACAATTGGTGAGCTTGTTGACCGGATGTCTGAAATTCGGGCATTGGCTAATGATGTCATGAAAAATGAAGAAGACATTAAAACCTATAACCGCGAGTTTCAGGATCTTCAGGTTCAACTGTTCGATATGGCACAAGAAAAATTTAATGAAGTAAGCCTGTTCTCTCGTACAACTGAAAAACTTGGAGGAGATGAAGTAATTTTTGATGGTCCCTTTAATAGGGATCATACAATGGATCTCTACATCAGTGAAGATGGTGAATCAGGTCCAATAGTAAGTATCCATAAGTCAATGCTTCTATCGGCCCTTACAGTTTCAATATCAACAGGAACGCCTTCTAATGCTATGTACGGTATGGCAAATCAAGATACTGTTTTAAGGTTTGCTAACCCTAAGATTGGCGGAACAGGAATTGAGGCTCTCTTAAATTTAACGGATGTGTCCGTCGGTGTTTTTAAACAGGTCCTTCAAAATGTAGCTGCCCTTCGTTCGCAGAATGGTGCAACTATGTCCCGTCTTAATTTCTCTGGGGATCATGTGGAAAGAAAAAGAAATAATATGATCTCCGCACACTCCAAAATCATGGATGTCGATATGGCTGCTGAAAGCACTAACTTGGCTAAGCATAATGTTTTAGTTCAGTCATCTGCATCTATGCTAACTCAGGCCAATATGATTACGGAAATGGCTCTCGTTCTTCTGAGGTAAAAGAATGCAATAATTTACTATTAGATCAATTTTATGAAAAGAATGCACAGTTTAGCATTTTAATAACACACAAAATTAACAACCAACCCAATTAAAAAATGAACAAGAGTCGCGGTACAAAAGTGT
>JAYNZN010000018.1:27423-30951 GCA_038103695.1 Opitutales bacterium
GAAATCAGCTTACCTTTACCCTAGCAGCGAAGGACCTGAATAGCACCATTAACCTAGATAACATCTCGGTTGGAATCTTTTTAACCGCGATGGAAAATGTGGCGGCTTTGCGAGCCCAGAATGGAGCGACGATGTCCCGACTTGAGTTCCAAGAAGTAAATCTATCCAGGCAGAGAAGCAATATGGAAGCGGCCCTTGGACGAATCAAGGATGTCGACATGGGAGCCGAGAGCACCCGGATGGCCAAGTATAGTGTACTAAGGCAGGCATCTGCTGCGATGCTCGCTCAGGCAAACACGGCACCAGAGGTCGCCCTAATGCTGATCCGGTAGGCATCACCTATGGAACCTATGTTCAGAATATTTAAACAATCACTAATCAATTAATCATAAAACAATGAGTCACGGTTCATACATGAACAACTCATGGCAAGGATGCCATGTAATGACTCGCACTAATCAAGGAGGATAAAAATGACAATCAGTATAGACACATCGAGACAGGGATATCACTACCCCGGGGGGTACCATGGGAATTCACAAGGTAAAGCACCACCCGTTTCCCTTGGTAAAAAATTATCACAAATTTGGAGTAAGGAAGAATCTCTTCATCTTACAACCGATCATAACCTAAAAGTCACGGAGTTGGTCATTGAGAGGCCTGATGTACCCGATGCCTCAAAACTAAGGCTAAGCCTAGATAGTCATAAATTAAATAACGAAAGCGTGGAGACACTGGTGTCTTGATCCATTGCATGTAATTACAATGAAGAATAAAAGCACAATACAAGTAAGTGTTCCAAGTGGCCATCGTTCGCCTGTTTCCGTTCTAGTTGATCAATTAGTTTCGACAACCTCTTCTAGTTCACCCCCAGTGATCGAAAGAATTTCAAACCCAATCATCACACCAGCAGGCAGAGAGGTTTTAAGCAAACTAATGTCCTTGGCAATTGGAGTACCATGGTTGAGGCCACATCTTTTATTGTTTTTGAGTAGGTTACTTAATTCCAAGGTACGGCCATTATCACGACTTAGATACATTGGTATTCATACCAGGTTATGGTGCGGCCATAATGCACTTTTTAACGCTACTTGATAAGGCTCACATCACCTCATTCTTTTACTAAAAAAGCATGGTTCAATCTCCTCTGATTAAAAATTCAATATAATAATGTATATATTGCACATATATACACATTAAAACTCTAAATATATACTCAAAATGGGACTACAAATATTAACAAACACGGCTGCATCTAAGGCCAGCCTAGCACTCAGTGAAAATAGCTCAAAACTCCGAAAATCCTTCGAGAGACTTTCCAGCGGTAAACGTCTAACATCTCCGGTTCAAGATCCGGGCAGCCTTGCTGTATCAATGAAATTGGGGGCAGCTATAAATAGAATTACTGGTGCTCAAACTAATGTACAAAACGCCACATCTTTCCTCGAAGTTCAGGATGGAATGCTCGATACGGTAGGCAAAATTATCGATCGAATGAGCGAGCTCAAAGGACTAGCAAGCCAAGACCCTATGAAGAATGCAAGGGATCGCGCAAGCTATGACAATGAGTTCAAGGACCTACAGGTACAGTTATACGATATTGCTCAGATGAAGTTCAATGGTGTCAGCATCTTTGCAATGACATCCACAAACAATGTTGGTGCAGATTCTGGGATCCAAGCTGTGTTTGGTGCTGATAACCAAGATAGTAGCATGGATAACACACTGACGGTTTACACGAGCACCGAGGGTCAAGCAGGCACAAAGGTAAGCGTGCATCGGGCTCTTTTATTAAGTGCTTTAACCTTAAAGACTAATGACCTTCGAGGGGAGGCTAAGTCTTCCAGTGGCTATGGGTATACCTACACCGATGGCGTGACTGGAATGGCTAATGCCAACGAACAAATAGAAACTACAAAGTTCACCATGACCTTTGCTTCTAAAGAAGTTGGAGATGCAATTAGTTTGGCAGCAATTTCTGTAGGTGTAATCAATCAGGCTCTTGAAAATGTTGCTTATTTGAGGGCACAGAACGGTGGTGTGCAATCAAGACTCGCATTCAATTCCCAGTCACTTGCAATGCAGAAAACGAATATGAGTGCCGCACTTGGACGCATAGTTGATGCAGATATTGCCGAGGAAACTACAAACTTAGCCAAGTACCAAGTACTTTCACAAGCTGCAGCCTCGATGCTGGCTCAGGCAAATTCCACAACCGACATTGCGTTAATGCTCATAAGATAATTCACGAATCCAAATGATTGTTCTAATTTTAACAACTAGCTCAGCGTAACATGAATAAATGGATACCTTGTACTTGCCTCATGAATAAAACCAGCAGCAGCATTGCCCGGTTTTGTTACCAAGGTTTCGTACTTAATATCATAAGTCCCTATTTATCCGTGATTCCTCACATAACTTGCACCTATGGAATTAAGTAACACACGATCTGCCCATACTCAGGACATAGGTACCGTCTTCAACTCTATATAATGAAAGGAGAAAAACTATATTATATGAAGGTATTCAATGGGGGGAGCCCTGGAGAACTATTTCCTCAAAAAGGACTTCTATTGGATTTCCATCACTCAAAGATGCATTTGTGTAGGCCATCATCCTTTCTGCCTCAAGTTTATCTGTACCATTCCCTTTAGTGACTAGCCATGATCAATAATTATTCAGGCAAATTGAGTCCACCTGGTTGGTGCGTACCAGCTATTTGTGAGCTCAACTATAACCCAATCAACTTTTTATTACTTTGCAGTCGCAGATGATACCTTCACTCGTTCCTCCCTGTATTCAATAGATACCGCTCAAATTATGAATGAATTAAATACATATAGCCATGACTCATATTCTTAACACCCACAGTTACATTACTTTGTATTCAAGGAGAAATTCCAATGTGTTCGTTACTTTTAAACAAAGTGTACTGCCGGCTAATTAGGTATGGAATTAATGAAAAGTACTTAGATTTATAACAAATACATATTTCTAAAAATTATGATATCCAGATTCACATTAGTTTTATCAAAGCAATGATAGCTTTTAACCAAAAATTACTTTTAACACATATTTTCACAGGAAACCTATTACCCTATTGGTTATCCAAATATGTGGGCACTAAGTTCCCTCATTCATAGACCTGTCCATTATGCAAGCCGCCCGCCTTTAATCATTTAACCTTAAGCACCATGTTTAGCTCTTAGTTCCGTCTCTTTTATACCCAGTTTGTTTTAACTCTTAACCTTTTTTTATCTCATCAATCATTTGCACATATTTATCGTTCACAACCGCCCCAAGGTTCTAGTTGCGTCGAGGGTGCGGGGTGTCCCGACCTAGCTTTTAGGGTAGTCACCCATATTCCAGCATAAACATTCTTAGCTCATTATAAGTACAATTTGCACATATATACATCTATAAACACATATTATTTATTCAAGAAGTCGCTTTCTTAACATATTCCTCGTAAGCGACCTGTCAGGCAAGGAGGCCTGTCAGGAGGAAACTAACATAGGAGATACCAAT
>JAYNZN010000058.1:0-6359 GCA_038103695.1 Opitutales bacterium
GTACCCGGTACTGGGTATGCTCGAGATCGGGGGTCATTTCCACCACATAGTTGTATGCCCGCATATCCCCAAGCAAGCGCACAAAACAACGCTCATTAAATTTGATAAATTCTTTAGCCAGTCTTACCTCATTGAGTTCTTCACGCTTTAAATAATTGCGTATAAAATCATCCCCAGGCACCCCTATGATGTGTTCCTCAATGAGGGTATCCTTATCAACCTGGAAGTTGATTTCATTGGGAGAGAGCAACTGTTCAAGTTCCAGTCCGTAGACACGGGAGGCATCTGCTTTCTTTACATAAAAATAGTCGTGGTTGTCATTGTACTGGTTAACAATTCTTATTCTAAACGGCTTGGTGTTTCCAAAGGTACAATAATCCACCCGGTCCACATAGAGGTTGGGAAGAATGCGCTCATCTCCGCCCGAGCGCAGGAGAACATAGATTTTTTTTAACCCCTCGAAGATTTCTTTTCCATAGTTTAGATCATACACCATGGTTTGCCACAGCGTATCTTCATTCTTTGCGTTGACCACCGGGAAGGAATCAACGGACTGGAGAAGATTTTCGTAATGCACGGGCAGGTCGAGCTGCCGTTTATAGTCTTTTAGATAATCACGCAGGGGATCATTCAGCGGGTAAAATGTTTTTTTCTGCTGCTGTTGGACTTCTTCCTTCATCCTTTTTCAAGAGTACGTCTCATGGGGATAATAGGGATTCATTTTAACCTAGGATTCCCCGCTCGACAAGGGGCAAAGCAAGGGCCCCTTTTTAGGGTTTATCCTTCCTGCAGTAAGCGGGCTGGCTTTTGCCGTAAGGCTTTTCTGGCACCCAAATCTGCGGTAATGACCGAGAGCCCAATCACACATAAAACCACAAGGATCGGTAAGTCCCAGCGGAAACTCCACACCCGGTCAAATACCTGAGCGGAAATCAGGTAGCTTGTTCCCAGGCTCAGGCATACCCCAATCAGGGCTGCAGACCCTCCAAGGAGTCCAAATTCCATCCATATTTGCCTGCGAAGCTGCCCACTTGTGCAACCCAGTACTTTTTGTAAATTCATTTCCCAGCTCTGGCTGCGTGCTTTTTCCCTGACCACACAGTAGAGAATGACCAGTCCGGCAAGGATGGATAAGCCTGCCATGACTTGTAGGGCCCAGGTCATTTGGCCGACTACCTCTAAAATCTTTTTACCGGTCCGTTCAACATCGAGTATGGAAACCGTGGGGAATTCCCGAACCAGTAAATTTTGAAGACGCTCTTTTTTTCCCTGAGCCAAATGATGAAGGGTGCCGAGAAAAGTTTTCGGTGCCTCATCCAGGGCACCCGGTTGCATCTGCACAAAGAAATTTGGCTGGAAGCTCGTCCATCTTACCCTGCGTAAATTGACCACCACCGCATCCATTACAATACCGGCTACTTCAATACCCATGCGGTCTCCAAGCCCGAGCCCCAGGGCATCTGCATATTTATGTTCCACAGAAATTTCGGCAGGCATTCCTGAGTCGGGAAGGTAGCGGCCGGAAAACGGTCGTCCGGCCAGCAGTTCCTCACTGGCAAGAAGATGGTCACGATAGCTCAGGTTGAAACTGCGGTTACGAAATGCATTCCTTCTTTGTTCATCCGGGTTATTGAGTTCCTCCTCCTGCTTGGCTGATTTTTCATAGGGCTTGCCTTTGAGAGATTTAATTCTCCCCCGGATCCACGGGGTGACATTGCTGAGTGGAGAACCCTCTTTTTCCAGCAGTGCTTGCACATCGGCCAGTTGTTCCTCCTGCAGATCAAAGAGAAAAAGGCTGGGCAATTTACCCTTGGGATCATCCAGTCCAATTTCCTCTCCCAAGCCGTGGTGAGTCTGGGGGATGAGTGTGAGCAGTAGTACGCCCAGTCCAATGGCCAAGAAGCCGGTCAGGGCACCCGCGCGGTTTCGGGCGAGGGAGCGGGCAGCCAGTTTAATGGGCAGACTTGAGTGCCGGAAGAATTTTTCCCCAAGTCCAAACCCAAACCTTCCGAGCAAATAGAGTAAAACTAATGAGCCTAAAAAACAGGCAAAAAAGAGATTGGCCAGTTTGTCGGAGTGGGCCTGAACCAGGCATAATGCCCAAAAGGCAGCCAGTCCGGGGATTGCCCGTAGAATCCCCAACCGGTTTGGCTTGGAACCTGGACGGGCGGCTTCCTGAAAAAGTTCTGTCGGGCGGAGACTTTTCACTTTACCAAGCGTGGGCAGAGCGAGCAACCAGCCGGCACCCACGGCCACCCCAAAGGTGAGAAGGACACTGCGTAGGCTTACAAAGACTTGCACATTCGATGTGCTCAATTCTGAGACCGCCCCACTAAGGGCGGGCAGAAATATGGAACAGGCGAGCGTGGCAGGAATCGCGGCGAACAGACCGAGCAGAAAAAGCTGAACAATGAAAATACGAAGGGCGGTGCCACGGGTCGCCCCGAGACTGACCAGGGTGGCAAGTTCGGGCATTCGATGAGTCAGGAAGCCATGAAATAAAAAGCCGCTCCCCAGGCAGGCGAGAAAGAGGGCGACCAAGGAGACCAATGATAAGAAGTCCGATAGATAGCGCAACAGACGGCCCGCCCGGTGGCCTGCCTGCTGGTGGGTATAAGTACGTATTTCCGGGGAGTCCAGTGCCTTGGCCAATCCCTTCCCAAATGGGGCGACATCGGTTCCGGCAGGTAATTGAAAAAGATGGGTGTGATAGGCCAGGCTGCCTTCACCCAGTAAGTGGGTATCCTCCAAAAAATCCCGGCTGATAAATACCTTGGGTGCCAGATCGGTTGGTTGGAAAGTAAGCCCGGTTTCTTCTTTAATCAGGTCAGAGATGCGAAACTTGGATTCTCCCAGCTGCAGTTCCTCACCCAGTTCAATCCCTAGTTGGGCCCGGGCCTCCGGGTAGATCCATGCCAGTTTACGCTCATGCAACAGATCAATCTGATCTCCTGTCCGTTCCCCACCCAAACGGAGTTTGAAAGTTCCATGAAAGGGAAATCCCCGGTCTATGGCCACGACCTTGACCAAACGACTCCTGCCTGTCGGTCCCGCGGCCATTGAGAAAAAATCAACCGCCCGCGCCTCCCTGGTCTCGCTAGGCAGGGTGCTGCGTGCCCGGTCCAGTTCTTCATGGGTGATATTCCTTCTTGCCCGCAAGGCGAGGTCGGCCCCAAGGAGTTCTTTCGACTCGCTCGCCACCTTGGTTTCGATGGATTCCCGAAAAGCATCCACCACCACAAATCCAATCAGTCCAAGAGCGAGATTGAGGGCATAAAAGAAACAGAATGACCGGCTGTTTCTCATTTCCCGCCATGCCTGGCGTAGCACAAAGTTCATACCTTCAGTTTTCCCAGGGCTCCGTCTTTAAGAAGGAGTGCCCGGTCACAATGATCAGCCAGTTCCCGATTATGGGTAACGAGGATGAGGGTGATTTCATGCTCCTTGCAGAGCTTGAAAAGTAAGTCCATTACCTCCTCTCCGGTCTTTTGATCGAGATTGCCTGAGGGTTCATCCGCCAATACCACGGACGGACGGGTTACCAAGGCCCGGGCGATCGCCACCCGCTGGCATTCCCCGCCGGACATTTCGGAGGGGAAATGGGCTACCCGGTGCGAAAGTCCAACCTCTTTAAGGGCGACCCGTGCCCGGTCTGCATAATCTGCCTTACCCAGGATTTCAAGGGGCAAGCCAACATTCTCAATCGCGGTAAGGTTGCGCATCAGGTGGTATTGCTGAAATACGATACCAAGTTTTTCTGACCGTGTTTTGGAGCGTTCATCCTCGCTCATTTTAGCAAGGTCCTGCCCGTCGATTTCCACGGTGCCCACATCCGGCTTGTCCAGACCAGCCAGCAGGGAGAGCAGGGTGGACTTTCCACATCCACTTGGCCCAAGAATGGCCACCTTTTCACCTGCGTTTGCATGCATGTTCAGATGTTCAAGAACATCGACACGGTGATTGCCCTGCTGGAAGGATTTGCAGGCTCGGTGGACTTTAAGAATGGGGTTCACTTTTTTAATTTCGGGAGGTGTTTGATCAAGTGCTTGTGGACAGTTTGGCAAATTATTTGATGGCCGGCGGCATTGGGGTGTATGCGGTCTGGAAGGTTCATTTTGGGGTTACCACCGACACCTTCCAAAAGAAAGGGGAGGAGGGGAATTTGCAGTTCCTCGGCCAACTCGGGAAACATACGCTCAAATGTTTTGCGATATTCCGGTCCGTAATTTGGGGGCATCTTCATGCCCGCAAGCATGACCGGTACCTTCTTTTCCTGTGCCCGGACCACGATGCTTTTTAAATTTTCCTTCGATTTTTCAGATGGAATGCCACGCAATCCATCGTTTCCCCCCAGGGCGACAATTAAAAATTCAGGAGGTTGTTTTAAATACCAATCAATACGCGACGCCCCACCACTTGTGGTGGAACCGGTCACTCCACCATTCACCACTTCATAGGGTTGCTCGTTCGGGGAGAGTGCCTGGTTTAATTTTTGCTCAAGTAAATGGGGGTAGGCCTGGTTGGGGGAAACTCCATAACCCTCGGTCAGGGAATCTCCTAGAATAAGGATACGAAAGGAGTCCGGCTTGTTTTTCTGCCCTTGGGTATCCGAGACTTCAATGCTTGCGGGGCTGTTTTCCGTACAGGCCCCAAGAAGCCCCAAAAAAAAGAATAAAAACCAAAGATTTGCCCGATTGCCCAATATCGTCATAGGTTATTTATATGCCCCATCGATTCTCTCACATTTTACTATGAGTACTGTCCTTGAGTTTTTGCATGAACATGCCTTGAGCATCGATTTTGCCATGTTTGTACTTATATGGCTGGTGCAGGTCATCGTCTATCCGGTTTTTCGGGAAATCCCGGAAGATCGCTTTTCCACCTGGCATCCGAAATATTGTAATCAAATTGGCTGGTTTGTACTTCCCCTGATGATTGCCCAGTTGCTTGATTCTGCTTCCACTTGTTTTTTTGTGGGCGATGATCTTGCCTGGGCCCGCCTCTTATTTGTTCTCTTTGCCTGGGGAGTGACTTTTCTTGTTTCCGCTCCCTGCCATCGTAGATTGATGCGGGAGGGCAAGATCGATCGGGTGGTCGACCGGCTCATTCGAACCAACTTCTGGAGGGTATTTGCCTGGGCAGGTGCCCTGGTGGTTTCCTGGTTGCAATACTGATGGGTACAAAAAAATCCCGGCTGGAAGTGAAAGACTGTGCCCGTTGTGGTCGCCCATTTCGCAACCGAAAAAAATGGATCCTTCGGGGTATTTGGGATCAGATTATTTATTGCTCGGAGAAATGCCGGCGCACGCGAAGTTGATGGCCTCACCTGTCGGGCGGACAGTCTGGTGGATCAAGCGGGATCTGCGCATCACCGATAATCACTGTCTTTATCTTGCCACTCAAAGTTCTGAGGAAGTCATTCCCTTTTTTTGCTGGGAACCAAGCGTTCTTAATGCCGAGGATTATGGAGTCTTCCATTTGCAGGCACAATGGCAGGCTTTGCATGGGCTCACTGCCAGTTTGCAAAAGCGTGGTTCTGGACTGGTGGAAAGAGTGGGCGAAGTGGTGGCCGAGCTTGATTCCCTGTATCGAAAATATCCCTTCCAGTGCTTGCGCTCCTACCAGGAGACGGGAAACGATATTACTTTTCGCCGGGACCGTGCGGTGCGGGCATGGTGCCGGGAACACGGAGTGGAATGGGTCGAGTCGGTCGGGTCCACGGTGGTGCGTGGCATGTCCGCCGAGGATAAACGACGGGCACTTGCCAAGGGCCCACGGGGCCGGCTTGCAGTCTTGCCCATTCCTGAAAATCTTTGCCCGCCTGAAGACAAAAGCCTGTTTTCCAGTCTCTTTAAATGGAATGATTTAATTGCGAAATTCCCCAAATTTTCGGGTGCCGTTTCCAATCATTTGCAAATGGTCAACGAACGCTCCGCCTGGGATACCTTAAATTCGTTTTTAGAGGATCGTGGGGTTGCCTACTCGGGAGGGATTTCTTCTCCCAATTCCGCCTTTACGGCTGGCTCCCGGCTCTCTCCCCATCTTGCCTGGGGGACGATCAGTTCGGGCAGTGTCTTTCATGCCCTGGACCAAAGAAGGGAGGCAATCAATTCCGTGAAAGGGCCCAGTCCATGGAAGCGTAGCCTGCGTGCCTTTGAATCACGCCTGCACTGGCGGGATCATTTTGTGCAACGCCTGGAGGGCAGCCCGGGGATGGAATTTTCTGCAATTAATCCTGCCTACAATGCAATTGAGTATAAGGACGACCCCGAACTTCTCGCTGCCTGGCTCGAGGGGCGCACGGGCTATCCCATGATCGATGCCTGTATGCGTTGCCTCGGGCAGACCGGGTTTATGAA
>JAYNZN010000059.1:0-6158 GCA_038103695.1 Opitutales bacterium
GGTGCGCCCGCTTCGGGGGCAAAGGTGTGCGGTGTGCCGTGGTAGGCGGGGATGAGCAACTTCTTAGCCCTATCGACATTTACATTGGAATTTCGATTCCCTGACCTTGTTACATCAAATATTCGGTCCAAACGGAAAGTCTTAGTGGCGGGTCCGAATGGTTGCCGTTTGGATGGGTTAAACATATCCATCCCTTTTAATTTACTTATCTCAGAAAGTATCGGATTTAAATTAATATGCTCGGCATCGATTGCCCCGTGTAATGCATTAAGGAAGTTTTTCTTGCGGATTGCTCGGCTTGGATCGTCATCTAATCCAAGTTGGCCGTCCATTCCGTTGGCGGTATTTACTCGATACTGTCGAAATGCTTCCCATACTTCTGTATCGTTATCAAAAAGTTGGTTATATTCGTCTCTATATTTACCTGGTAATCTCCTACCGCCCTTTAAGAATTTAAGGTTCTTTTCGAGTTGGGGTACATCGTGTAAAAGAGCTAGAATATTTCCATCCTTTGTAAGTTTAAATCCATATGGCATTTCTTTTCTTAAAGCGAATGGTACAGCTTTTGGCTTTCTACCAGTTGAGGCGGCAAAGTATCCAATTAAAAAGCCCGCTCGTTCGCCATCACCTTCCCGTAAAGATCGACTGATTTCTCGGAGTGTTTGTATCTGACGAGGATGCCACGGACCTTGTGCCAACTCATCAATCATTTCAGGAGTTAGGTTAGTAATATCTCCAGTCGATTTTTTCCCATCCTTATGGGTAATGATATCGACTCCATTTTTCTCAAATACTTTAATCGCATGATCGCCTTGTGCCCTGTTCTGTTTTTCCAACTCTTTTGCAGTGTATCTCTTTGGTGTACCAGTTGCATCAGTTTCTAATTCTGAACCTCCGTCTGCGGTCGGCCTCCATTTAAATACCCCACCTGTGTCAAGTTTTGCTTTAATGGCTGGATCGTTTTGATCTTTTATTGAGAACGAACTTTCAAATTCTTCCCCCTCGATTGGTCGCTTTGCCTTTCGGGAGTCGATGCTTAATTCTTTATCCACCCGATTTGTACCTGGTGTGGTTACCTCCTCGCCTTGAATTTCCCTCTGCCTCATCGCCCGAGTATCTTTATAATACTGGTCGATCAGTTTGGTTATTTCAGGAATCCTCCTTAATTTGCCTTCAAAGAATCCACCCTCGATAAATTTACCATCCGCTTTCATTGGTAAGTTCATCTTTAATAGAAAGTCCCGAACGAATGGTGTTCCCATCATTGCCTCAGAGGATGCACGGATAATCTTTTCTGCGACTGTGTTACCTTTATCTTTTTTACCTGAAAGTAAGTAATCCCGAACTTGTTCAGCAAATAATTCTGACACTAACAACTGTTGGCCTTCTTTACCTTGGTAACGAGCCGCATCGGCTGGGTTGATCGAATCATCGCCCGATAATCTTTTCAGATAGAAATCTCTCAAATCCTCAAACTCTTTGTTAGGGACTATTTCACCTTCGTCATTAAATTTGCCATATACCCCACCTTCTTTAGTAACAGGGTCGCCGAAGAATAATTTATTTACCATCGGAGTAAGTCCGTGGATTTCTATATGGTGTCCTACTTCGTGGGCTAATACTCCTTCGATTAATCCCGCCCCCGTTGCTTTATTATATTCGACTACAGAAGTTTGAAGGTCAGGATTAAAACTAAAGTTGCCCCGTCCTTCTGTACCAGGTTGAAACATAATATCGGGATGGGATAAGCTGTAACCCGATAAGGCCATACGAATGTGCATAGGTAATGCATCAAAGTCTGCCTGTTCGCTTTTATTAAGATGCTCCCGATAGTAATAAACATCACCCATCTTTTGCTGAAACAAATCGCTCTTATTTTTGTAAGATTGGAACATCCCAGCACCCGCCCCAATCGATGTGAATGGTGCGGATACTAATGCACCAGCTATCGCACCTTCTGCCTGTCCGCCTGAACCTACATAACCAAAGGCGGCGGGTAAAGTTGACCCCGCAGTTACCACTGTCCCAAATCGTCCGAGTGTCTCTAATCCTCGCCCAAGTGTTGGAGTGCGATCCAAGAACTGAGCGACTTTCCTTGTCGGGTCGGACAGCATTTTATTAGTGTCACTAAGCCCTGGTCGAAATGGTGCGCCGGTTGGAAATTCATCTGTTACAGATGTTGCGATCCCTCGACCTATTGGTCTGATCTTATCAATCGTCTTCTCTAAAATAGTCTCTCCGCTAGATGTCCGAGTAAGTGCCTGAAAGCGGTCAGCATTTGCTCCGATCAAACCTTCATCCGCCGATGGCAACAATGCCAGCCTATTAAAGAACGGACTATTCTCACCCCTCGCATAGATCAACTCTGGTCCGATCACTCGACTATCCCTCATTGCGGCATCGGAGAACTGAGCGAGTTTGGGTAAAAATTTTAAAGCGAATGCACCTCCACCAATTTTAAGGAGAGAGTCGGATATTCCGCCACCGCCTTCTTGGCTACCTAAGACAGCTCCACCGCTTAAACCTAATATGCCTGTGGGGTATAAAATTCTATTGGTGAACTGACGATACTGTTTCCTTGCCGCCTGTTCGGTTATTTCCTCACCCGCTTCTGTGGCGGATCTCATAATATAAGATATTGCTACATTTTCAGGCATCGTGGAAAGTATTTTTGCACCTTTTAATATCGTTGGGGCTAACGCTCCAGCCGCCGCACCTTCAGGCCCATACATAGACGCTCCGATAGTTGCTCCAGCAATTTCAGGAGTGAGTTTTGCACCCATTGCGATTCCTTTTCGGACAAGCCCAATCTTTCCGTTTGGCTTCATGGCATTATATACCATATTCATGGATGCCTTTCCGGCATCAGATGCGGTATCAATATTCTTGGCGGCTACCTTTAATAGTTCATCGGGCGATGATTGGGCGGCCATTCGTAAGAATAACGAGTTACGGCCATACTTATCTAGTATTTTCTGCTTGTCTGCCAACTGCCGATTTATCGCCTCTAAATTCCTTGTCTGTCGGCTAATTCGTTGGGATTGCTCACCTCGTTGCTGGGCTTTCTGCAATTCTTTTGCAATTAAAGATTTCGTGTTATTTAACCTATTTACTTCGTTTAAAGTTTTTGTAATCCTACCGGACAATGCAACTCGCTGAGGAGCGGTTACTGCTTTGGCCGGTGTACCGCCAGCCAAATTCTTCGGATCTCCGTCTACCTCTGATAGGAAAGAAACCCCAACATCGGGCTGTACGAATCCCGAACGGATATCCTGTTGAAGATCCGAGTCTAAGTTTATATCCTCCTCATCGATTAGGATTTCGTTTAAGTCTTTAGCTTCAACAATTGGGGTTAATCCGCCAACAATACCCGCTCCCATTGCCTTTGCTGATTCCTGAGGATTCTCTAAGACGAAAGCCGCCAATTCGGCTGAATTTTCATAGCGATGATTTAACGCATCAAACTCAATTGCAGAATTTACATAATCTAAGATATCAGAGTCATCAGGAGTGCCTTCGATTATTGGCGTATTTGGATCACCAAAAGGAGAAGTGTCATAGGCAGTCGGAGTTAGTTGTTTATCTTTTAACAGCTTTGCTCCTTTATATAAAAACTCCCCACCACTAGCGGCTCGAGCATACCCCTCCCCCATTCCGGCAACCATAGAATCTTGTGCATAGTCCATTGCGGCGGCTTTAACTCGGCCACGGGCATTTTTATTCTTCGAATAAAATGGCATACCTGTTCTCTTTAGTGCCTCAGTTACTGGATCAAAATCTAATTTATCTTCAGTGTTATCAAGGAATCCAAAAAGATATTTACCCGCTTCCCGAAATTGATCCGCATTTTCTGTCTTTTTATAGGGGACTGCTTTGTCTTGTAGTTTTAAAAGTTTATCATATGGGCCGGAAGGTAAAACCGAAGATATTTCTGACATTAATGGGGCAATGCCCGATTCTTTAATCCCTGGCATTGAGGTAATAGCTTTTGCCATCTGCCCACCTCGAAGCACAGCCTTGCCACCTAAGTCAAGCAGACTGTCCACTAATCCAGGTTGTTCGGGCTGACCTTCTACTGGTTCAGGGTCATCAAAGTATCCATTCTTATATGCAGAAATCTTCTCCTCATCTGTCAACTGAGATAGCCCAAAAGGTCGAACCTGTTGCTGAACCACATTCCAAAAGTCCCGCTCTGTGGGCGGGGGTAAATCGTCAGGCCCTTTAAGGACAGTGTTCCCGATTTGTGGAATACGAGGGTGAGAGATTTCGTACTCAGCCATATCTATTTTGTAACTATTTGAAATCCGTTTACAGTTCGAGCGTTTGGATTGGGTGGAGGATTACCCCCTCGGACTCCTTGTCGATTTGGTTGGGCTTGAGGTGGAGAATCTGTAACACTTTTGGCAACTCCAGTATGTTCATACAAATCCTGTGTAATGTCATTTGCCGGATCGTTAAGCCACTCCATTGCCATTTCAACTCGTTCTTGTGGTAGCATTCCCTGTTTCTTCAGCCCCTGAATGTACTTATTCAATTGTACATCTCGATCTGCTCGTTTTTTAGCATATTCCAACATTAGTCTATTACCTAGCGGAGTGTTCACCATACCAGGACTCATGGCCGCAAATAAATCCATTTCTTTCTCCGAGATTGCTCCTTTTGTTTGTGAGATTGCTTTAAATACAAATTCACCAGCCATCTGAGTAAAATTCTCAGCATCGGCTAATTTTTTCTTATCCTCATCAGAAAAAGGAAAGCCAGCCGACATTGCATACTTTGTAAGTGTATTTTTAAAACTTGAAAGTCCACCAGTCTCTATATTTTCTAATGCTTTTTGCATTGATTTAACTGTCTGAATAGTATTTTGCCCAGTAAGTGCCCTACTCTTCCAATCAGCCTCAGTAGCCATCGCTTGATTGTCTTCATTTTTGTCGATATTTGCTTGCCTTAAATCTTTTGGATCGGCGATTCGTGGAGGTTGAGTAGGTGCAATTCCAACTACTCTACCTGGAGTTCCGTCAGGGTTTTGCAGTGCAATAACATTCTGCCCCGATTTAGGGTCAAAAACATTCATCGTTTTACCCGTGCCTTTATTGGCTTCAGCCTCTCTCGCTTGTAAATTCATAAAGTAATTACCAGCAAGCACAGGATCAACTCCCGCCTTTATTGCTTCACTCGCAAAATCACTAGAAGATAAATCCCCAACAGGTACTTGCGACCTTGAATCAATAAATCTATTCCTCATGGATTGCGACCCAGGGAATGCAAACGAACCCGCTTTTGCCTGAGCCACTTGTGTTTGCAAGTTTGGATCAGTCGTAGAACTTATTAAAAATCGGCTAAAGTCTTCTTGTTTCTGTCGCTTGTCGCTTTCCAAATCCAACAAATCAGCCGCTCTTTTTTCTTTTTCCTTTTCGATTAAAAATTCCTGTTGCGCGAGGGAAAAGTTCCGATCCGCATTCATCTTATTGATGAGAAGGCTTCCAAGTTCCTTATCACCACTTGCGGCTTTTGCCTCCTCGGCGGACAGACCGGCATCACGATAAGCCCTCTCCCTCTGTTCCCTTTCCTGTTTATCCTTCTTCTTCTGATAAAACTTTTCGACTGCTCCACCAAGGGCATCACCGAATGCCTGATTAGCTTTTGCCTGTGCCTGCCCCGCCAAAAGTATGGGTGAGGAATCCACCCTCATTAACCCCGCCTGAACTGTATCTCCGATAGCCATAATATTAAAATAGTTTGTATCCGCCTGAACTCATTGTATTTCCTCCACCTCCTCGATATGTCCGTCTTCCTCCGCCAAAATCTTGATTTTGCTGAATATTTGACTGTCCCAGCTAATCGCCTCCGACTATAGAACCGATCATATTCATAAATCCTTGAGCCGCTCCACTTGCCGCCGCTTCCTTGGCTCCATAAGTATTCGCTAAGTAGTTGGCTCGGTTCGCATATTCTTGCATCCCGATGTTAACTCCAGCATCAGGATTAATCCGTGTTACCTGTTCCTGTGGGATTCCGAACATGGATGCCCTCTCATTAAAGCCTTGCTGGGCGAAGTTCTGCCCGCCTCGAAGAAAAGATAATGGGTCCACGGATGATCCCTGATTAAGTTTAGCCGCATACCCGCCAAACTTCATCGCATCGTCTCGATTTTCGCC
>JAYNZN010000019.1:0-29121 GCA_038103695.1 Opitutales bacterium
CATTTTCTCCTTCGTTCCTACAAGGAGCACGGGCATCTGCTGTCGAGGGAAGGCGACCACCCTGAAAAGCCAGCGGTTAGTGCTTGAAGTTTCATGAACCCGAAAAAATACATAGCCAAGCATGTAGCCAGTTTGCCTAGGTCTGGAATTCGAGACTTTTTTGCGATCGTATCAGAAATGCCTCAGGCCATATCCCTCGGAATAGGGGAGCCTGATTTCATCACCCCTTGGAAAATCAGAGAATCTTCTATATTTGCTCTGGAACGGGGAAAGACTTCTTACACAGATAACCGAGGCTTATTGTCTTTGAGGAAGGAAATATCCACTTATGTTGCTCAACATTTTGGACCCGAATATGACCCGGAATCCGATGTCCTTGTTACGGTTGGTGTTTCAGAGGCAATCGATATTGCTCTACGGGCAATCATAAATCCAGGTGATAAGGTTCTATATCATGAACCCTGTTATGTATCGTATGGTCCGAGTATTGCTCTCGCTTTCGGTGAAGCGATCCCAGTGGCGACTAATTCTCAGGATTCCTTTGCTTTGGATCCTCAAGCTTTTGAAGATGCTTGGCAACCAGGTTGCAAAGTATTAATGCTTAATTTCCCTACTAACCCAACTGGTGGTACGGCGGACAGAGAAAAACTTAAGCGCTTAGCCAAGTTTGCGATGGAAAAAGACCTGATTGTGATCAGTGATGAGATTTATGCTGAATTGACCTATGAGGGCGAGCACCTAAGCATTGCATCCTTTCCGGGCATGCAGGAAAGAACCATTTTTCTTCACGGTTTCTCCAAGGCCTTTGCCATGACTGGTTTTCGGGTGGGGTTTGCATGCGGGCCAGACTGGTTGATCGAAGCGATGATGAAAATTCATCAGTACTGCATGATGTGTGCGCCCATTCTTAGTCAAGAAGCTGCAATTGAAGCTTTAAGAAATGGAGCAGAGGATGTTGCCCGTATGCGTGAGCAGTATTCTAAGCGTAGAGATTTGGTTGTTCGTAGATTCAACGAGATGGGTTTGAGTTGTCATCTCCCGAGAGGGTCTTTTTATGCATTCCCCGAGGTATCTGATGTCTCGGGCTTAGACGAAGTGGAATTCTGTCATCGACTGCTTAGGGAATCCGAAGTGGCAGTTGTTCCTGGAACCGCTTTTGGTCCTCATGGCAAGGGGCATGTGCGGGCAAGTTTTTCTACCTCCTATGAGAAATTAGTGGTTGCTACTGATCGGATCGATAAATTCTTGACTCAAATAAGTAAAGAACGACAAACACTTCCGATTGCAGGGTAAGGCTTGCTCATCCTAATTAAGTGAATCCAAGTATTGCTATTGTTGGCCGTCCTAATGTGGGTAAAAGCCGGTTGTTTAATCGTTTAGCTGGTAAGCGAATTTCAATTGTTCACGACCGCCCAGGAGTGACTCGTGATGTTGTAATTGCTGATAGTCCCCAAGGTTTTGTTCTCATGGATACTGGTGGTATTGGCATGATTCCCGAAATGACGCCAATCGAGATCCAGAAAGCTACCGAAGATCAAGCAGATTTTGCGATTCTTGCAGCAGATCTTCTTCTTTTTGTCGTTGATGCTCGTACTGGATTATTACCTCTGGATCAGACCTTAGCCCAAAAATTTAGAAAGATGGGCAAGCAACCGATTTTAGTTGTAAACAAAATGGACAATCCAGAAGACGGATATTCATTTGAAGAATTTAAGCGACTCGGTTTTTCCACGCAGATAGGGGTGTCTGCTGAGCATGGGCACGGGGTCTTGGAATTAGAAAAAATCTTTCAAGATTTATTACCCTCTCCAATTTTACCTGGGAATGAGTTGGGAAGCGAGCGAGCGTCTATTGCTTTCATTGGTCGACCCAATGTGGGCAAATCATCCTTATGCAATCGTTTATTGGACATGAAGCGTTTGATCGTTAGTGATGTACCTGGTACTACGAGAGAAACGGTTGAACTTGATTTAGATTATCAGCCCGAAGGTGGTGATGAACCTTGGCGATTTCGTTTGTTTGATACAGCAGGTTTAAAGCGTAGAAAAAGAGTGGATACATCTTTAGATTATTTCTCTTCTGTTAGAACAAAACATGCCATTGAAGAGGTGGAAGTTGTGTTTCTCGTTCTCGATGCTAGAGAGGGGGTAACTAAACAGGATAAAATTCTAGCCGGTCATGTGTTAGAGGAGGGAAAAGCTTTAGCAATTTTGGTTAATAAGTGGGATCTTGCTTTGGAGGGCTTCCGTAAAGATCCTTTGCCTGGATACGATGATGAAAATGCCTTTCGTAAGGCATATCTTCAATCCATACGAAAAGAACTGTTCTTCCTTCCAGACTCTCCCATTAGTTTTGTATCCGCTCTTTCAGGATATGCGATGCAGGATTTTTTACAGGTTGCCCGTGATTTGGATTCCCGATTGGAAAAGTCGATATCTACTTCTGCCTTGAATAAGCTCATTGGTGATATGTTTGAGCATCGTCCTCCGGCAAAAGTGGGCGGGAAACGGTTCAAAATTTTCTATGCAGTGCAAGTCGATAAAAGACCCTTCCGTATTAAATTATTTTGCAATAGGGAACATAAACTTGATGAGCCGTATCGAAGATATTTAGAGAAAGGAATCCAGAAAAAGTTTGGACTTTCCGGTTGTCCAATTAAATTCTCTTTAGCTGGGAAAGAAGCACGTTACCAAGAAGAAAGAAAGTCTGCCTAGATGCTTTTAATATAAAGTTCCTTTCATCTGTATTTATCTAAACCGCCCGGTTATGGGCGGTTTTTTTGTGCTGATAAGTAATTTGTAGATTAAAAAAAACCTGATATCAGTAGACTTTCATGGAAAAAAAACCTGTAAAAATTGCTTTTTTTGGATCTGACGAGATTTCATTACCTTTCTTGGACGCACTTTTAAATTGTGATCAAGACTTGGAAATTGTTGCAGTTCTGACACAACCAGATCGAAAATCTGGACGCGGTCGGATACTTCATTCCAATCCTATCAAGAAATGGGCACATAGTCTCTCCATTCCTGTTCATGATCCTTCCAAACCTGGTGTCGAACAAGTTGAGTGGTTAAAAGAAAAGTCTGTAGACTTAATTTTGGTCATGGCATATGGACACATTCTGAATAATCATTTTCTCAATTTAGCTCCCCTCGGTTGCTTTAATTTACATGCTTCTTTATTACCTAAATATCGAGGGGCATCACCGATTGAAACGGCTGTTGCTCTGGGTGAGGAAAAAACTGGAGTTACCTTAATGCAAGTAGTTCCCCGCATGGATGCTGGTCCAATTGTCGATTCCCAGGTTGTCCCAATCCTTTCTTCAGATACAGGCCTTTCCTTAAGACTAAAGATAGCACAAGCATCGGTTCCTTTGATTCTTCGTTCACTACCTGTTTTGCTTAGTGGGAATTGTAAACTGATGGATCAGCGAGAGGAAGAAGCAAGTTATTGTCGGAAATTAAGAAAAGACGATGGTCTTCTTGATTTCTCTTTATCCGCCCAAGAGTTGATTTCTAGAAATTGTGCGTTTTCAAGTTGGCCCGGATCATTTTTTGTCGATAGAAAAACCGTGCTCAAAGTTGGTAAAATGAGGAAAGTTTCAAATTCAGGAATGCTAAAGGTGGGTCAAAGAGATCCGGGATTCTCACAAAGTTTAATTATCGGCACAGGAGACGGTAAAGTTGAGATTCAAGAATTGCAAAAGCCGGGCGGCAAGATGCTTCCTGTTGCTGACTTTTTGCGGGGATATTCTATACCTGAAAATATTATTTTTATTTCCTCACAAAAACCGCTTCCATTACTTCGCTAAAATCGAAAAGATTTCTTGATTCATTGTTTGAGCCTTATTAGGTTGAGATGTGGTGATTATTAGGGGAACGGGTAGGCTTATTGTCATGCTTTGCTTTACAGCTGTGTACTTTTCACTGCCGAAGTACATTTTTGGGCAGGAATTAAACAAAGTAATCATAGCAAATTTGAAACAAGATTTGGAGTTGGTTAATAGAGAAGTGACTAGTTTACGCAGTGAAGTGGAAATGTTGAGGCGAGAAAATGCACAAATTCGTGTAATCGTGGAGCAACTTGACCGTTTGGCTGAACAGACTAAAGGAAGTGAGGCATCTGTAAGGCTAAATTTCCAGACCAGGGTACAGGCACTTGAACTTGCCCTCAAGGAAAGTGAAAAAATACGATCATCGATGCAGAAAGAATTAAACCGAAAATTTGAACAAATCATCGAACAAATGAATCGTGGATTTGAACAGGTTTCTTCCACAGTCAACGGCTCTCATGTCCCTGCTCAACCAAGTTTTTCGGATAACTACCCCAAAAATGGGTTTGTTCACAAAGTTGATAAAGGAGAGACAGTAAGCAGCATTGCACAAAAATATAAATCGAAGGTTTCCTGGATAATCAATGCCAATCAAATTGCTGACCCTACAAAAGTTTTCGTGGGTCGAGAATTATTTGTTCCTCAAAAATAACAACTTAGGCGAAATGAATATAACGACCCGTAAGTTAGGTAGGGGATTAGGGAGTTTGATTGCTGCAGGGGGAACAGAACATTCTGCTATTTTGTCAAACACGGATGAATCTAATTCAGTTGCCCCTGAGCCTTTTCATGAGAAGGCATCAGAGAACGCTTCATCTGCCAAAAGGAATGAAGATACTTCCTCAAACCACTTGCAAGATCTTCCAATTAATCTAGTGGTTCCGAATCCGCATCAACCTAGAAAGGTAATTGATCCTGAGTCCATTCAGGAGTTGGCTTCGAGTATTAAGGTTGAAGGTTTACTTCAACCTATAGTCGTGCGGTCTGTTGAAAATGGATATGAGTTGATTGCAGGCGAACGACGTTGGAGAGCTCACCAGCATTTAGGTCGCTCAACTATTTTGGCTCGAATTCTTGATGCCAGTGACCTTTCCTCAGCCAGCCTTTCCTTGATCGAAAACTTGCAAAGGGAGGAGCTCAATCCTTTAGAAGAAGCTCTGGGTTACCAATCCCTTATTTCCGATTTTAATCTTACTCAAGAGGATGTTTCTCGCCGTATGGGAAAAAGCCGTTCCCATATTTCTAATTTAATGCGACTGCTTCAATTGGATGGAGAATTAAGGAGATTGTTAGCCGATGGTGAATTATCCGTTGGTCATGCTAAGGTACTTCTTGGTGTGGATGACCAAGAAATTCGATTAACTATTGCCAGAAAAGCAGTTTTAGAAGCATGGACAGTTAGACAGACAGAGGAAGCATTGTTAGGTTGGATAAAAAAAATTGATACAAAAAATACCCGTAATGCTTCCAATAATCAATTTGAAGAACTTGCCAATAAGACATCTCGTGCTATCGGCAGAAAAGTGAAAATCAAAGCAACACGATCTGGGAAAGGAACAATATCCTTTTCATTTAAGGACGAAAAAGATCTCAGCAGTTTCTTATCTCAATTCCAGTCTTAACTTTAACTGGAATATTCGTGCTACGTAAAGGAGGTTGCTTTTTGAGAGCAATTCTTCATTTTTAAACCTTACAAACTATTTTTAATATGATTGTTTTTCTAACTACTCTTTTGATTCTTTTATGCTTGGCAGTTGTGCTTTTAATTTTAATTCAGCGTACTTCTGGAGGCATGGGTTCAGCTTTGGGTGGTGGAGCAGCTGATCAATATTTAGGTGCGGGTTCTGCCGCCCAACTCTCCAAGATTACGGTTTGGGGAATTTTATTTTTCTTTATTTTGTCTTTTGGTTTGTATGCCCTTTATCAAAGCGAGGCCAGTTCAGAAAATGCTCTCTTACGCTCTAGCAATGTTGCACCGGCAAATGTATCGGAAGGCACTTCGCTTGCTCCAGTGGAACCAATTTCTCCACCTGATGTGAGATCAGAGGTTATCCCTGATACTACTCCCATAAAAGGATCAGACGGGAATACTTCTCCTTAGTTGTATTCCTTTTCAGTTTTAGCAAGAAGTGAAACTTCTCGCTGGTCTTCTCACTCTTTTTCTTGGGCTAATTTCTTCCACCCAATGTGTGATCGGGCAGGTTAATTTTCCTGCCCGGGGATTTGCACCATTATTGGATAGGGAATCAGCAGTAAAAAAAGTAAATCAATTTAAGGACGCCTATTTTGGTAACCCAAAGGAAGCATCTTATCACCGAGCTTATTTATATCGGTTCCAATTTATTCACTACCCAAGAAATAAATCCGCCGAGGTAAAAAACGGATTGCTTTCGGGACCATATCCCGAGTCTCCAAACTCTCGTCTCGATATATTAGACAGTTCCATCGATCAAGAATCAAGAATTTCTTATTTATTAATTCGTGATCTAAAAGACTCCAAGGTTTGGCACTGGCAATCTCAATTTAAAGAAGTTTCACAAATCAAAGCAGAAAACTGGCAAAATTCCTGGGTTAGAGGAATCCATCATTCTCCCTTTGATCTATTAATGCCTTTTGTAAATTGGCCATTTGATTATCAAAAATCTGGGCGGGTATGTGGGAGGCGTTCTCATTTATTTAATTTCACTTCTCCAAGCAGACAGAAAACTCATAAAACTAAGCTTCAATCCATTCGTTTAGCTTTAGACGATACTTATGACGCTCCACTACGCGTAGAGCATTTTGATGGAGGTATTCTTCCTTCCCGTATTGTTTCACTGCAAAGCTTAAAGAAAGTGGATGATCGGTGGATCGTAAAATCAGTCGATGTTAAAGAAAGAGATTCCAAATCACGCACTCGGTTCGAGATTCAGGCGGTTGCTCATGATCTTGACTTGTCTCCAGCCATCTTTACCTCGGATGGATTATCTTTACCGATTAATCAGTCTTCAATTTCTTTCGATCCAATATGAGGTATGGAATAGAACTAAATGATCTTGCGTGATCTGAACTTTCCATTTTTTCTGCAATTAATTTATGAGTACGAACTACTTATCCACATGGGCAAAGAATATTGCCCCATCTCCCACGCTAGCTGTTGATGCTAAAGCTAAAGCGCTCAAAGCTTCTGGTGAAGATGTTTGTGGTTTTGGTGCAGGGGAACCAGATTTTGATACACCTCAATTTATTAAAGATGCCTGTGCCCAAGCCCTTGCCGATGGAAAGACTAAATATGCCGCTGCTCCAGGTTTGCCTGAATTGCGTCAAGCTTTGGCAGAACAATACTATGAAAAGGGTGTAATCGATCAGGCTAATGCGGCACAAGTAGTTGTCAGTCCGGGCGGAAAGTATTCCTGTTATCTAGCCATTCTTGCTACATGCGGCCCCGGAGATGAGGTCCTAATTCCAGCCCCTTATTGGGTGAGTTATCCCGAAATGGTAAAGCTTGCTGGAGCAACCCCTAAAGTTGTACTTGCTGGGGACGATCAAGGATTCAAGATCACTGCCGAGCAAATTGAAGAGGCATTATCTCCCTCCACAAAGTTGCTGATCTTGAATAGTCCGTCCAATCCGACTGGATGTCTTTATGAACTGGAGGAAATGGAAGCAATAATTGATTTAGCAATCCGTAAAGACCTCCTAGTCATGTCTGATGAAATATATGAGTATTTACTTTACGATGGATCGACTCATCATCATCCAGCTTCTTTCTCGAAGGAAGCCCAAGATCGAGTCATAACTGTTTCTGGGTTCAGTAAGACTTTTTCTATGACCGGATGGAGATTAGGCACTTTGGTTGCTAACCCTACAATAGCCAAGGCAGTAGCAAACTTACAGAGCCAAACTTCATCCAATGCCACTACTTTTGCCCAATATGGAGCTTTGGCAGCTGTTCAGAATTGGGAGCAATCCATGCAAGCGGTTCGTGAAATGCTTGTGCATTTTAATCGTCGTCGCCTTTTACTCCTAGAAGGACTCAATGCGATTTCAGGAATTGAATGCCTTCGTTCAAAGGGAGCCTTCTATCTTTTTCCGAAGATTTCTTCTTTCGGTCTTTCCTCAGAGGATTTTTCTGCTCGTCTTTTAGATCAAGAAAAAGTTGCAGTTGTATCAGGTCATGCTTTTGGTGCGGATGGATATGTTCGCCTCAGTTATGCCACATCTGATGAAGTCATTGAAAAAGGCTTAGATCGATTAAAATCCTTCAGCGAAAGCTTGGGATAATCTTCTTCTTATCAAGAAGTCTTATTTTCTCCTGATTGTTCAGTAAGAAACCGGACTAGACCGTAGGCAAGTACAACTGCCATTGGTCCAATCACAAATCCTTGTGGGCCATATGCCAGTATACCGCCGATTATCCCAAGAAATAGCATAAAGCTTAACCATGCACTTTGTTCATGTAATCTTTTACCCATGCCTTTTCTTGCCCGGCTAATTAAATAATTTAACAAGATACATAAGCTTGCAACTGCAACCGCAGTCATGGGTTCACCCCTTCCCCAAATAATGGATGATATTGGCAGCCAAACCATAGCACTCCCAACTACAGGTACCAGTCCCACAAAAGACCCAATTAAGAAAACGGGTAGGAAGAGAAAACCGCCAACAAAATTTGCAATAATACCCATGGCAATTCCCCGAATCAAAGAGGTGAGAACTGTATCATTAAGCAAGCGTAAGGTAATCATACGATGCAATTGAAACCATGAAGAAGTTTCCTCTGAACTGAATCCCCCGACCTTAAGTGCTTGGCGAATAAAATGTCCACCATGGGCATAGAGAAAAGAAAGGGCAATCAATGCCAATGCAAGTTCACTAACAAATCCGCGCGTTCCCTTAAAGAGGAATTCAATAAAAGTGCCAGAAAATTCACGGGTATCCCCAACCAAATTGGCAACGAAATTAATAGTCTTGGTCTCATCCAGTGGTAAACGTGGAAAAATTGTCTGAATTTGGCGGATTTGTTCTGATACTCCCCGTAATAATGTATTTTTGGCAGAATCTTCCCCTAATGCTAAAGACCATAACACTTCAATCAAGCCCTGCTTCTCACCAGATGCCTCCCACAGTAATAAAAGAAGCGGTGAAAGAAGAAAAAGGAGAAGAGTAATGGTGGATAGAACAGCACACACTTCAGATAGCCTCTGTTCCCGCAAAGAAGGGAGTAGCCTTGTACCCAGTTTTTTTATTGGTACAAAGAAAATTGGAAAGGTGAGAGCAGCCAAAGAGACGGCAAATAAAATGAATTCAAATAGGGGCTCAAAAGTACCATAAAGAGGTACAAGGAGAATGAGTAGAGCAATGATTAATAAGGTTCTTCTCTTCCATAAAAGCCAGAAGGCATTTCTTTTGATGCTAAGCAAGTCAGGTTCCTGTACTTTTAGGCAATCTTGCTCATTTGAATTGTCTTCCATGTTTAATCTTATGCGAATTGTGCAAGGTGCTTGGCAAGGAATTTCCCAGTGGCCGTTTCTTTTTTTGCAAGCTCTATAGGTGTGCCTTCAAAAATCAATTTACCGCCTTTTTCTCCACCGACTGGGCCAATTTCGATTACATGATCAGCCAGTCGAATTACATCCAGATTATGTTCGATTACAACAAGAGTGTTTCCGGTATCCCTTAATTTAAAGAGTAGATCGAGCAGTCTTTGCACATCCACCCAATGCAATCCAGTGGTTGGCTCATCCAAGAGATAAAGAGTTCGTCCATTTTGTTTACGGCTTAGCTCAAGAGAAAGCTTTAAGCGCTGGGCTTCTCCACCTGAAAGAGTGTTTGCTGCTTGACCTAGCTTAAGATACCCAAGGCCAACAGCGTCCAAAGTTTCCAACTTGTTGATTACCGCGGGATGCTTGCAGAACAAATCCTTTGCTTCCGATACGGTTAGTTCAAGAACTTCAGAAATATTTCTGCCCCGATAGCGTACCTCCAAAGTTTCACGATTATATCTTTTACCATGACAACTCTCACATTCCACATATACATCGGCAAGAAATTGCATATCCAGTTTAACCACCCCATCGCCCTTACAACGCTCACATCGGCCCCCTGGTAGATTGAAACTGAAACGTCCTGGGCCATATCCACGCACCTTACTCAATGAGCATTTGGAAAAAAGAGTTCTTAGCTGGTCAAATAATTTAACAAAGGTAGCTGGATTGGAGCGCGGACTTTTCCCGATGGGTGATTGATCGATCTTTACTGCCTGATCAAAAAAGTCGAGGCCTGTAATGCCTCCATGTGCACCTGGCAATTTTTTTGATCGATGAAGGAGTTGTACAGCTGACTTAGCGAGAACTTCGTTAACTAATGAACTTTTACCCGAGCCAGAAACGCCACAGACCACAGTTAATAAGCCCAAGGGAAAAGAACAATCGATGTTTTGCAGATTGTTTGCTCTTGCCTGCTTTACGAGAATATCGTGTTTGCCCAATGACTTTTGCTTTCCTTCTCTTTCAATCCTTTCTATGCCATTCAGAAAAGGAGCACTTCTACTTTCCTTGGATTTTAAACATTCTTTTAATGATCCATCGAAAATAAGTTGTCCTCCTGCACGCCCTGGTCCAGGCCCAACCTCAATTAGATGGTCACAAGCAAGAAGGGTTTCCGCATCATGTTCCACAACTATTACTGTATTACCTCGATCTCGCAACCTATGCAAAACCTTGATTAGTCGATCATGATCGGCGGGGTGGAGTCCAACGCTAGGCTCATCCAGTGCATAAATAACGCCAACCAAGCCCATGCCCAATTGTGTAGCCAATCGTGCACGTTGCGCCTCTCCTCCGCTTAAACTTCTATACGGCCTGTCTAGTGATAGATAGCCAAGTCCAACTTCATTAATAAAGCCAAGGCGCTGCTCCAAACCATGAAGAGCATCCTCTACTTTCAAGCAGTTCTTATCTTTTCGGGCATTATTTTGTATGAATGAGTATGCTTGAGAGGTGGGCCATGAAAAGAAGTTATCTAAAGAAAACCCAGCAAGTAAAACAGACCGAGAGTAGGATGTAAGCCGGCTACCATTACAGGATTTACAAATGGTGCCATATTGAAAAGTAAGTAGTTTTGCACGAAGGCTTTCACTGCTGGTTGTGGCCATAGTATTTTCCAGGTCGCTAATGATTCCAGGAAAAGTCTGTTTTTTAGCTTTTTTCCCTCGGCCATACTCCAATTTAATTTCAAAGATTCGTTCTTGATCTCCGTGCAGCAAAAAAGACTTCACCTTTGCCGGTAAACTCTCCCAAGGTTTTTTAAGATCAAGCCCTGTTTGTTCCGATAGAGACTTAAGAAGATTTTTTCTCAAAGTTATCATTTTTCGAGAGCCAAGTCGCCAAGGCTTGATGGCTCCCTTACTTAGACTCAATGAGGGATCGGGAACAATCAAGTCCTCACGAAACTGGAGAACTTCACCCAGTCCGCCACAGCTTGAGCATGCTCCATCTGGATGATTCCAAGAAAATAGTTTGGGTGTAGGGGTGGGGTAGGAAGCCCCACATTGGCTACATGAAAATCCCTGAGATAGAGAGATTTCTTTCATTTCACCCTTTTCCTGTTCAACTAAGGCAATTGCTTGTTCATCACCCTCTTCGAAAGCGAGTTCTAGAGAGTCAGCTAGGCGGCTTCTTGTATCTTCCTTGATCACTAACCGGTCGATGACAAGCTCAACAATGATCTCTTTTCCACGAGTACCTTCAGGAATAAGATCATGATCGTCCAGTCTCTTAACTTCTCCATTTATTCGTAATCTTTGGTATCCTCTTCTCTCTAAACCCTCCACTTCTTCTCTAAGTACAGAAGCCTTCGCTTTCATCCATGGAGACAGAAGAATAAGCTTCTTTCCTTTGGCCTTAATCAACAATTCTTCAACACATAAGTCCAAGGATCTACGGGATACGGGGGCGCCGTCTATAGGGCAGTGTGGGGTGCCAGCCGTTGACCAAAGTAATCTTGCATAGTCTGCAATTTCTGTTGCTGTGGCCACAGTACTTCTGGGCCCGGCGGATCTTGCAGATACCTGTTCAATGGAAAGCACTGGGGATAACCCCTCAACGAAGTCGACATCGGGTCGGGCTACCTTCTCTAAGGCTTGCCTGGCTTTAGTGGACAAACTCTCAACATATTTTCGGTGACCTTCCGCTGCTAATACATCAAAAACAAGGGATGATTTTCCTGATCCACTTACTCCGGTCACTCCAACGAGTTGTCCTCTCGGAAAGTAAACTGTTAGCTCATCAAGATTATTTTCTCTCGCCCCTTTTACAAAAATACATTCGGTCTTAATGGAAGATGTTCTAGCAGATGGCATAATGTTTCAGTTGGCATAAATATGTTACCTGAATAATGAATGGACAAGCAGGATTCAAATAAGTGGGTTGCATATACGATTTAGCCTGCTAAGGAAAATATCATGAGCAAACCTACCCTTTATATTAAGCAAGGCTGTCCATGGTGTGATGAAGCCTTGAAATATTTTTCAGAGATCGGACTGGAAGTTGAAACTATCGATGTTCGAACGGATCCTTCCAAAATGTCAGAACTCGAGAAAGTAAGCGGACAAACGAAGACTCCGACTTTGAAAAATGGAGATTTTATTGTTGCTGATTTTGATGTAGGGGAATTTAAGGATGCACTACGAGGAAATCCTCAGGAAGCCAGTAAACTAGGAGTTGAGGTTTAGTGCTGGTTCTTTCCTAGATTTGTCTCTTTATTCCGCATCATAAATCACCACCCGTTCCCACATTCGGGAGCAAGCTTCGATAAATTCTGAGTGAATTGGGTCCTCTTGATATTGGTCATGACTTGCAAGATCTTTCAATATTACAGTAAGACAGACATCATATGTATCATCAATGACTGGTCTTTTTTCTGTGGGCGCAGGTTTACCTATCCAAAGATGATCAACGGAAGGTATATTTTCTAACTTTTTTAATTCTATTTCAAAAAATTTCCTATCCTCTTGAGATAAGTCCTTTTTTAGCCAAAAAACTACGGTGTGGATAAGCATAATAGAGGGTGATTATAGGTTAATATTTTAAGGGTTGGAGGTTCTACCGTTATCCTTGGTTGATAAATTTTCAAGTCTTGTAACTGCTTCCATTGCCCATTCCGTAGGAGTAGGGTAGTTGCATGCTTGATCACCAAATGTGGAACGCAGCATATTGGTATCAATGATGCCAGGATTAAAAGCAACAGCGGCTACTCCATTTGCGAGTTCCTGCGAAAGGGAACGCGTTAAACCTTCCACTCCCCATTTTGATGCACAATAAGGCCCCACTTCAGGAGCAGTTGATTGCCCCCAATAAGAACTGAAGTTAGCTATTATCCCACGCCCCACTCTTTCCATCTTAGGAACAAATGAGCGAATCATATTATGAATGCCACCAAGATTAACCGCTAAAATCGAAGAAAATTCCTCCGCAGAAATTTCAGTCAGTGGTGCATTTCGGTTAATCATCCCAGCATTGTTCAGTAAGAGATTGGGAGGGCCAAACTTATCCTCGACACGCGTGGAAAAAGATTCTGTCTGATGGGGATCCGTTACATCTAGAAAATCAATGAAATGATCAGATTGAAGTTCATTTTCGAGTGCTTCTAATGCACACCTATCCCTGGCACCACCCGCTACTTTCCATCCTCGGGAAGCAAATTCAAGAGCCATCGCTCTACCCAAACCTCGAGAACATCCGCTAATGCAGACAATTTTATTCATTAATTGGGTTGGTGGAAGACTCAGGTGTGATCGTTGGTTCTACATATCCAGCACTACCGGGCCCTTTGTGATGAGGGGGTTTTCGTGAAAGGTTCCAATGCGCGAATAGCCAAATTGATCCGAATAGAATGGTTAGTATAGCAATCACAACCCATTCCGTTTTACTACGTTGACTCGACATATTTTAAAGAGTTTTAAAAAGTGGTGGGAGATGGCAGATTCGAACTGCCGACCTCATGCGTGTCATGCATGCGCTCTAACCAACTGAGCTAATCCCCCTTCTTGTGATTCATGATAGAATCAGATTAATGTAAGTCAATTAAGTAGAATGAGTGCAGATCCAATCTTTACCAATGCTTAAATATAATATTTAAATAATAATATATGAAAAAAGCATTGGTTACTGGAATCACAGGTCAAGACGGTTCTTATCTCACTGAATTGCTCTTAGAAAAGGGATATGAAGTACATGGCATCGTTCGCAGGGCTTCGACTTTCAATACGGATCGTTTGGAGCATTTGTACAAGGATCCATTGGTTGATGATACCAATCTTTATCTACATTATGGGGATTTGGCGGATGCCGTACAATTGGTAAAATTGCTTTACCAATTACAGCCCGATGAAATTTACAATCTTGGTGCCCAAAGTCATGTGCGGGTATCTTTTGATGTGCCCGAGTATACGGGGGATGTCACTGGCCTTGGAGCTGTACGAATTTTAGAGGCCATTCGTGAGGCAGGGTTAGTTAAAAAAGTGAGATATTATCAGGCTTCTTCTTCCGAGATGTATGGCAAGGTACAGGAAGTTCCCCAAGTGGAAACCACTCCTTTTTGGCCTCGTTCTCCTTATGCCTGTGCCAAGGTATATGCTCATTGGCTTACAGTAAATTATAGGGAGTCTTATGGGTTACATGCCAGCAGTGGAATTTTATTCAATCATGAATCTCCCCGGCGGGGAGAGACCTTTGTAACCCGAAAAATTACTCGGGCAGCAACTAGGATTAAGCTGGGTCTCCAAAAAAAGCTTATACTTGGCAATCTTGATTCTAAGAGAGACTGGGGATACGCTAAGGAATATGTGGAAGCGATGTGGCTAATGTTGCAACAAGACAATCCAGATGACTATGTGATTGCTACCAATGAAACGCATACTGTAAGGGAATTTCTTGAGGAAACTTTTGCATGCCTAGATTTGGATTGGAATGAATATGTTGGGTTCGATCAAAAATACGAGAGGCCAGCCGAAGTTGATCTTTTGATTGGTAATCCACAAAAGGCAAAAAAGCAATTGGGATGGGCTCCTGAAACGACCTTTAAAGACTTGGTTTCCTTAATGGTGGAAGAGGACATGAAACTGGCAAAAAGAGAAAAAACTCTGGCCGAAGCTAACCTTTCCTGATGGCAAAAGTTTTTGTCAGCGGTCACCGAGGAATGGTGGGCTCGGCTTTATTGCGAGCATTTGGAGATCAAAAAACGGGCAATCAAATACTGGTTGCTGGCAGAGAAGAGCTAGATCTGGTGAATCAGGCTGAAGTGAATCGTTATTTTTCTGAACATAAACCAGATATTGTTGTAAACGCCGCTGCAAAGGTAGGAGGGATTCATGCCAATGATAACTATCCAGCCCAGTTCATCCATGAAAACCTTCTGATTAACGCTAATTTAGTCCATGCTGCATGGCAGAATGGGGTGGGGCGTTTTTTGAATCTAGGCAGTTCTTGTATTTATCCCAGAAACTGCCAACAACCAATCAAGGAAGAGTATTTGCTCACTGGATCACTGGAAAAAACAAACGAGGCTTATGCATTGGCTAAAATTGCTGGACTCGAAATGTGCAGACACTATCGCAACCAATATGGTGTTCTTTTTCATAGTGCAATGCCCACAAATCTTTATGGTCCTGGAGACAACTATCATGGTCTCAATTCCCATGTTTTACCTGCTCTCATTCGTAGATTCTATGAAGCTAAAAAAGAAGGTTTGCCCGAGGTACAGATTTGGGGAACAGGCAAACCGAGAAGGGAACTTATGCATGTAGATGATTTGGCCAGTGGTGTCCTTTTTCTATTAGAGCAAAATAATCCTCCTCATTGGGCAAACTTAGGCACTGGAATCGATCATTCCATCTTAGAGATTGCAAATTTAGTTAAGTCTACGGTTGGATACCAAGGTAAAATCACCCATGATCTTGAAAAGCCTGATGGAATGCCAGTTAAGAGGTTGGATGTATCACTTATGAAATCGTTGGGATGGAATTCCAAAATTCGATTAGAACAAGGAGTGGAATCAGCCTATAATGACTTTATCTTGGGGCTTAGAGCAGGCACTGCCCGTCTCTGAGAAAATCTAATAATTATTCGAATTCCCTGCGGAATTCACGAAATTCATCACTGAGTTCACGTAACTGATAACGAAGAGCTTCAACTTCCTCCTTTAGATCTTTGAATTCAGATAGTACGGAGTCCAATTGATCTAAACGCTGATCAGGGGCAGGAACATAAACGGAACTACCATCCTGTAGTTCTTCCATTTTGGGAGGAGGGGCTAGCTTATGAAACCAACGGGATTCTTTTTGCCCTGGTCTTGGTTCCATAACTCCAACCAAGCTTGGGGTCCGTTCCATCATATCGGTGAGGGTATCCTCAACATCTTGAATGCCATCAAATTCAAACATCCTGTCTGCACGATTATTGAGTTCTCCGGACGTCTGAGGTCCACGATTTAAAAGTTCCGCAATCAGAGCTCTTTCAGCTTTGATTAAATCGATTTCTTTTTCCGCATTATGCTGGAATTTAGGGACGCGTGAACCGACAAGATCGACCCTGTGAACCAATCTTTTCATCCTTAAATCTTCGATGCATTGATTTACTTCTTCTTCACTCAGGTTGGTTCGAGGTAGACGATTATTTTTTTGATTACAAGCGTTCACCAACCCATTTAAACTCATAGGGTAGTATTCAGGGGTAGTAAGTTCCTTTTCTATTAGAGAACCAAGGACTCTTGTTTCTTCAAAGGAAAGCTGAATGAGCACCTCCTCCGAGGGTTCTGATGCCCCTAAGATATTTTCGGAAGGCGAGTTATGAGAGTCAGATTGATTCACCCCAGTAAGATTCTAACCAAGGCTAGTACGATGGCGTATCAGAGACACCTATTGATTTACCACATTTACCAGTCGGTGAGGCTTGTCGAATTCAACTTTTCCAGGAGTTAGGGCGAATAGGGTAAAGTCTTTTCCTAGACCAACATTCTTGCCTGGATGATATTTTGTGCCTCGTTGACGGAGAATAATGTTCCCTGCGAGCACTGACTCGCCACCAAACTTTTTAACTCCGAGGCGTTTACTGTTACTGTCGCGTCCGTTTTTGGAAGTTCCTTGTCCTTTTTTATGAGCCATGACGAAAATGGGGTTTGCTAAAATGAAACTATTTCAAGTTGATTGATTCGATTTCAATAACTGAAAGCAACTGTCTGTGACCTCGGCGACGCTTATATCCTTGCCTGCGTTTCTTTTTGAAAACAATAACTTTCTTGTCCTTTTTGTTTTCGAGAATTTTGGCGGTTACTGAGGCACCTTCAACAAGAGGAGATCCAAATGTAGATTTTCCTTCATCTACGACCATCAAGACATCATCGATCTTAACTTGGTCGCCCTCTTTTGTCTCGGGATAGCGGTTAACAAATAGCTTGTCGCCTTTTTCAACTACGAATTGGCTGCCTTGGGTACGGATAGTGGCTTTCATGATTTTTGGGAAATCTTTTAAAAAACCAATTTATCTTGATCTTGGCAAGTGCGATCTTGGCAAGATCGAGACAAAAGAGGGTCAGCTATCATTGATGCACTCTAAATCTAGATTCATCTGTGCCACTCGAGTGGCAGGCCCTTTCATCAGCACATTGAAATGGTCATCAATTTCGAGCTCAATTTCTCCTCCTGGCATTTCTACAGTAATTTGGGAGTCACATGCACCGATTTTTCGAGCTACTGCACCTGCCGCGGAACTGCTACTGCCAGATGCAAGAGTGTAACCGGCTCCACGTTCCCAAATTTCAATCTTGATTCTATTTCGGTCCAACACTTGAAGGAATTGAACATTTGTCCGGTTTGGGAAGTTGGGATGGTTTTCAAGTTCTGGTCCGTATTTTCGAATGGTATTTTCATCCACTTCATCAACCGGAACAACACAGTGAGGGTTTCCGATCGTTGCACCAAAGAATGAAAAGGAAGTATCAGAAAGTGTGATGTTTTCGTTGAGCACTTCTCGAGGATCTCCTTCCAAATATACTGGTATGGAGTCGCTGTGAAAACTAACTTGACCCATTTCCACTGAGATAAGTTTTTTATCAGACGAGACTTCACAAGTTACAATTCCACCAAGGGTATCAACTGTAAATGATTGGTTATTTACCAAATTAATATCCCTTAAATACCTGGCAAAGATGCGTAGACCATTTCCACTTTTTTCTGCTTCGCTGCCATCCGGGTTCAGGATTCGCAATCTGAAATCCGCCGATTCAGATGGAAGGGGCCCCACCAATATTCCGTCAGAACCCAATCCAAAATTACGATGGCATATCCGAATTATTTCTGTTTCAGAAAATTCGTAATTTGTGGAACGGGGGTCGTAAACTAGGTAATCGTTTCCAAGTGCGTGATATTTTTCAAAAATCATAGATGACATAAATTAAGATGGTTTCTCGTAGAAAATTAAATTGTTTTTTTATTATGTACCCAATTAATAATGGATTTTTCATCTTTGGGGAATTTCCGAATAATTCTCAAAAATTCTGCTGGATGGATATTATTTTGTTTGAAAAATTGTCTGTCCCCCCCACATCCGTACATAACTTCAGGTGGTAATTCGCCTCTCAGCTTTGCATAGGCTTTAGGTATTATTCTAGGCAGCCATTGAATCCCAGCAATCTCCTCTGATCTGGAAGGAAGGCTTGTTGGCTCGAGCATTATGTTTGATGGTTTTCGGTTCTGTTCCTCCCTAAAAAACGACCATCTTTCATAGTGAACTAACAAAAATGTGAGAAGGTCGGGTTCTCCATGCAAACACCAATCTTCAGCATAATCGAAAACTTCAATTTTATTAATTCCGAAAGATGCAAGCATAGGAACGACATCCTCGATGGGAAAGGAAGAAGGGTCAGTGTTTCCCTCTTTGTAAAGAGAGACTGCTTTTTCCCAAATACTAGACAATTGGTTGTGGAAATTAAATGACATAGTTGACGACTCGATAAGCCAAGTCAGATAGATGCGCAAGTAAGATCAGGCCAATTTAAAATCCATCTGTTTGTCGAGGGTATTAATTCGATCAATTTGGACTTCAACTTTATCCCCAATACTTAATTTATTCTTAGGGTTGCGTCCTGTCAGTTTTGTTCCATTTGATGATAAACGATAACCATATTCTCGGGGTAATGTTCGAAGAGGAACAAATCCTCTCGCCAAGGTTTTTGTTAGTTCGACAAAAAACCCCCTACGGTTGATCTCAGTGATTAGTGCCTCATGTTTGACTGGCCTCGGGGAATCCAAGTCTTCTTTGTAGTACAATATGAGTTTGTCCTTAATTGATTCGCGTTCAGCATCCACACTATTACGTTCGCTGATCGATAATTTCTTGGCTAAACCATCGATCGATTTGGTTGTGTTCATTTTTTTAGAATCCTTTCTTATTATGGATTCTATCGCTCGGTGGGTAATCAAATCTGCGTATCGCCTGATGGGGGAGGTAAAGTGCAGGTAGTCCTGCATGGCCAATCCATAATGACCGTCAGGAGTAGCCCGGTAGCAGGCCTGTTGCAAGCTGCGAAGAAATTTGATGCGGAGTACTTGTGAAATTGGTGAAGCGTTGATTTGCTTGAGCATCTTTTGCACTTCTCTACGACTTGTCAGCTCTCCGCAGGTAATCCCAAATAAAGATAAAAAACTCCTTAGTTCTTCTAGGTTTTCAGGATCTGGGTCAGGATGGGTCCGAAAAACTACAGGGAGTCTCAGTTTGCGAGCTTGTTTTGCAATGGTTTGATTAGCTAAAAGCATAAACTCTTCAACTAACTGATGGCTCTCATCGTCAGAGTTTTGGTAAATCTTTTCTGGCTTACCTAAATCATTAACGAGAATTTTTAGTTCAGAAGAGGCAAGTTCAAGTGAACCATTATCCATTCGTTTTCTGCGCAATTTCGATGCAACCTTTCCTAAGGTTTTAATCGCAAACTGTATGTTTTTTAGATCTGATTTACTACAATCTTGAAGGGATCTTCCGGGGTTCCCTGAATATTTACTTGGAGGTGGTGCGGTTTGAACAATCTCTTCAAGTTTGTTCAATTGTAAAAATAACAAAGCTTGTTCGTATGTGAGTCTTTTATCACTACAAATTACGGATTCACAGACTTGATGACCAAGAAGATCAAAAGAGGGGGAGAAACGGAAAAGAATTGATTTTACCAACCTGTCCTGAGCCTCAACTAAGCTACAAATACCGCTCGATAATGAGTGTGGTAGCATCGGAACAACCTCCCCCACCAAGTAAGTGGAGTTAGCGCGTTTTCTGGCTTCATTGTCTAAAGCAGAGCCTTTTTTAACATAATGTGACACATCTGCTATGTGCACTCCAATTTCTAGATCTCCCCCGTCCAATGTACGAAGCGAAAGTGCATCGTCAAAGTCCCGGGCATCAAGTGGGTCAATCGTAAGGGTAAAAACAGATCGTAAATCTTTTCTTCCTTTTAATTCAGATCTAGAAACCATTTGGGAGACAGCTTGAGCCTCTTCTTCCACAATGCTAGGGAAGGTCTGGGAAAGCCCATATTTGGCAAGAATGCCTTTGTGATCAGTTCTAGCATCTTCTCCTGGTCCAAGAACTTGTAAAATTTTACATGTCGGTATTCTTGCAGGTGGGTCCCATCGAACAAATTTTACTAAAACTTTGTCGTAATCCTTCGCACTTTTAGTGTCCCCCATCACCTTGAAAGGTATGGCAATTTTAGAATTCTCAGATCGAACGAGAGGCCTTCTCATTTCCTCACTGAAGTAGCCAAGAAATTCGTCTGTGTTCCTTTTGATTATTTTCCTAACTTCATACTTTGGAGGCTTCGGTTTGGACTTTTTCCTTAATCTATCCTTCTTTTTAGGTGGTAAACGAAAAAGTTCGACGGTATCTCCATGCAACCCGACACCACTTGCTCCCCGAGCTAAGGGGATAGAGTCGCCAGTATCAACAAGAACCTTGCAGCGACCGTTATGACCAAAGAAAAGAGTTCCGCGGACTGTGGATTTGCCCACGAAAATGTTAAGTTAAGAGCTTCTACTGACGACCGTCGTAAATTTCCCAGGATGCTGGGACTGCATCTCTTATGGATTCAGTATTTTCAAAGGAATCAGGAACATCTTCTCCTTTATCAATCGCTTTCGTGAAAACACCAGTATCATTTTTGGTCGTCTCTTCAAACCATCTTACAGTTCCGTCACTAAAGAGGACATGCCCTCCTTCACCTGCCCAAGGTGAGTTATCGCTCCATCTCTCTCCTTCTAATCCGGCAGTCCACATGATAGGAAAGGGACCGCTTTCCAAATTAGTTACAAAACTACGACTTTTCGCATCGCCCGATCGGGGTATCGCCACAGCGTAACCAAGTGCCTCTTTTTGGGATGCTGTAAATTCGCTTCCGTCAGCAGGAATGTTTGCTGGAACACCGTCGCTTCCATCTTCGTTTAATTCAACCACTAACTCGTCGTCTGGTAGAAACCAGAGTTCTGGTCTTGTGTCCTTGGTTTTTTTCCTAAACCAAGCGGCAAATTCTTCAGCAGAGCTTACATCATCAGAGGTTGGGAAGTTGCGGGTTTTTGCCGCTAGACTTTCATATACAGTTTTAAGATTTTTTTGAGCTGCAGTGCGTCCTGCTGTTCCAAAAACATCTCCAAATCCAACAAAAGCGATACCGGCTAAAATACCAATAATGGTAATAACCACGAGCAATTCGATCAAAGTGAAACCTTTACGGCGAGAATTTATATTTTTCATAGTAATACGAATTTAAGAAATATGATAAAGATTAGTATGGTAATGGAAAGCCGGAGCAAAGATCAAGCGACTTCTCTTTTTGAATTTGTAGAGAATCTGAATCACCAGGGTTGCAGAGTATCTGATTAATTATTTCCGCAATGATCTCCATTTCAGGCTCTTTCATACCACGCGAGGTCACCGCAGGTGTACCAATCCGTAACCCACTTGTTTGAAATGGACTTCTTGTTTCTCCCGGCACGGTATTACGATTGAGAGTTAAATTTGCTCCTTCGAGGGCGAGTTGAGCTTCCTTACCAGTCATCTCAGGATGGGATGGGCGAAGATCGAGTAGCAATAAGTGATTATCTGTACCACCACTGACTACATGAAATCCGAGCTTTACGAGAGAGTTAGCCATTCCACTGGCGTTAGCGATGACCTGTTTTTGGTAATCGACAAAAGCAGATTTGCCAGCCTCCTGAAAGCAGGTGGCTTTTGCTGCAATGACATGCATGAGCGGACCTCCTTGATTTCCCGGAAAAACTGCAGAATCAATGGCCTTGGCAAACTCTTCTTTGCAGAGAATTAGGCCACCCCTTGGTCCTCGTAGGGTTTTGTGTGTGGTTGTGGTAACAAAATCAGCATGAGGGACGGGCGAGGGATGAAGTCCCGCAGCCACTAATCCAGCAATATGTGCTATGTCAGCGAGGAGGAGAGAATTATTGGCACGGGCAATTTTGCCCATCCTTTCGAAGTCAATGGTGCGAGAGTAGGCGGAAGCACCGACTGTAATAAGTTTTGGTTTTTCTTTTTCCGCCAATGCCTCAATCGAATCATAATCTATCCTTCCACTCGTGCTATCAACTCCGTAGTTGATAACTTCGTAGAGCATGCCACTGCAATTTTTAGGATGACCGTGCGTGAGATGCCCCCCATCTTGTAAGCTCATAGTGAGGATTTTATCACCGGGTTGGAGCATTGCGAAATAAACTGCAGTGTTGGCTTGGCTTCCTGAATGTGGCTGTACATTAGCATGCTGGGCACCAAATAAACGTTTCGCCCGCTCGATGGCTAAGCTCTCGGCAACATCCACATGCTCGCACCCCCCGTAGTATCGTTTGGCAGGGTATCCTTCGGCGTATTTATTCGTTAAGACACTGCCAGTAGCTTCAATTATGGCGGGTAAAGTGAAGTTTTCAGAGGCAATTAATTCAATGTGTGTTTGCTGCCTCTGCCTTTCTTGTTCGATTGCTTGACTGATTTGAGGATCAATTTCGGATAAAGAGCGATTATCCAACGTGGAAGAGAAGGTGGTATGGGTGTCAGTTTCGGTCGTCATATTGGTATAGGTAATACTAAAATATTAGAGGTTTTTCTCAACCCATTTAATTAATGAGGGCATGGATTCGATCATATGATCTCGGCATTGGCGATAAACGCTGATGTCTTGACCAAAAGGATCAGGAAGTTCTGTGTTTCCATCTTTGACAAATTCACGCATGAGAAAAATTGGATATCCTTGAGGTAGGTCGAAGTACATATTGATTAATGCACGGTGGGACTCGGTCATGCAAAAAATTACAGAAGCCTCTTTGATAGCAGGGCGGGTAAGGCCAGCACTTCTATGGTCTTTGATGTCCATACCCAGTTCCTCGCACACATCAATGGAATTTTGAGATGCCTTGTCTCCATCCATTACTGACAAACCTGCCGAGCATGAGATAATTTTGGTGCTTAGATCAGAATCTTCCAATGCCTGAGCAAAGAGCCTCTCTGCCATTGGACTTCTGCATACATTCGCCGTACAAACAAAAAGAACTTTCTTAGGTTCCTCCTTTTGCTTTTTTAAACGACTCTTTTTGCCCATTTTTGAAGTTAACATTCATCTGCCTGAAAAGGAATGGCAAGGTAGAATCTATCTAATTTCGTGAAAACTCGCGGTGTCCGATATCCTTGCGAAAATATTTGGATGAAAAGTGTACGGATTCGCACAAATCATAAGCTGAATCTTGAGCACTTGCTAAACTTTTTCCTAGAGCTACTGCTCCCATTACTCTCCCACCTGAAGTCACCACATCACCATTTGCATTAATTTTTGTACCTGCGTGAATAAGCATGGTGGATGGGGGTAATTGAGCAGGAGGATTGATAATCTCCCCTTTGGGGTAGGCACCCGGATATCCTTGGCTAGCTAGCACTACAACCATAGCAAATTCATCTTTTATTTTGAGTTTATCGGGCAAGGTTTTTCCTTGAGCAGAGGCAAGGAGTATGGGTACTAAGTCCTGATCAACTAAGGGTAATATTACCTGAGTCTCGGGATCACCAAAGCGAACATTAAATTCCAGGACTTTTGGTCCAGATGAAGTTAACATGAGTCCGATATACAATGTGCCCCGAAAGTTCATGCCTTCTGCTTCAAGGCCTGCGAGAGTCGGTCTTACAATCGACTCTTCGTATTCCTCTAGCATCGAGGAGTTCACTAGGGATGTGGGGGCATAGGCTCCCATCCCACCCGTGTTGGGTCCCGTGTCATTTTCGCCAACCCTTTTATGATCTTGGCTCATAGGAAGAGCTACATAATCCTGGCCAGAGCATATGAGATGCAGGGACGCTTCTTCACCCTCAAGGAATTCCTCGATGACAACCTCCCTTCCACTTGTGCCGAAACTTTCACCACTAAGCATATCTCGAATTTCTCTCTCAGCCTCTTCCCTTTCTTGGCAAATAATCACACCTTTCCCTGCTGCCAGGCCACTTGCTTTTATTACAACAGGCAAGGAGCATGAATCCAAGTAGGTGATCGCAGCGTCAATTTCTGAAAAATTACCATATTCAGCAGTTGGGATATCGTGTCGTGCCAGGAAGTCTTTACTAAATGCCTTGCTTCCCTCGAGTCTGGCACAATCTTTGTCAGGTCCATACGCAAGAATATCAGCCTTGTATAATGCATCGACCACTCCGTTACATAGTGGGACCTCCGGACCTACGACCACCAAATCAATATTTTCAGATTTTGCGACTTCGAGGATCGATTGGTTGTCTTCTAGGTCTAGTGCAATGGCTCTAAATTCTTTCTCCATGCCACCATTTCCAGGAGCAACGATCACTTCGTTTACCAAGGGACTTTGTGAGCAGATCTTAGCCAGAGTATGTTCGCGGCCACCGCTGCCAAGTACAAGAAGCTTTAGTTTTTTTTGGTTCATTGCATATTGGTTTTCTTCATTCATTTGATGAAGTCGAGGCAATTTATCTTTGCCAAATCCATCTATGCCCTGTTTTGAATCTTTGCATGCGGGTGTTTTTTATCGGAATTTGTGGGACGGCAATGGGGAACGCGGCTGTATTACTTAAAGATATGGGGCACGAGGTGGCGGGTTCGGATGCAGGTGTATATCCGCCCATGTCGGATGTTTTGAGTGATGCGGGGATTGAATTATTTGAAGGATTTCAAGAAGATACTTTGGTTAATTGGAAGCCTGAGCGCGTGGTTGTGGGTAATGCGGTTTCGCGTGGCAACCCGCAGGTTGAATATTTGTTGAAAACACGAAGGCTTCCCTTTGTTTCCCTTCCCCAATTAATTGGCGAGGATTTGATTGGGAATCGCCCATCTATTGTCATTGCTGGAACTCACGGTAAAACTAGCACCACTTCGCTGGCTGCCTTTACCCTTAATCAAATGGGTTTGCAGCCGGGGTATTTAATCGGGGGGGTTCCTCTGGATCTACCTAGTGGGAACCAACTAGGAAATGGCACCTCTCCTTTTGTGATTGAGGGGGATGAGTACGACTCCGCTTTTTTTGATAAGCGCAGTAAATTCATTCATTATCGACCAAAGGTTCTAGTTCTAAATAACTTGGAATTTGACCATGGAGATATTTTCCGCGACCTTGAGGACATTTCGCGCAGCTTTTCCCATCTCTTACGGATCGTTCCTTCGGACGGGTATGTACTTCTCAACGGGGACGACGCAAACCTCCGTGCATTGCCTGATGCCCCCTGGACAAGAGTCCTTTCAGTTGGGACAGGAGAGAAGAATAATTTTCGTATCGTTGATTTCAAAGAAGACGGTCAGGGTACCCGGTTCAATCTTAACTGGCAGGGCGTGTCTGTTATGGCCGTCTCCTGGAAAATGCCTGGTCTCTTCAATGCCAGAAACCTTGCTATGGCTGTCCTTGCATCGGTCTTGTCTCAGCAGATTAGTACCAACGATGCTCCAAGCGTGAAGGAGCTTAATCCCTTTAACGCAGTCAAATTGCCCGACTTTTCCGAATGTTCTGGTGTAAAGAGAAGGCAGGAAATTTTGCACGAAAGTCGCGAAGCAGCGGTTCTTTCGGATTTTGCCCATCATCCCACTGCTCTTGCCGGAACCCTTGAATCGTTGCGTGCCCGCTGGCCGGGTTTCGAAATTATTGCCTGCTTTGAACCACGCAGTAATACCGCGGTCACCAATGTGTTTGAAGACCGCTTTGCTGATGCCCTTGCCCTTGCTGACTTGGCCGTCCTGGGTGCAGTCCATAGGGCGGATAAAATCCCTGCGGATAAACGGATCAATCCTGCCAATATGATCCGACAAATTGAAGCACAAGGCAAGAAAGGCCATTCTTTTGCCACTAATCTTGAACTTGAAAGCTTTCTTTTGGGAAGAGAACTTACTCGACCCACCTTGGTAGTCTTCTTTTCAAATGGGTCTTTTGATGGAGTGATTGGCCGATTTACGGATGCGGTAAAGAGGATGTAAGCTTATGTGATGTACGAAGTCTTTCGTCACTGGGATACATCGTGTGTTCGATTAATAAATGGGCTTCTACAGGACTTGGGGCTTCATGCTATTCTTAGAGATTGGGAAGATTGCAATATGACTCAGATCCCAATTCCCGCGATTTAATCTAAGATCTGAATTTTAAGAAAAGATGATTAGATTTGTGCAGAAGAAATTATGACCGCGTTTTGGGAATCCTCGGCAAATCCGAAAAACTCATGGAGTTCTTTAGAATGCGGGGAACCCCTGGATCCAAATTTTTTGGGTTGTGGCAATACTCTTTCGTAAAAGAACAATTTTTCAATTACTTCAGAGATGTATTTTTTGTGTTTTTAAAATTTTCTTAACCTCTGTTTTTCCTCAATGAACACCTTGCAATCGACCGAGTGTGGGTTCTGGTCAGCTATTTTCTGTGCTCTCTCGTAATATCTCCTCGATCCATTTGCGGTGAGGACCTGATAGGGTAAGTTCCTTCATTTTTTCATTATCTACCCAAAGGTAACCCTTTTCTAATTGGTCCTGTTTGGTCACAAATCTTAAAATTCTTAGAATTTCTTCCTTGTACTCTACATTCCCAATGGTCCGTTTTCGCGTGCCTATGCTTTCCACTGCTTTAGGCGAAAATTTTAGACATGAGGGCAAAGCTTGAGGTAGCTCGTATATCCCGGAAAGCTTACTTTTGGAATTGATATCGGTTTGGAGGAGCAATTTTCCGTTTGATTCCACCCAAAAGCGGTTCATTGATTTTTCCTTTTTTTTCTTTTTTTGGATTTTGGGAAAATTTTCTGGGTTTCCTGCTCGTCCACTTCCGCAAAAATTTACGATTGGACAGGTTAGGCAGAGCGGAGAATGTCGGTGGCAGACCGTTGCGCCGAGCTCCATCATTGCCTGATTGTGATCGCCTGGGCGATTCATATTTAAAATGGACTGAGAGATAGGGAGAAGTTTTTTTTGTGCCGTTGCTCCATCTTTATATTCCTTATCAATCGCAAAGATCCGAGTAAGAACCCTCACCAAGTTACCGTCGCAGACTGCTACGGGTTTTCCCATGGCAATACTGGTAACTGCAGCTGCAATGTAGGGCCCCACACCTGGCAGTTTTTTCCATTCCTTTAGATTATCGGGAGGTGTTTTCCATAAGGATGCGATATTGGCTAGTTTATGAAGATTGCGTGCACGTGAATAGTAGCCGAGCCCTTCCCAAGCTTTTATTACTTCTTCCTCCGTCGCGTTTGCCAGTGTCTGAAAGTCAGGAAATTTTTTTAACCAGCTCTCGTAGTAAGGCAGTGCGGTGGAAATACGGGTCTGTTGAAGCATGAACTCGGAGATAACCGTTTTGTAAAGCGATGGCTGACTGCGCCAGGGAAGATCCCGCTGGTACTCGTCATACCATCGAAGTAACGAATTATGAAAGTATTTCACCTCCTTTGTTTTTTTCAAGAGGTGTGTATTGGGAATATCTTTCATGCTTGGCTGTTGCGTTTTTCTCGTCTCTTTTCCATGGATATTTCGATGATGGCAAGTATGGCTTCAAATAAAGAAGGAGGCGGGGCAAAGAAAAAGTCGATGTATAACCTTAAATTGACTTCCGCACAGGTAGATAAACTCGGCGAAGTCCTTCATGCAAAAGGATGGCCCACCCGCGAGGTCCAGTATGCCCGGCATGCGTTTGATGGAGATTCCGTAAAGATCGTGGCTTATGAGAGCGGCAAGCTCGTGGTCCAAGGAAAAGGAACAGAAGAGTTTGTGACCAATATTTTGGAGCCAGAAGTGACAGGCGAATTCAAAATGGGGTATGAGGAAGTCAACCACCCGGAATGGTTTGAGCCGCACGCTGGGCTTGATGAGAGTGGAAAGGGTGACTTATTTGGCCCTGTGGTTTGTGCCTGTGTGATCGCGGATGGAAAAATGGTTAAGACATGGATGGATCAGGGTATCCGGGACAGTAAGACGATTACCGACGGGGCGATCCTGAAGATGGCCAAGTCGATCGCATCGACCAAAGGGGTAGTGATCAAAACTGCGTTCACCCGGATGGAAAAATATAATGAATTGTATCTGAAATTTGGTGAGAATCTAAATAAGCTGCTCGCTTGGCTACACGGTAAGGCACTCAATGATGCCCTCAAACTAAGAAAGCCCAAGTGGGGACTGCTCGATCAGTTTTCTAAACAACCATTAGTCCAAAAATATGTCGAAGATATGGATTTCGATCTGCAAATGAGGACCAAGGCGGAAGAGGATCCAGTGGTTGCGGCAGCTTCCATTATTGCCCGGGCGACCTGGCTTAAACAGATGGAAAAATTGGAGGAATTGGCTGGGTGTAAAATCCCCAAGGGTTCAGGTTCGCAGGCGAAACAGGTAGCTACGGAATTATATAATAAAGGTGGGGGATCAAGTATGCCTCAGTTTTGTAAGATGCATTTCAAGACCGCTTATGAAGCGATGGGCAAGCAACCCCCCGCGAAGAAGGCATGGAACCCGAATTGGAAAAGATAATCTTTTGTAACCGATGCCCAATCCCCGCTGGACTCACGATCGTAAGTTGGTCAAAGACGGTTGGGGTATTGTGGGCGTGGATGAGGCGGGTCGGGGATGCCTTGCTGGTCCGGTGGTGGCTGGTTCGGTAATAATCCCTAAAGCTTTCTTTAGGCAGGCAAAGAACCGGAAACTGACAGAAGAGATCAATGATTCCAAACAGTTCGATGAGCCAAAACGCGAAATCCTTTTTCAGAGGGTGATGGACTTGGCCGAAGAGGGAGAATTGTATGGGG